>NZ_JAEDOV010000004.1:0-364309 GCF_017872535.1 Ruegeria sp. HKCCSP351 | reverse complement strand
ATGCATCTGCAAAACCTTAACAAAGGCCTCTTCCGTCGTCATCTTCATAGGGGTGCTCTCCAAGCAAGAGTGAGGAAACCGGGCACCGGGGCCCGGGGGTTGATATGGTTTTGGCGTAAGGGTGCGACCTGCGTTAGGGCCAGACGCGTCTGCGGAATATGTCCAGTGCGACCTCACGCAGCCCGGATGGCATCCGCGATAAGTTCGACGCCGGGGGCTATGCGGTTGGTCGAAATAGAAGAGTACCCGAGGCGGTAGAAGTTCTGTGGCCTGTCGGGCCCCGAGAAAAACGGAGCACCCGGTTCGATATGAACACTCTGGTTCTGCAGCTTTAGCGCAAGTTGCGTTGTGTTGACGTGCTCAGGGGCCGACATCCACATTGATGAGCCGCCCATGACACCCCGCCCGGCCACTGTCAGCCCGCTATCCTCGATGGCTTTGTCCATCGCATCGCGCCGCTCTTGCAGGGCTTTCGACATACGTCGGATCTGCGCGTCGTAATGGCCCAATGACAGAAAATACGCTGCCGTGCGCTGAATATGACCCGGCGGGTGGCGCAGGACCAACGAGCGAAGCGCACGTGCTTCGCGGATGAAAGGTTCGGACCCGACCATGTATCCAAGCCGCAATCCCGGAAACAGCGACTTGGAAAAACTGCCCACGTAAATCACGCGCCCATCCCGATCCATTGACTTGAGTGCAGGCGAAGGTGCGCTGCGAAAGGCCATCTCGAATTCATAGTCGTCCTCGACAACCATTGCATCCAGATCGCGTGCCCGATCCAGCAGCTTGTTGCGGCGGTCGATCGGCATCGTCGCGGTTGTCGGGCTTTGATGGCTGGGGGTGGTAAAGATGACGTCCGCTTTGTCCGGGATCGCTTCGGGTGGCAAGCCGTCGCGATCGACGCTCAGGGGCGTCACAGCGCAATCCCAGTGGTTCAAAAGACTTCGCAGCGCGTAGTAGCAGGGATCTTCGATTACGGCCGTGCGATTGTGGGTCAGCAAAATGCGTGAGGCCAGCCAAAGCGCGTTCTGCGCACCCAGGGTGATCAAGATTTCTTCGGGGCGGGCAACGATACCACGGCGCGGCAGGGTGTGGCGCGCGATGAATTCGATCAGCAACGGATCATCCTGATCCACGTAATCCCCTGTCAGCGAATCGAAGTCTTTGTGCCCCAAGGCGCGAACCGCGCATAATCTCCAGTTGGCGTGGTCAAACAAGGTCCGGTCGGCCTGGCCGTAGATGAACGGATAGCGGTATTCGCGCCAGTTGCTGGGTTTCGGCAGGACGTCGCTGTCCAGAAAGCGGCGTGCCAGTGCCTTGTCCCAGTCGACAGATTCCGTGCCGCGCTGCACGGGCGAGTATTTGGGCGGAACCGGCGCGTTTTGCGAGACGTAATACCCTGACCGGCCCTTTGCTGTCAGATAATCATTTGCCAGCAACTCGGTATAGGCCAGCGTCACCGTGATGCGGCTGACACCCAGATGTGCAGCCAGCTTTCGCGAGGATGGCAGTTTTTCCCCGACATGAAAGCGACCGGACAGAATGCCCTCGGCAATCATCTGCTGGATCTGGGCCTGCAACGTGCCCTGACCGTTAAGCTCAAGAAAGAATGTTTCGACCGATATCCCCATGCCTGCTTATAGGTTGGACTTAAGGCAGGGGCAATCTGGACTTACAGCGTCATGGAAAATTTTCCCAAGGTGGGTTGACCAGGGCCCTTTGTGAAACTACAAAACTAGAAATCTAGTTTAATAGAGGTAACTCATGTGGGAAACTGCTGCTGCCGGATTTTCCGCCATGGGCTCGGAAGCCCGGCTGAAAGTCCTCAAGACACTGGTGCGGGCTGGTGAGGCCGGTCTGACCGTTGGCGAAATCCAGAACCGGACGGGGATTGCTCCGTCGACTTTGGCGCACCATCTGCGGTTTCTTGCAGCCGGAGGTGTGGTTGAACAGGAAAAGATCGGTCGCACCACGATTAACCGGGCCTGTTTTGATGAATTGAAGACGCTGGCGCAGTTTATTCTCAGTGAATGCTGCGCTGACGCGGTTGGAAAGGCGGCCAACGATGGCTGAATTGACGCAATCCCCCCGACTGACCGCCAAAGGCGCGATGGAGATGATCAAGACGCCCTGGGCATTGATCGTCGTCATTCTTTTGGCGGTGGCCGTTCTCGACCCCGGCAACCTGCGTGAGGTTGCGAGTTTTGCAGTCAGGGCCTTGGCACATACGGGACAATACATCCTGTTTGCCGTGCTTCTGTTGTCATACCTCAAGGCGACCGGGGCCGAGGTGATGGTGGCGCGCGCTTTTGAAGGGCGCGAGACCCGGATGATCTTTCTGGCCGCCCTGTTCGGCGGACTCGCACCATTTTGTTCTTGCGAAGTCATTCCCTTTATTGCGGGCTTGCTTGCACTCGGAGCGCCGCTGTCGGCCGTGATGGCGTTCTGGCTCAGCTCGCCATTGATCGACCCACCGACGCTTTTGATTACGGCAGCCGCGCTGGGGTGGCCCTTTGCCATCGGTAAAGCGGTTGCAGCCGTTGCGCTTGGCCTGTTCGGCGGGTTCGCGGTTCGGTTGCTGATGCGGCAGGGGGCGTTTGCGCAGCCCTTGCGCGAATACAAACCTGCCGGGTGTTGTGGATGTGGTCCGAAAGCGGATGACACGCCGGTCTGGAAGTTCTGGCAAGAGCCCGAGCGTCGCGTTCGGTTCCGTTCGGAATTCGTGCACAACGGGCTGTTCCTGCTGAAGTGGCTGGCGCTGGCCTATGTGCTCGAAGCTTTGTTGGTCAACTATGTGCCTGCGGACCTGATCGCTGGCGTCGTTGGCGGAGAAGGCGTGCTGCCGATCATTGTCGCTGCGCTGGTGGGGATGCCGGCCTATCTGAACTCTTACGTCGCGCCGCCGCTGCTGGCGGGTCTGATCGATCAGGGCATGACCGCGGGGGCTGCGATGTCGTTCATGGTTGCGGGAGCCGTCAGTTCCATACCGGCGATGGCCGCAGTCTGGTCATTGGTCAAACCGCGCGTGTTTGCCGCCTACCTGAGCCTTGGTGTGGGGGGCGCAATAATCGCAGGTATCATCTTTCAGGTGGTTTGAATGAAAAAGCTGCCCGATGTCAGCATCGGGTGGCCTTATTTCGTTGGTTATCTCGATCAACCGGATTCGCAGAGGCTGGGCAGTTTGAACCGATACCGGGCTTCACCGCTTTTAACGTAAACGCGTTTTTCCACGCAGGCCGTCGTTCCAACGGTTTGTGAAATCTGCGACTCGGTCGACGTAATCGACGTGGCCGATCCATCGGGCAGGCGAACCGAGGCCACGACGCCGTTCTTCAGGTCCCCGTTCACCGGCGTCGCGGACAGAACCGGTACGATTAGGAAAGCCTCGTGCTCGTGTTCGCCTTCGTCCCCCAGCAGAAACAAGGTGGTGACGATGGCAATCATGATAATACCGCCCGCCAGACCCAGCCCCCATGTCCTGAGAAAGGCATAGATCGTTACGGCGCGGTGCGGGCCGAAGATCGCAGAAAGAATGTTCAGCATGACAAGTCCGTCAAAAAGCCCCAGCCGTTCCGACCGGGGCTGATTGCCTGTTACAGACGAGGATCATCCTCGTCTTCATCATCCGCCCCGCCTTTGGGCAGGTTAAAGAAGCTGTCGGCGTCGATAACAGGCTCGTCGTCTTTTTCATCCGACCGATCCTCGGACAGCGAGAAGGTCTCCAGACCTTCGATCGCGGTCGGGATTTTCGGCGCGGCATCCATTTCGAGCGACTGCTCGGTCGAAACCAGCTTGCGACGCTCGTCATCGCTCATCACGCCGCCTTCGGCCGCTTTCTTGGCTGCGGCCTTCTGCACGATCGCATCCAGTTCGGACTGTTTGCACAGGCCCAGCGCAACCGGGTCGATCGGCTGCATGTTCGAGATATTCCAGTGGGTGCGCTCGCGGATCGACTGGATGGTCGGCTTGGTGGTGCCAACCAGCTTGGCGATCTGGCCATCGCTGAGTTCGGGGTGGAACTTGACCAGCCACAGGATCGAGTTCGGACGGTCCTGACGCTTGGACAGCGGGGTATAACGCGGGCCACGGCGCTTTTCTTCGCCGGATGCCGCCGGGTTGAACTTGAGCTTCAGCTTGTGCAGCGGGTTGTTCTGCGCGGCGTCGATCTCATCCTGGGTCAGCTGGTTGTTTGCGATCGGGTCAAAGCCCTTTACGCCTGTGGCCACATCGCCATCAGCGATACCCTGCACTTCCAGTTCGTGCATCCCTACGAAATCCGCGATCTGCTTGAAGCTGATCGTGGTGTTGTCCACCAGCCATACGGCGGTTGCCTTGGCCATAAGCGGTTTTGCCATCAGCCCGTCTCCTATACATACATCTTTCCCGTCGCCGGAATTCGGCGGCCCCTTGGTCTTGGGGCAGGTTTCCGTTGTCGGGGAACTTGGCCCGTATATAGTCGCCACGCAGCAAGAAGGGAAGAGGCGAATGCGCTGGGTCGTATTGTGGGTCTTCAGCGCGATGGCAGCGCTGGCCGAAGGTGAAAAAGCAGGTGAGTTCGACTATTACGTCCTGTCGCTTAGCTGGTCGCCCAATTGGTGCGCCCGCGAAGGGGACGCACGCGGGTCAGACCAATGCGACGACCGGCACGACCACGGATGGATCCTGCACGGGCTCTGGCCGCAATTTCATCAGGGCTGGCCATCCTTCTGCCGCTCGCCCGAGGCACCGCCGACACGCCGCATGACGCGGGAAATGGAAGATATTCAGGGCAGTGCGGGCCTTGCATGGCATCAGTGGAAGAAACACGGCACCTGTTCGGGGCTATCTGCGCCCGACTATTTCGCCCTGTCCCGGCGTGCCTATGATGCGGTCGAACGCCCTCAGGTGTTCCGCAAACTGGACGCTTCCGTCAAACTGCAGGCTTCGGTGGTCGAGGATGCGTTTTTGAAAGCCAATCCGGGGCTTGAGCGCAATATGATCACGGTCACCTGCAAACAGGGCTATATTGAAGAGGTCCGCCTGTGCCTGTCGCGCGACCTTGATCCGGTGCCATGCGGCCGCGATGTGATCCGCGACTGCACAGCCAAGGACGCGCTGTTCGATCCGATTCGTTAAAGCTTTTTGTTCTGGCAGTCCCGTGCATAGTCCAGCGCCTTGGCGGTGCCTTTCAGATTAATCGCCATCACCACCTCGCCTGCGGGATTGTAAACTGTCATCGTCTTGTTCTGGGCAATCGCGGTGACGAAATTCCGGTCGGTGAAAAACACCGTCGCACCCGGCACTTTGCGTTCATTGAACCCGATAGCGGTGGCATCAAAGCTCTTGCCGTCCAGTTCGAACCGGATGGGATAGCTTTTGCCTTGTTCAATATTGCCCCAGGCCTTGTTGTAAACGGCGAAGTACCCGCGATTACCCAGTGCGTCATAGCCCAGCCGCACGACCGAGAGGTCCTGATATACCGTCTGGATCAGACACCCGTTCCCAAGCGCCGGGTCCATCATGATGTTCCAGCCTTCGACAAAGCCTTTGTCGACGAGTTCCTGCGACAGGGCAGCGGTTGCGGTGAAGGCGGCGAAGGTAATGGCGAGAAGGCGGGTCATGGGCGGCTCCAAAATAATCGCTGAGTTTACCTATCCTTAGAGTAGTTCCATGGTCATCCAAAGTCGCTTTTTTGTCACCGCGACTGTTCTGACAACGATGATGAGTACAACATGAGTTTCGAACCCAAGCAATTTGTTCAGGTCACTATGGTTTCAACTCCGTTTGAAAGATGAAACACGCAACCCTGAGTTCGGGGTAGCTGTAGCAACTTGTCCAGATCGAGACCCAACCAAAGCCCTCTTAGCACCAAGGACGTGACGCCGTGGGTTACTATGATCGCAGGTTCATCTTGTTCCTTCAGAAATGAGTCTACTCTACCGCAGATGTCATCAAAGCTTTCCCCACCCGGGCTGCGGAAGAACCAATGATAGCTTTCATAGGAACAATCGATTTGCTCTCGGATGAAATCACGCGTTGCGCCTTCCCATTGCCCAAACGCGATTTCCATAAGCCGTTCATCATGTATCAACTCATGATGAGGCGTCGTTGCCAAGCGGGCGGTATGCATTGCTCTCTCTTGCGGGCTGACGAAAACGCGCAAAGGTGCATTCGGTATTCGCCTGAGTATCTCATTTTGTTTCCGGGCCTGAGACTTGCCAATTTCCGTCAACGGCGAATTCTTGCGCCCTTGGAACTTCCCCAGTGTGTTCCATTCGGTTTCGCCATGTCGCAGCACAAAAAGATCCGGATAATTGTTCAAGATGTGTACCTGAATTGAATACCGTTTGAGATGCCGTTCGTGCTGACTCTTTATCAGGGACGTTGATTTATAGATGCTGACCTAAATTTCCTTGCGCGCCCGGAGCGCCGCCGTGATCGTTCCGTCATCCAAATAATCCAACTCTCCGCCGATGGGCACGCCTTGCGCCAGTGAGGTCAGGCGCACCTGACCTTCCAGCTGGTCCGCGATGTAATGGGCGGTGGTCTGACCGTCGACGGTGGCGTTCAGGGCAAGGATCACTTCGGTGATCCCTTCGGCCAGAACCCGATCCCTCAGGCGGGGAATGCGCAGCTCGTCCGGGCCGACCCCGTCCAGTGCAGACAGTGTGCCACCCAGCACGTGATAGCGGCCTTTGAAGACGCCTGACCGCTCCATCGCCCAGAGGTCGGCGACGTCCTCGACCACGCACAGCTCTCCTGTCGCTCGGGCCTCACTATTGCAGATGTCACAGATATCCGTGGTGCCCACATTGCCGCAATTCAGGCATTCGCGGGCGGTGACGGCCACTTGCTGCATAGCGTCTGACAGGGGCGTCAGCAGCAAGGCGCGTTTGCGGATCAGGTGCAGCACCGCGCGGCGGGCCGAGCGCGGGCCCAGCCCCGGCAGTTTGGCCATCAGATCGATCAGATTATCGATTTCGCTGTTCGTGCCCATGGCCTGTCCTGCTTTGCGCCGGAGGGAGCCTCCGGCGGGAGTATTTGGGAAAAGATGAAGCTTAGAACGGTAGCTTGATGTCTTTGGGCAGGCCCATGCTTTCGGTCAGCTTGCCCATCTCTTCCTGTGAACGTTCGGCAGCTTTGGCCTGAGCGTCCTTGATGGCGGCCAGGATCAGGTCTTCGACCACTTCCTTGTCGTCGCCGTTGAAAATCGACGGATCAATGTCCAGCCCCTTGAGTTCACCCTTGGCTGTAGCTGTTGCCTTGACCAGTCCTGCACCGGATTCGCCGACAACCATCATGTTGTTCAGTTCTTCCTGCATTTCGGTCATCTTGGTTTGCAGGTCTTGTGCGGATTTCATCATCTTGGCCATGTCGCCCAGACCGCCAAGCCCGCCGAGTCCTTTCAGCATCAGTCGTCTCCTGTGTTTCTGTTTGGTTCTAAATACGGACCGCAGGCAGGCGGCACAAGGGGTCTCCCGCCTGTCCTGATCAGAGCGTCGCGGACCGATCTTTATACGCTTGCATTCCCTCCCTCAGTTGCATGGTGGAGGGGCGTGAGTATGCCGGTTTCTTGAAGCGTGGACCTGCGGGCTGAGGGGCTAATCCTCTTCGAAGGGGTCCCATTCATCTTCGACTTCGGGAAGGGCCTCGGTCACAACCTTGGCGGCGCGCTGCTCCGGTGTTTCGATCCGAATGATCTTTGCCTTGGGGAATTGCGTCAGCACGGCCTGAACCAGCGGGTGTTCTTCGGCCTCGGCTTTCAGGGCAAGTTCGGCCCGGTCCCGCACTTCCGCAATGGTCGCCGCATCTCCGTCCGAGACAATGGAGACGGCCCACCGATTGCCGGTCCAGCGTTGCAGGGCAGAGCCCAATCGCGACGCCAGATCCGACGGTGCCTGAGGCGTCGGGGTGAATTCGATCCGGCCGGGCTGGTACGACACAAGGCGCACGCCGCTTTCCACCTCGACAAGCAGTTTCACATCGCGGTTTGTGCGGATCAGTTCCACCACATGCCCGAAGGTTGGATAGCGGGCCAGGGCCGTCTGTGCATCCTGCGACAGTGCGGCAACCGGTGCGCCACCCGCTCCGCGCGGGGGCGATGTATAGGCAGGCGGGGCCCCGTTGGATTGCGTTGCCACCGGGGTCTGCCGGGACAAGGACATGCCCCCGCCCGGCCCGCCGGGAGGCGGGGGCGGGGTGTCTTGCAGCCGTTTGATCAGCTCTTCGGGGCTGGGCAAATCAGCGACATGCGTCAGTCGGATAACAGCCATCTCGGCGGCCATCATCGCGTTGGGCGCCGCAGAGACTTCTTCCAGCGCCTTCAGCAGCATCTGCCACATCCGGGTCAGAACCCGCATCGGCAAAGCCTCGGCCATGTGCTGGCCCCGTGTGCGTTCGTCGGGGGAAACCGTCGGGTCTTCGGCCGCGTCAGGTGTGATCTTTACGACGGACACCCAATGCGTGATTTCGGCCAGATCGCGCAGCACGGCCAGAGGGTCCGCGCCTTCCGCATATTGCCCGCTCAGTTCAGTAAGCGCCCCTGCCGCGTCACCGCGCAGGATCATGTCCATCAGGTCCAGAACACGACCTCGATCCGCCAGACCCAGCATCGCACGGACCTGATCGGCGGTCGTCTCACCGGCCCCGTGTGAAATTGCCTGATCGAGCAGTGAGGTCGCGTCGCGGGCCGACCCTTCTGCAGCGCGGGTGATCAGCGCCAGTGCGTCGTCGGCGATCTGCGCGCCCTCGGCCCCGGCGATCTTGCGCAGCAGACCGATCATGTCTTCGGGCTCGATCCGGCGCAGGTCAAACCGCTGACACCGCGACAGAACCGTGACCGGCACTTTGCGAATCTCGGTGGTCGCGAAGATGAACTTCACATGCGCGGGCGGTTCTTCCAACGTCTTGAGCAGCGCGTTGAATGCGCTGGTCGAGAGCATGTGAACCTCGTCGATGATGTAGATCTTGTAGCGCGCACTGGCGGCGCGATAGCGTACACTGTCGATGATCTCGCGGATATCGTTGACGCCGGTACGGCTGGCGGCATCCATTTCCATCACATCGACATGGCGGCCTTCCATGATGGCGACACAATGTTCGCACTGACCGCAGGGTTCGGTTGTGGGGCCACCGGTTCCGTCGGGTCCGATGCAGTTCATGCCCTTGGCGATGATCCGCGCCGTGGTCGTTTTACCCGTCCCGCGAATGCCGGTCATGACAAAAGCCTGCGCAATCCGGTCGGCCTCGAAAGCGTTTTTCAGGGTGCGCACCATGGCATCCTGACCTACCAGGTCGGCAAAGGTTTCCGGGCGGTATTTGCGGGCGAGAACCTGATAGGCGGGGCTGGGCGTGTCTGTCATGTCTTCTCGCTCGGATTCGGTGCTTCGGCACAGCGTAGTGGCGGCGGCAGCCCGCGTCCACTGCGGGGCGCGATGATTTTTTGTTTCAGGAACGGGCTGGTTTCCAACTAAACTGGACCAGCGGATTTAATGACTCATTTCTTAAAGAGTACCTTGGGGGAGGACGCACTTCATGTCGCAGTTGGTCATCTTTGCTCTGCAGGTCGGAGGCGGGACGCTTGCCCTTACTTCAATGCCCGGTCGTGGCGGGGATTACGCCACCGATCTGGATACGATTGCGGCGTGGAAACCGGGCCTTGTGATTTCAATGACGACGGATGTCGAAATGCTTCAGGATGGCGCGCAGCACTTTGGCAGTGACATCCAAAGCCGGGCCAGCCGGTGGGTTCACCTGCCGATCGAAGATTTTGGAGCGCCAACGCAAGCGGTTCAGAAGGCCTGGCCAGAGGTCAGCGCCACGGCCCGACATGCACTGTCGGGTGGTGGCCGGGTCCTTGTGCACTGCCGTGGGGGGTGCGGCAGGTCCGGGATGATTGTTCTGCGACTGATGGTTGAATGCGGTGAACGCGCCAGCGACGCACTGGACCGCCTGCGGGCCGTACGCCCGTGCGCTGTCGAAACCGATGCGCAGCTGGCCTGGGCGTCCCGGATCACGCCGGTACAGGTGGAAGTGGGATCAAGCTGAAAGCTGCTGGGGTGCGTAACCGAATTTCGGGGGTCGGATCGTTGAAACCTCGATCATCGCGCAAGGCGGGTTCGTGACAATGCCCGAGGGCAGCGTGCTGAATTCAAGTCCGAAGATCAAATCGGCATAGGCATCCAGGTCCCGAATTGCTGTATCAGGGTGCGCCCCGCAGAAAACGCGAACGCTTTCGGATCGCGCTCGGATCGCTGCCATGCACCCTTCTACGCAATGTGACAGCGCGCTGTTGCCTTCAAATTCGAAATCCTCGCTGGTGGCCGAAACCGCCTGCGCCATGGCTTCGGAAATCGAGCGGGCCAGTCGCGCCAAAGCCGGGCAGGTATTGCCCGTCCGCTGGCACACAGTTGCGCTGTATTTGTGTGATTTTGTCTTCCAGATCATCCTGCGCCCTCCGCGCGTGGTGGGCTGGATATTGGGGCAGGTGGGACAGCATTTTGCCGTCAGGACCTGCCCGGACACCCCGCCCGAGTTTCGGTTTCAGTTCCGATGGCAGGTCTCCTGACTTGCGGGTCATTGCTCTGCCGACCTTCCCAGCCCATGGGCCAGTGGTATTTCGGCATTGCTTACCGCTTACAGTTGCGGGGGCAGTCGCGGACTAGGTTGATGTCTGTATGACCAGACAAACCGCACCGTGTTCCCTTTTCATCCCGACCTCTTGTGGGGGCCGGAAACCATCACACAACCGCTAGCGCCTGATCGCGTTCCGAGTCAAGCCGATCTTTGGCCGGACGTTTGGTCATGCTGGATGCGGATTATGTTCCGGCCTAGTGTCATCGGCATCGAAGGCAGGCAAACCGATTGTTTCAGCGAAAGCCGGGGACCATGTTGGATTCGGAACAGACGGTGTTGATCGAAGATTTCCGCTTTCCGTCCGGGTCTGTGACCTTGTCGGCGCGGTTGCACCGGCCAGCAGGTGAGCCGGAAACCGTTGTCGTGCTGAACAGTGCCACGGGTGTGCCGCGTGACTATTATCAACACTTCGCGCGATGGCTGGCCGCCGAGCGGGGGATAGCTTGCCTGACCTATGACTATCGGGACTACGGGTTTTCTTTGGTCGGCCGCCTGAAAGACGCAACTGCAACTATGGCGGATTGGGCGTTGATCGATATGCCTGCGGCGCGGGCCGAGATGCGCAGACGGTTTCCAAATGCGCAGCAGTGGACCATCGGCCATTCGGTCGGTGCGATGCTGGGGCCGGTGCAGCCGGATATCGACCAGATCGACCGTATGATCGGTGTGTGTTCGGGGCTGGTGACTTTGAAAGATCACCCATGGCCCTATCGGGGGTTGGCAGGGCTGTTCTGGTATGGCCATGCACCGCTGATGGTGCGAGCGCTTGGGTATCTGCCCGGCAAAGCGATCGGGTTTGGTTCGGACCTGCCCGCCTCGGTCTACTGGCAATGGCGCAAATGGTGTACAGCTCCTCTTAGCTACGTTCCCGAGATCGGGCAGAATTTGCCTGATGCGCATTGGGGCAGTTCTGGAACACCTGTGGATCTGTTCACGTTCGAAGATGACCAGATGGCTCCGCCCGAGGCAGTTTGGCGCCTTGCCGATCTGTACGGCCCCGAGGCCAGACGCCACCTTCTGAAGCCTGCCGAATTCGGACTGCCGGAGGTTGGTCACATTGGGGCATTTGCCCGGCGCAATGCAGCGGTCTGGCCGCGCCTGATCGCCTGATCAGACGCGACGCAGGTTTTCCATAACACCTTGCAGCTATGGCCGTTTACGAAGTTTCTTGTCCTGCATGACACCGCGCACCATCTTGCCAAACGCCCTGTCCCGCGCCCGCGATTGCGCAACGGTTTCCGAGTTTCGCTGATCTTCACGCCGCAGCTTGCGCCAGCGGTCCAGCCGCGCCGGATCAAGCACGCCTTCGTCGATTGCGTTCTGCACGGCACAGCCGGGCTCGGTCTCGTGCTGACAATCCGAAAAGCGGCAGCTTTGGCCAAGCTCTGTGATGTCCGAGAATACGTCGTCGATCCCGTCCTGGGCGTCCAGCAGGCGCAATGCGCGCATTCCGGGCGTGTCGATCAGCCATCCACCGTTACTCATCCGGTGCAACGCGCGCACCGTTGTCGTATGCCTGCCCCGTGCGTCGTCTTCGCGAATTCCAGACGTGGCGAGGTTTTGATCTGTCATGGTGTTGCTGAGCGTCGTTTTACCCACGCCCGACGACCCGACCAGCGCGCCGGTCTGGCCTTTGGGACACCATGCCAGAACCTTTTCGACATCTGCCGGATCCCGAGCGTTGATCGTCAAAACCGTCAAAAACGGGTCCAGAGATTCCACTTGTCCCGAGAAACTTCCGGGATCATCCGACTGGTCAGCTTTCGTCAGGACAACAACCGGATAACATCCGGCCTGGTGCGCAAGAACCAGATAACGTTCCAGTCGGGGAAGGTTGAAGTCCGCATTGCACGAGCTGACGATGTACAAAACATCGACATTGGCCGCAATCAGTTGGGTTGCGGCACCTGTACCGGCAGCTCTGCGTTGCAGCAGGCTGCGCCGGTCCAGAAGGTGGCGCACGCGGTTTTCGGCGTCTGCAAGGACCCAATCTCCGACGGCATATGAACCGGTCGGATTATCCGGTGTCAGCAAAGGGATTTCACCATCCGGGCTCAGCCCGATCAGACGGTCCCGATGTACCGATGCGATACGAAAGGGCGTGTCAGAAGGAAAAGCTGCGTGTTGCGCGGCAAAGTGAGAGGACCATCCCAGGTCCGAAAGCGTATAAGACATTTATCTGCCTGTTTTCAGAAACAACAATGCCAACGGATAGCAATCGCGCATCCGCAGGTCGTGTGTTCAGGCAGTCAGGTGATTCCGGTGAATCAGAACCAGTCTGCCCGAAGGGTTTTCAATACAATCATAAAGCCCTCCTGCGGCTATGGTTCACGAAGTGAGAGGTTGGACATCGACCCAAGCGGGGCTCGTTGTGGCTGCTTCCTTCCGGACCTGACCAGGTTGGCGAGGCGCTCGCCCGCGCCAACCTCTCGACTCCGGATATAGGGAAGGCATCGGGAAAAGACAACCCGTCAGAGTGTCAGGCGGATTCGTTCAAATCCCCTGCCATCCGAACCCAGCAGCACGGGATCGAACCTGCGTAACTCATCCAGATATTTCAGGGCGTCCGGACCTGTTCGAAGAATTGTCGTCACGCCCCGCTGCGGCATCAGCGAGAACGGGTAGGGCTGCGAGACGGTCGGATCAGGCGGAAGGTGCTGTGACAGGTAATCCCGCACTAGGTCCTTGATGCTCAGCGGTGGCAGGCTGATCTGCTCAGTCGTTGTCGCATGCGGAAAATGCCCGCCTCCGCTGGCGCGGTAATTGTTCAGCGCCATAACGAACATCTGCTCCGGTCGAACGGGATGGCCTGCATATTTCAGATCGCTGATCCGCCTGTGGTCGGTATGGATCATTTTCCCCTGCGCATCGTATCGCGGCGGCTGTGTGGGATCGATCTGATAAGACAGTCCAAACACGATGTCGAAATTGTACCTGGCCCGTTCAGGGTTGATCAGTTCGGGTTCGGAACCAGACTTTAACTGGTTGAATACGCTGGCTGACATCTCCAACCAGTCCAGCAGATGCGCACCGCTGATCCGGATTGCACGCAGCTCGTTTGGAAACACGTGCAGGTCCGCGACATGGCGTAGACATATCTCTCCGGCGGGTACCTCGGTGTAATGGCGCGGGCCTGAGCGCCCGCCGGATTTGGCAGGCGAAACAACCGACAAAACCGGCAGATCCGCCAAGTTGGTTCCCTGCAAAAGCGGGCGCAGTGCGGCGGCTTGTGCTGCAGCTACAAGGGTCAGCCCGCGATCCGGCGCACAGCAACTGAAATAGCTGTGCAATGTATCCGGGATATGTGCCACCGGTGCCGCAACGGATTGACGGGTCATACGATGCGCCACCTCACACAGGACCGCAATTTCACTGTCTTCCCCGACGGCTGTGCCGTTGCTGATAACCGGACGCAGTTCGACGCGGCTATCCCGGATTTGCACTTTGCCGTCCGGCCCGGCGGTCACGGCCAAATCGATAACCCCCAGGTAAGAGCCCGCTGATCCCGGCATGACAACGGGTGTCCCATGTACCAGCCCCGTCAGGTGATCGACCATCGGGGTATTGGCGTGACCCTCTCCTGGAAGTGTCAGGTGAGTGTGCCCGGCCACAATGGCATCGATGCCTTTGATCGCGGCTAAGGGTAGCACGGCGTTTTCCATCCCCGCCACCGGTTCGCGGCCCCCAAGGCCGGAATGAGCAAGCGCCACGATGATATCACACCCCTCGTCGCGCAATGTCTGCGTCAGGGACTTTGCCGCAAGCAGGATATCTTCGACGACGATATCGTCATCCAGATTATGTGCCTCCCAACAGGCCGTTTGCGGCGGAAGAACCGAGAAGATGCCGATGCGAACAGGAATGTCTTTACTGTTCAAAGACACAGTGCGGTTCAGAACGATATGCCGCTGCCAGGGCTGAGGTCCGCGCGTGCGATACAGGTTGCTGCAAATAACCGGGCAGGGGGCTTGCGTCAGGATGTTGTCCAATGTCGCCAGCCCGAACTCGAAATCATGGTTGCCCAGCCCGATCGCGTCATAATCCAGGGCTTTGAACGCCTTCATCATCGGATGGGCAGTGCCACTTTTTGCTGCCCAATCGCCCATTGGGGTTCCCTGCAACGAATCCCCGTTGTCAAACAGCAGCACCAGCGCGTCCTTGGCCTCTTGCCGGGCTGCGCGGATCAGGCTGGCGGTGCGTGTCAATCCAATCGTCTGGTCTGGCGTGTCGGTGTAATAGTCAAAACCGGTCAGGTTCATATGCAGGTCGGTTGTGGCCAGAATGCGAATTTTCCCACTGTCACCAATGGGCTGTACCTGCGTCGAGAAGGGGATCTTCACTTTGAGTATTCTGCTATTGAATGTGAGTATTGATTAAATCCATCAAAATTCACTCTAGATGATTTTTCCGAGGCCACCATGCGGCTTTTCGGCGGCAGGCTGGCGGATTTTCTGCCCCTGAATAGCCATTGCAACACAGGCCGAGACGTGGCAGCCCTGTGCGCAAGACCAAAAGGAAATCCAATGAAAAACGCAGAGCAGGTAACCTTCGGGGGGTCGGGCCTTGATCGGGCGGCGCAGTATCGCGGAGATGCGAACAAGCTGGCCGAGGCGATGCACAACCCGGCCGCGCAGTGTGTCTTGCTATGGCGCGGAAAGCTGCTGGTACAGGGTGAGGGGCTGGACCAGCTTGCGATGATCCCGATGACGCACCCGCTGATTAGCAATGGTCCCGGCGGCGTCATTGAATCCCCGGTGTTTTTGGGTCTGAGCGCTGACAGTTCCCCCGTGTTTGCCGTTGATATTTCCGCATGGACAGCCGAGGGGCTGGATCTAACAGGTCTGGGCGCGTTCGTGGACAAGTCCGAACAACAGCACCCGGAGTTACCGCAAGGCCACGTGTTTGCCGAGCTGCGCCGGATCATGACACGGCTGTCGGCACGCGACGCGGAACTGGCGGCCACGTCTAAGGCAATAATCGGGTGGCATGAAACACATCGCTATTGCGCCCGATGCGGTGCCGCCAGCGAGGTGTCGCAGGGGGGATGGCAGCGCAGTTGCCCGTCCTGTGGCGGGCAGCACTTTCCGCGCACCGATCCGGTTGTGATCATGTTGATCACGCATGGAGACAGCGTGCTGATGGGCCGGTCTCCGGGTTGGCCTGATGGGATGTTTTCCTTGTTGGCGGGATTTGTTGAGCCCGGCGAAACACTTGAGGCAGCAGTGCGCCGCGAAGTGATGGAAGAGGCGGGCGTGCCGGTGGGTGCGGTTTCGTACCTGTCCAGTCAGCCCTGGCCATTTCCGGCCTCATTGATGTTTGGATGTGCGGGTGAGGCGCTGTCACGCGACATCGTGATCGACCCGGTCGAAATAGAAGAGGCGATGTGGGTCAGCAAATCCGAAATGATGCAGGCCTTTGCCGGTGATCATCCCCGGTTGTTGCCGGCTCGCAAGGGGGCTATCGCTCATTTTCTGCTTCAGAACTGGCTTGCAGATACTCTGGACTGAGGAAACATTGGCTCAGCAATAATACAGCAAAGGTCATTATGCAGTTTTCAGCGCGAGAAGATATCGAGGCCCCCATCCAATCGGTATTCGACATGGTGTCGGATTTTGAACGATTCGAGCGTATGGCAATGCGCCGTGGCATCGATGTGCGCCGTTTGGGCGGTGGCACAGCGGTGACGGCCGGAACCGAATGGAATACGGAGTTCAAGCTGCGCGGAAAGCCGCGTCAGATGTCGGTGGTGATGACGGATTTCGACAGGCCTTCGCAAATGCGATTTGACGCTGCCAGCAAGGGCATTACCGGGTTCACGACCGTGGATTTTCTGGCCCTGTCCCCGCGCCGGACGCGCCTGAGCGTTGAAATGTCACTCGCCGCCAAGTCCCTGCCGGCACGGTTGCTGTTGCAATCCATGAAGCTGGGGCAATCAAGATTTCGCAAGCAGTTTCAGGTGCGTCTCAGCGAATTCGCACGCGAGTTGGAGCAGAGGCACCTGCATGGCGGGTAAGACACAAGATCGCACGGCAGGTGCGATGGGCCCGGACCACCTGAGTTTCAAGTCCGCATCCGAAAGCGATGCCGAAGGGGTCGCTGGTGTCCTTCACGATCTGGTCTTGGCTGGCTAGCGACGCAAAGCCCACGATGTCGATTTTGCTCTAAGGCACTATATTCGCCACCCGGATCAATTGCGGTGTACAATCGCCACGGACCCGAATGGTCACGTGCTCGGGTTCCAATCCCTGAAATATGCGGTCGAAAACAACCCCTACGGCGTGTCAGTGGGGTGGGGCGTGATTGGAACCCATATCCGACCATCAGCCGCCCGGCTTGGGATCGGGCGCGCACTTTTCGCGTATACTCTGGACGCGGCCTTTGCGCAGGGTCTCCCTGCTATCGATGCAACAATTGGCGCAGGCAATACCGAAGGTCTGGCCTATTACGAAGCCATGGGTTTCCGGACGTACCGCACGCAAGATGGGTCTGTGTCAAAAGTCTACCGGATTAACCGCTAGAGAGCGACGATTCCAGGCGCAGCGGCACGAAGAGTGAACGGGCCACCGGCATTGCCAAACAGCTTCGACAAAACGGGCAACAACGAAACAGGCCCAAAGGAATACCGTCGCGAACCGTGATTATCCGCGCGGATGTGCTGCCGGATAGACGCCCAGAACTTCGACATTGGTCGTGAAATGCTCAAGCTCGTCCATGGCCAGCTGCACGTTGCGGTCTTCGGGATGCCCGACAATATCCGCGTAAAACTGCGTCGCGGTGAAGGAGCCGTCGACCATATAGCTTTCCAGCTTGGTCATGTTGATCCCATTGGTGGCAAACCCACCCATCGCTTTGTAAAGCGCGGCAGGGATGTTGCGGACCTGAAACACAAAGCTGGTGATCATCCCATGATCGCCCCGGCGGGACAAATCCGTTTCGCGCGACATGACAAGAAAGCGGGTCGTATTGTCGTCATTATCCTCGATATGGCGGGCCAGCACGTTCAGGTTATAGATCTCACCGGCCAACTCGCTGGCCAGCGCGGCTGAATGCGGATTGCCTTCCTCGGCCACTTCGCGGGCGGCGCGGGCGTTATCGGGGCTGACGCGGCCGCGGATGCCGTGTTCCTTAAGGAAACCTGCACATTGCGGCAGCAGCACCAGATGCGAATGCGCCTCGGTTATGTCTTCCAGTTTTGCACCCGGCACGGCAAGAAGGTTGATGTGAACCCGGACAAAGGCCTCATCGATGATATGCAGCCCGCTGTGGGGTAACAGCCGGTGAATATCGGCCACCCGCCCATAGGTCGTGTTCTCGACCGGAAGCATTGCCAGATCCGCATCGCCTGAGCGGACCGATTCGATCACATCCTCGAAAGTGCGGCAGGGCAGGGCTTCCATATCTGGCCGAGCGTTGCGGCAAGCCTCGTGACTGTAGGCGCCGGGTTCCCCCTGAAAAGCAATGCGATTGGTCATTTGGTCGATTCCATGCAACAAGTTCGCGATTTGGTCGTTTCGTCGCGGTGTCTATACCTTGCCTCTCGCAAGGGGAAGCCTTAGACAGCTGCCCAGACAGCTGAAATGGACTCGCGATCAATGTTCGACACGATGACAGTAACCAAGGCCGCCGCAGGCCTGTTCGGCACATTCCTGGTGCTGCTTCTGGCCAAGTGGGGGGCGGATGTCCTCTATTCTTCCGGTGGCCATGGCTCGGCTGAGGCCGCCTACATTATCGAAACCGAAAGCTCGGGTGAAAGCGCCGACGGTGAAGAAGTGGTCTTTGAGGACCTGCTGGCCGCCGCAGACGTCGAGAGCGGCGCAAAAGTGTTCCGCAAATGCACCGCGTGCCACAAGCTGGAAGACGGCGCAAACGGCACCGGCCCTTACCTGTACGGTGTGGTTAATCGCCCCGTCGCCTCGGCCAACGGCTTCACCGGTTACTCGGCCGGTATGCAGGCGCATGGCGGCAACTGGACACCCGAAGCGCTGGATGCCTTCCTGACCAAGCCCGGCAGCTATATCTCGGGCACATCGATGAGCTTTGCCGGCCTGAAAAAGCCGCAGGATCGCGCCGACGTGATTGCCTATCTGCAGACAATTGGCAACTGATTGCCTGACCGATCAGAACTATTCAAAGCCGCTGCCGCAACGCAGCGGCTTTTTTGTCTGAAGAAACCTTCACAAAGTGCTCACGCATTCTAAACTTGAATCTGCACGTGCTGGCACTTTAGCTAGCGGTTACGACATTGACGGTGACAATGACCGAGAGGATGAGCAATATGATATCCCTGATGCCTACTGCACGTGATCTTGAGGTAAGGCCATGGGTTGGCATTTTGGGGCTCTGTGCCGCTCTGATTGCTCCGCATGCAGCACAGGCGCTGGATGAAGGCGTCACCCGCAGTCACGGGTATTCGTATTTCGGAAATCTGGATTACCCGGCGGATTATGCGCATCTGAATTATGTGAATCCCGACGCCCCCAAGGGTGGCGAGCTTTCGCTGGCAGCCTCTGGAACGTTCGATTCCCTCAACCCCTATTCGCGAAAGGGGCGTGCCGGTGCGCTGACCACATTGCAATATGACCGTCTGTTTGAAAGTGCCGAAGACAGTGTCGGGCAGTATTACGGCGTAGTGGCAGAAAGCCTGGAATTTGATGAAGGACGCAACTACGTCATTTTCCATTTGCGCCCCGAAGCAACTTTTTGGGATGGCACGCCTGTCACAGCGGACGATGTTGTCTACAGCCACCGTTTGTTCATCGAACAGGGCCTGCCGTCTTACGCGCAGGCCGTTGGCCGCATGGTGACAGGGGCCGAGGCGTTGGATGACCATACCGTCAAATTTACCTTCAATCCCGAAGTCACCCGCCGCAGCCTGATTGAAACTGTCGGCTCAACGCCAATTTTCTCAAAGGCGTGGTTCGAGGCGGATGAGACACGGCGGCTGGATGAACCGCGGCTGGAAGTGGCGGTAGGCTCTGGCCCCTACAAGCTCGACAGCTACGACATCAATCGCCGCATCGTTTACAAACGCCGGGACGATTATTGGGGCAAGGACCTGCCTTTTAATGTCGGCCGCAACAACTTTGATACAATCCGGGTCGAGTATTTCGCCGATCAGACGGCAGCGTTCGAGGGTTTCAAGGCGGGTGAATACACATTCCGGATCGAAAGTGACCCCAAGCTTTGGGCGACCGGGTATGATTTCCCAAAGCTGGATGAAGGCACAGTTATTCGGGATGAGATCGCGGATGGCAGCCCGCCGACACCTTCGGGCTTTGTCTTCAACCTTGGAAAGCCGCAATTTGCCGACAAGAATGTCCGCAAGGCCCTGGCCCTGGCCTTCAATTTCGAATGGACGAACGAGTCATTGTTGTTCGGTTTGAACACGCCGCGGAATTCTTTCACGCAAGGAACCCCGATCGAGGCGCAAGGCCTGCCCGAAGGGGCAGAGCTGGCGTTCCTGCAGGCGTTGGGCGACGTTGTTCCAGAAGATGTCCTGACGGAACCCGCTGTTGTGGCGCACGAATCAAACCCTGCACGCCTGAATGACCGAAAAAACTTGCGCAAAGCTGCCAGAATATTGGATGAGGCAGGCTGGTCCGTCGGCGAAGGCAATATTCGTCGCAATGCCGAAGGGCAGACTTTGAAGGTGAATATTCCATATCCTTCAAACCTGCCGACCTCGACCGCAACGATGATCGAAACCTATGTCCAGAACCTGCAATCCATCGGGGTGGATGCCTCGACCGAGAAAGTTGATCCGGCGCAATACACTTTGCGCAGCCGCGAGCGGGATTATGACATGGTCTATTCCACGCGCTACGGATCGTTCTTGTCTACCGGGGGCGGTCTGAGCCAGATGTACGGATCGGAAGAAGCGGCCTTTAGTCTGTTCAACCCGGCAGGTCTGGCTAGTCCCTTGGTCGACGCGATCATCGAGGCGTCCTTTGAAACGGACAATCAGGCGGATCAGGACACGGCGTTGATGGCTTTGGATCGCGCCTTGCGGTACGAGTTTTTCGTAATCCCCGTGGGGTACATCGCAGAATACTGGACAGCATATTACGATATGTACGAATACCCGGAAAACCTGCCGCCCTATTCACTGGGTTATCTTGATCTGTGGTGGATCAATCCGGAAAAACAGGCTGCGTTGAAAGCGAAAGGCGCGCTGCGATAACATGGGCGCCTATATACTAAGACGCTTATTGCTGATCATTCCGACCCTTCTGGGTATCATGATCGTCAACTTCACGCTGGTCCAGTTCGTACCGGGCGGGCCGGTCGAACAGATCATCGCGCAAATCGAAGGTCAGGGTGACGTATTCGCCGGGTTCGCCGGTGGGGGCGACGCCGGAGCGGGTTCCGAACCGGCGGGCGGTGTCTTCGACGACAAATATGTCGGTGCGCGCGGCCTTCCGCCCGAGTTTATTGCTGAGCTGGAAAAAGAATTCGGCTTCGACAAGCCCCCGCTTGAACGGTTCCTGATCATGATGGGCAACTATCTGACGTTTGATTTCGGCGAGAGTTATTTCCGCTCGATCAGCGTGATCGACCTGGTGCTTGAAAAGATGCCGGTCTCGATCTCGCTGGGGCTGTGGTCGACCCTGATTGCCTATCTGGTCTCGATCCCGCTGGGTATTCGAAAGGCGGTCAAGGATGGATCGCAATTCGATACCTGGACAAGCGGGGCGATTATTGTGGCCTATGCCATTCCGGGCTTTCTGTTTGCGATCCTGCTGCTGGTGCTTTTTGCTGGCGGGTCATACTGGCAAATCTTCCCGCTGCGTGGCCTGACGTCGGACAATTGGGACAGCCTGAGTTTCTTTGGCAAGATCACGGATTATTTCTGGCACATAGCGTTGCCGACGATTGCGCTGACAATCTCGGCTTTTGCGACACTGACCCTGCTGACCAAGAACTCGTTTCTGGATGAGATCAAGAAACAGTATGTCATGACAGCCCGCGCCAAAGGGCTGAGTGAACGCAAGGTTCTATACGGTCATGTCTTCCGCAACGCGATGCTGATTGTGATTGCAGGGTTCCCGGCCGTGTTCATCGGGGTGTTTTTTGGCGGGTCGATCATTATCGAGACGATTTTCTCGCTGGATGGACTGGGCCGTTTGGGGTTCGAAGCTGCCGTTGCGCGCGATTACCCGGTGATCTTCGGCACGCTGTTCATCTTCGGTCTGATGGGGCTGGTCGTCGGCATTATCAGCGACCTGATGTATGTGCTGGTCGACCCGCGCATTGATTTCGAAAAGCGGGAGGGGTAAATGGCTTTGTCCCCGCTGAACCAACGCCGCTGGAGCAACTTCCGCCGCAACAGACGGGCCTTCTGGTCGCTGATCATCTTCGCTGTGTTGTTCGGCCTGTCGTTGTTTGCCGAATTCATCGCCAACGACAAACCCATCCTCGTGAAATATCGGGGAGAGTACTTTACGCCGGTTTTCAACTTCTACGCCGAAACCGAATTTGGCGGAGATTTCCAGACCGAAGCGATTTATCGCGACCCCGAGGTTCAGTGCCTGATCGACAGCGGTGGATTGGAAGACTGTTTCGATGATCCCGAAGGCATCATCGAACAGATCGACGCCGGAACGTTCCAGGCTGAGGGTTTTGAACCCGGCTGGTCGCTCTGGCCGTTGATCCCCTATTCCTTCAATACCTCGGTGGACCGCCCCGGTGCTGCGCCCCTGCCGCCCAACGGCCAGAACCTGCTGGGTACCGATGATACCAAGCGCGACGTGCTGGCCCGCGTGATTTACGGCTTTCGTTTGTCGATCCTGTTCACGCTGCTGGTGACGGGTGCGGCTAGCTTGATCGGGATTTTCGCGGGTGCCATCCAAGGGTTCTTTGGTGGCTGGCTGGACCTGATCTTTCAGCGGATCATCGAGATCTGGTCGGCAACCCCGTCGCTTTACGTGATCATCATCATGTTTGCGGTGCTAGGGCGAAGTTTCTGGTTGCTGGTCGCACTGATGATCCTGTTCAGCTGGACCGGGCTGGTCGGAGTGGTGCGCGCCGAGTTCCTGCGGGCGCGGAACCTTGAATATGTCCGCGCGGCGCGGGCGCTGGGTGTTGGCAACATGACGATCATGTTCCGCCACATGCTGCCCAATGCGATGGTGGCCACGCTGACCTTCATGCCGTTCATCGTCACCGGAACCATCGGCGGGCTGGCTTCGCTGGATTATCTGGGCTTTGGCCTGCCGTCCTCGGCCCCCTCGCTGGGAGAGCTGACCTTGCAGGCCAAGCAGAACCTTCAGGCCCCATGGCTGGCCTTCACCGCCTTCTTCACCTTTGCCATCATGCTGTCGCTGCTGGTCTTCATCTTTGAAGGCGTGCGGGATGCATTCGATCCCAGAAAGACCTTCTCATGAGCTTGCTGGATGTGAAAAACCTCAAGGTCTCGTTCCGTCAGGATGGGCAGGTCAACGCGGCCGTCAAAGGCGTGTCCTTCACTGTGGACCGCGGGGAAACCGTCGCGCTGGTGGGCGAATCCGGATCGGGCAAATCGGTTACCGCGCTCAGCACCGTATCTTTGCTTGGCGACAGCGCGTTGGTCGAAGGCTCGGTCACCTATGACGGGCAAGAGATGATCGGCGCCTCGGAACAGCATCTGATGGATGTGCGGGGCAATGACATCAGCTTTATCTTTCAGGAGCCGATGACCTCGCTGAACCCGTTGCACACGATCCAGAAACAGATGGCTGAATCGCTGGCCCTGCATCAGGGTGTGGCTGGCGATGTGGCACGGGACAGGATTGTCGAATTGCTGACCAAGGTCGGTATCCGCGATCCTCAAGACCGGCTGGACAGCTATCCGCATCAGTTGTCAGGCGGTCAGCGGCAGCGGGTGATGATCGCCATGGCCCTTGCCAACAAACCGGACATCCTGATCGCGGATGAGCCGACAACGGCACTGGATGTGACCATTCAGGCGCAGATCCTCGAACTGCTGGCTGAATTGCAGAAATCGGAGAACATGGGGATGCTGTTTATCACCCATGATCTGGGCATCGTGCGCCGCATTGCTGACCGGGTCTGTGTGATGAAAGACGGCGAAATTGTCGAAACCGGCTTGACGACCGAGATTTTCGAAAACCCGCAGCACCCCTATACTTGCAAACTTCTGGCGGCAGAGCCGTCGGGTCAGCCTGAACCCGTTGCCACGGATGCGGAAGAGGTCGCGCGCACCGATCACCTGAAGGTCTGGTTCCCAATCCAGCGCGGGTTTCTGAAGCGTACGGTTGGATATGTGAAAGCGGTGAACGACGCGACCCTCTGCGTGCGCGCGGGTGAGACGTTGGGGATTGTTGGAGAAAGCGGGTCGGGCAAGACCACGCTTGCGCTGGCCATGATGCGGCTAATCGCGTCCGAGGGTGGCATCACCTTTCGCGATCAGGACGTGCGCAAATGGTCCACGCGGGAACTGCGGCGGTTGCGCAAGGACATGCAGATCGTGTTTCAGGACCCGTTTGGCAGCCTCAGCCCACGAATGACCTGCCAGCAGATCATTGCAGAAGGTCTGGCCATTCACAACGTCGACCCGGACCGCGCACCGCGTGAACTTGTGGCCGAGGTGATGACCGAAGTGGGGCTTGATCCGGCGACGATGGATCGATACCCGCACGAGTTTTCCGGCGGTCAGCGTCAGCGTATCGCCATTGCCCGCGCGATGGTTCTGCGGCCCAAACTGCTGGTTCTGGACGAGCCGACCAGCGCGCTGGATATGACCGTTCAGGTTCAGATCGTCGATCTGCTGCGCAATCTGCAACAGAAATACGGGCTGGCCTATCTGTTCATCAGCCATGACCTGAAAGTGGTCCGGGCCATGTCGCACAACGTGATCGTCATGCGAAACGGCGATGTGGTCGAAATGGGCGCGGCCGAGGATTTGTTCGAAAACGCCCAGACCGACTATACCCGCGAATTGATCGCAGCGGCGGGCTGAGAACAGCCCGCCCGGTGTCGCGCGTCAGGCGCTGGCTTTTTCCCGTGCAGATGACTGGGGCACAGGCCCGCGCAGTTCCTCGTAGTGATCAAAGCTCAGCTTGACCCACCCGGTCCCGCGCGTGGCGCTGGCCAGCGTGCGGTGCAGTTCGTCCTCGGCAACGGCGGGCAACTGGGCGTTGAATATCTCCCAGCCCGTCGCATTCGGGTTGCCCTCAAATCCCAGAACCTGTCCCTGAAGGGTGCTGATCGTTGGTACGAGATCGCCCACAAAAGCCGAGGGCAGGTGTATCTCGGCGCTCAGGATCGGTTGCAGGACGACAGGTTTGGCCTGCGGCAACGCCTCGCGCACCGCGTTTTTACCTGCGGTCCGGAAGGCATAATCCGAACTGTCCACATTGTGGTGTTTGCCATCGCTCAGGATCACTTTGACATCAACCACGGGAAAGCCCTCGGGGCCTTGTTCCAATGCGTCCTTGGCCCCGTGTTCCACCGACGGGATGTAGTTCTTGGGAACAGCACCGCCCTTGACCACTTCATCGAACTGGAACCCCGATCCGCGCGGCAAAGGCGCGACCGAAATCACCACATCTGCAAATTGCCCGGCACCGCCGGACTGTTTGCGATGGCGATGGCGATGCTCAACCGTTGCGCGGATGGTTTCGCGATAGGCGGTTTCCACCTGTTCCGCCTCGATCTCGATCCCGAAATCCTCGGCCAGCTTGGCGGTCACGCGGCGCATGTGCTGCGGACCTTGCGAGCCCAGAATCGAATGACCGCTCATCTCATCCTGTTGCAGGTGCAGGCCCGGATCGATTTCGGCCAGACGGCTCAGGGCGTTTGACAGGCGCACATCGTCCCGCTCATGCGCGGGCGAGACGACCTGACGATGCGCAACCGGATGAGACGACGCCCATTCCGGCAGCTCCGTCGCAGAAGAACTGTCATAAATGTATCCGGGGTTGAGGTGATCGGATTTGACCGCCAGTCCGATCTGCCCAGCATCCAGCGTGGCGATCTGGGTCTTGGCGTCCAGTGTTGTCAGGTTGCCAACCGTTTCACCGCCCAACGCCTCATGCGCTTTTACCCCGTCCCCAAGGCCGCGCAGAACGATGATCTTTCCGATATGCTTTTTGACATCCGCAAAGCCCGCGATGGCACGGGCGCTTTCGGCGGCCTCGTCCCGTCCGGCGGCGATATCAAACTCGGGGGTCTCATGACGCAGCGCTTTCATCAGGCGCGTCAGCCCGTTGCCGTGGCTTGCAGCGCCCAGACAAGCGGGGATCAACTGATGATTCTGCAGAACCTGCGCGGCCAGTTCATAAACCTCATCGCTTGGGGGCTGTTTGTCTTCAATCAATTGTTCCAGTAGGTGATCATCGAAATCGGAAAGCGTCTCAAGCAACTCGGTCCGCGCTTCCTGCTCGCGATCCTCGACAGATTTGGGTAGCTCAATCAGGGCCGACGGCTGGCCCTCCTGATATTTCCACGCCCGTTCCGAGATCAGATCGACCGCGCCGATGATCGTGTCGCCCTCGCGGATCGGAACCTGACGCAGGGCGATGTGGTGCGTGCAATAGGTTTGCAGCGCCGCGATGATGTCGCGGATGCGGCCATTGGGGTTGTCCATGCGGTTGATGAAAAGAAAACAGGGAATGCCCGCCTCTTCCACCAGCCGAAGATAGGGCGCGCACAGCACGGCGGCATTTGGATCGGGTGGTACCACGATAACGGCAGCATCCGAGATTGCCATGGCAGGGCCGACATAAGCGAGGGAATCGCCACCCCCATCCACATCGATCGCGCACCAGGGCTCGTCCAGGTAAGAAAAACCGTGCAAGTGCACGGTTCCGGAAACATCGAATGTGGTCGGGCGCCCGTCGAGGCGGCTGATGGCCTCGACCAGGGTAGATTTGCCCGACTGGCTGGGCCCGAGGACGGTGAATACGCGCATGAGTGTTGTCCCTCTTTCAGGTTGCAGAATGGCTGCACGAAAAGGGCCATCCGACGCAGTCGCGTCAGCTAGGACTGTCTGTAATTTGCCCGCCTCAGGCCGCAGGGCGAAACATCACCCCACAGCTTGAGTGTGGGAAAAACCGCAGGCGTGCGTCAAGCCCCCGATGTGTTTTGTGCTTTACGGGCTGAATGTTGCCCGCAAAAAGAGAGGTCAGATCGCCGAGCTGTGCCCGGCTTTGCTGAGGTCGTATGCGTCAAAGCTGCGGGCAACCATCCGGGTCAGCGCGCGCGCCTCGGGGGGGATAAACAGCCCCTCGTCGCTGATTTGCAGCAGCCCGTCGAATGAGGCGTTGGCAGCGCGATACATGTCGTTCAGCGCTGCGACCGAGATATCGTGATCGCGCAGGATTTCAGCCGAATCGATCCGGAAATCGCACATCAGCGCTTCGATCAGACGGGCGCGCAGAATATCCTGACCTTTGAACAGGTGCCCGCGGGATGTCGAAAACTGCCCGTTGCGAATGGCCTTGGTATGAGCAGACGTAGCCGGGGCATTCTGCGCATAGCCTTGTGGAAAGCGCGAGATCGAGCTGGCCCCGACACCGATCAGAACATCGGCCAGGTCGTCGGTATAACCCTGGAAGTTCCGCTTCAGACGACCCGCGCGCAGGGCATGGGTCAGCCCGTCATCCTGCGTGGCAAAATGGTCGATGCCGATCTCGGCGTAGTTGTCCCACAGGAACAGGCGGCGGGCGGTGTCGAACAGTTCCAGCCGTTGTTCGGGCGTTGGCAGTGCGTCCGACGGGATCAGCTGCTGCCGTTTGGCCATCCACGGCACATGGGCATACCCATAAAGCGCCACGCGGTCCGGGCTGAGCGACAGAAGCTTCTGCACGCTTTCCGTCATCCGGGCCTTTGTCTGGTGTGGCAGCCCGTAAAGGATGTCCGCATTCAGGCTGGCAATGCCACGTGCGCGGATCATGTCGATTGCATCGCGCGTGGTATCGTAGCTTTGAATGCGGCCAATGGTTTTCTGGATTTCATCGTCGAAATCCTGCACCCCGATCGAGGCGCGGTTCATGCCCGCCTCTGCCAGCGCATCCAGACGCGCCTCGTCAATCTCGTTCGGATCGATTTCAACCGAGAATTCGGCATCCGGCCCCATGGGGACGATCCCCAGAATGTGCTGTGCCAGATCGCGCATCAGCTGGGCGTTCAGCAACGTCGGCGTACCGCCGCCCCAGTGCAGGCGCGACAGAACCACACCCGCAGGCAGGCGCGCCGCCAGCAGGTCCAGCTCGGCTTTCAGAACATCCACATAGGCAATCACCGGATTGTCGGTTTGTGTGCCTTGCGTTCTGCAGGCGCAAAACCAGCACAGCCTGCGGCAGAACGGGACGTGGATATAAAGGGATATGGCGCTGCCGGGTTTGATTCCCGAAATCCAGTCGCCAAACATGTCCGCCCCCACGTCATTGTTGAAATGGGGCGCTGTGGGATAGCTTGTGTAACGCGGTACTTTCGCGTCAAAAAGTCCAAGCTTTGCCAATTGTGGTTTCACTATCATGACGATACCCTTAGGGGGCAGGCGACTTAGGTGCTTTGACGGAGATCAAGTGGAAACGCAGATGACAATAAAAGCACAGTTCGATCACTCAAATTGCGAAGACTGCCCGATACGACATCGCGCGGTCTGCGCCCGCTGTGACGCGGACGAGCTGGAAGCGCTTGACGGCATTAAATATTACCGCAATTTCGAAGCGGGTCAGACCATCATCTGGTCGGGCGACCAGATGAATTTCGTCGGCTCGGTCGTATCGGGAATCGCATCGCTGACGCAAACCATGGAAGACGGGCGCACTCAGATGGTCGGTCTGCTTCTGCCCAGCGATTTCGTCGGTCGCCCGGGGCGCGACGTTGCGCCTTACGATGTACAGGCGACAACGGATGTCGTGATGTGCTGTTTCCGCAAGAAACCATTCGAAGAGCTGATGGACGAAACGCCTCACATCGCGCATCGCCTGCTGCAGATGACATTGGACGAGCTTGACGCCGCCCGCGAATGGATGCTGGTTCTGGGTCGCAAGACAGCGCGCGAAAAGATTGCCAGCCTGATTTCGATCATTGCCCGGCGGGATGCGTCGATTGGTCAAAAGGGCCTGTCAGGACCGATCGTGTTCGATCTGCCCCTGACCCGAGAAGCCATGGCGGATTATCTGGGACTTACGCTTGAGACGGTCAGCCGCCAGATTTCAGCTCTGAAAAAGGACGGTTTGATCTTACTGGAAGGCAAACGTCACGTGACCATCCCCGATCTTGGGCGACTCATGGAAGAAGCAGGCGACGATTCCGATGGCGGGTTTCTGGTCTGACCAGTCTTTCGTTCGGCAGAGTTCGCTTACCGCGACCAGCCGGTCGGTTCACGTACTAACATAGGAGTGTGGCATGGGGTTCAGCAGTCTGTTGGCAATGCTGTTCATTGGCGCAATCGCCGGATGGCTTTCGGGAAAGATCATGGAAGGCCGTGGGTTCGGCCTGATCGGCAACATCATCGTCGGCATCGTAGGCGCGTTCCTGTCGGGCATGATCTTTCCGGCGCTTGGTTTTTCCGTTGGAGGGGGCCTGTTCTCGTCGATCCTTTTCGCGACAATTGGGGCGGTGATCCTGTTGTTCCTGATCGGCCTCATCCGCCGGGGGTGAAAAAAGCCGCCTGTCGAGGCGGCTTTTTAACTTGATTGGGTCAGTGCGCCAGGAACACCGGAACCGAGGATTGTTCCAGCATGTTCCGGGTCGCCCCTCCCAGAATGGCTTCGCGAAAGCGGGAATGGCCATAAGCGCCCATCACGATCATGTCCGATTCGGTATCCGTCGCGTGGCGATTAAGGATATCCGAGACTCGGGTCATGGTCTTGCTGAGCACGTCGATCTCGCATTTGACACCATGACGGGCCAGCATCTGGGACAGCATTCCACCCGGGTCTGACCGGTCCGGCCCATGCTGTGGCGGGTCGATGACCACAATACGGACGATCTCGGCCTGTTTGAGGAAGGGCAGGGCCCGCCGGATGGCGCACATGGCCTCGACACTTTCGTTCCAGGCGATCATGATGTTGCCGGGCGCTTTCAACGGCACGCCGCTGTCGGGAACCACAAGCACCGGGCAATGTCCTTCGAACATGGCTGCTTCGATAATGGGCTCGGCCTCGGCCCCGCGACCTTCACCATACGGGTGAGGCAGGATCACAAGGTCGGAAAACCGGGCCCGGTGTGCGACGTGGCGCCCGATATCGGCAATCTGTGCAACGCCGTGTTCGGCAGACCAACGTACGCCGGATTTGCCGAGATAATCATTGGCAAAGGCCAGCAAATCCTGTGCTTCGGCATTGGCCCGGTTCAGCGTTTCCTGAACGATCAACGCATTGGCACCCGCGTAATAATAACCTGTCTGACTGCGATCGACGCCCAGACACAGGACCTCGGCATGGGCATCCTGGGACTCGGCCAGGGCCACAATCTGCGCCAGAGCAGCCTGTGCAGTCTGCGTTTCGGTCATGACTGTGAGAAGAGATTTGTACGCCATTTTGACCTCATGTTTCGGGCAATTGGTCTCATGTGACCCGTTAGCCCTTTTCCACTACCATGCGTGTCATAGAAAACGCTGGGCTGTCTTGATACAGATCAAAGCAATGAAGGTGGCCGTGCTTCAGAACGGCAGCCAGTCAAATGGGCTTCGCGCGTCACAAGAATCAAAAACGTGCGGAGCATGGCAAAGGGACGCAATATGTCGAATTACATCAAGCTGATCGTGCTTGGTCTGATCGCGCTGTTTGCAGCGATCGGAACCAATTATGCACGCGATTTGGCGTATCAGGTACATGCGCTGCTGGTGATGCTCATCGCCGGTGGCCTGTTCATCTGGACGCTTCGAAACACTGACGAGCCAGATATTCAGATCGACCGCTCGGGCGAATACATGGATGGCGTGATCCGCTATGGCGTGATCGCAACCGCCTTTTGGGGCGTGATCGGGTTCCTTGCAGGGACCTTTATCGCGTTTCAGCTGGCGTTTCCGGTGCTGAACTTCGAATGGGCGCAGGGTTATCTGAACTTTGGTCGTCTGCGTCCGTTGCACACCTCGGCGGTCATTTTTGCCTTTGGCGGCAACGCACTGATCGCAACCTCGTTCTACGTGGTTCAGCGTACCAGCGCGGCGCGGCTTTGGGGCGGCAACCTCGCGTGGTTCGTGTTCTGGGGCTATCAGCTGTTCATCGTGCTGGCCGCGACCGGCTATGTGCTGGGCGGAACGCAGTCCAAGGAATATGCCGAACCTGAATGGTATGTCGATCTGTGGCTGACCGTCGTCTGGGTCGCCTATCTGGCTGTCTACCTGGGTACGATCATCAAGCGGAAAGAACCCCACATCTATGTGGCCAACTGGTTCTACCTGGCCTTTATCGTCACCGTCGCCATGCTGCATCTGGTCAACAACATGACCATCCCGGTCAGCATCTGGGGTTCGAAATCGGTCATCGTCTGGTCAGGCGTGCAGGATGCTATGATCCAGTGGTGGTATGGCCACAACGCTGTGGGCTTCTTCCTGACCGCGGGTTTCCTGGGCATGATGTACTATTTCATCCCGAAACAGGCCGAACGTCCGGTGTTTTCCTACAAGCTGTCGATCATCCACTTCTGGGCGCTGATCTTCCTGTATATCTGGGCCGGTCCTCACCACCTGCACTATACCGCACTGCCTGACTGGGCGTCGACGCTGGGCATGGTGTTCTCGGTGATCCTGTGGATGCCGTCCTGGGGTGGTATGATCAACGGTCTGATGACCCTGTCGGGGGCCTGGGACAAGCTGCGCACCGATCCGATCATCCGCATGATGGTCATCTCGGTCGGCTTCTACGGCATGTCCACCTTTGAAGGTCCGATGATGTCGATCCGTGCTGTGAACAGTCTCAGCCACTACACCGACTGGACCATTGGTCACGTGCATTCTGGCGCGCTGGGCTGGAACGGCATGATCACCTTTGGTGCACTGTACTTCCTGGTGCCTGTCCTGTGGAAACGCGAGCGTCTGTACTCGCTGCAAATGGTAAGCTGGCACTTCTGGCTCGCCACGATCGGCATCGTGCTTTACGCCGCGTCGATGTGGGTCACCGGTATCATGGAAGGCCTGATGTGGCGTGAAGTGGATGCCAACGGCTTCCTGGTGAACTCGTTCGCTGACACCGTGGCCGCCAAGTTCCCGATGTACGTGGTGCGTGCGCTGGGTGGCGTGATGTTCGTCGCTGGTGCGCTTATCATGTGCTACAACCTGTGGATGACTGTGCGGAAAGCGCCGGCCAAAGAGGCCAGCCTGACCGTCGCGGTCCCGGCTGAATAGAGGGAGGGCCGGAGCAATGGCAATTCTCGACAAACATAAGATCCTCGAGACCAACGCGACCCTCCTGCTGATCTTCAGCTTTCTGGTCGTGACCATCGGTGGCCTGGTGCAGATCACCCCGCTGTTCTATCTTGAGAACACCATCGAGAAGGTGGAGGGCATGCGCCCTTACACCCCTCTCGAAATGGCAGGGCGTGAGATCTACATCCGCGAAGGCTGCTATGTCTGCCACAGCCAGATGATCCGCCCGATGCGGGATGAGGTCGAACGTTACGGTCACTACTCGCTGGCGGCTGAATCGATGTATGACCACCCGTTCCAGTGGGGATCAAAGCGTACCGGACCTGATCTGGCGCGTGTCGGTGGCCGCTATTCTGATCAGTGGCAAATGGACCACCTGCGTGACCCTCAGTCTGTGGTGCCTGAATCGGTGATGCCGAAATACGGCTTCCTCGAACATCGCAAGATCGACGGCAAGTATATCGGTGACATCATGGCGACCAATGCGGTTGTTGGCACCCCATATACCGAGGAGATGCTGGAAAACGCGGTTGCCGATTTCAGCGCGCAGGCCGATCCTGACAGTGACTACGACGGTCTGCTGGAGCGGTACGGTGACAAGGTCAACGTGCGCAACTTCGATGGTCAGCCTGAACTGACCGAAGCCGATGCGCTGATCGCCTATTTGCAGATGCTGGGTACGCTGGTCGATTTCTCGACCTTTACCCCGGATGCAAGCCGTTAACAGGAGGGTGTGATGGAAGAATACACACTGCTTCGACAGTTCGCGGATAGCTGGATGCTGCTTGTGTTGTTTGCCTTCTTCGTTGGCATCGTGATCTGGGTTTTCCGCCCCGGTGCCAGCAAGGAATACAAGGACACCGCCAACATCCCCTTCCGGCATCAAGACAAACCCGCCACACCCAAGGAGGCGCGGCAATGAGCAAGACACCTGATAAACAGCCGGGCGATCCGAACACAACCGGGCACAGCTGGGACGGGATCGAGGAATTCGACAATCCCATGCCGCGCTGGTGGCTATGGACTTTCTACGCCACCATTTTCTGGGGCGTGATCTACACGATCATGTTTCCGGCCTGGCCTCTGGTCCATGGCGCGACAGCCGGTGTGCTGGGATGGTCAACCCGTGAAAACGTACAGCAGGACATGGTTGCCTTCGAAGAGGCAAACGCGCCTTGGAACGCCAAGCTGGTGGAAACTTCGCTGGAAGACATCGCCAAGGATGCAGAGCTTCAGCAATATGCCGTGAACTCGGGCGGTGCGGTGTTCCGGACCTGGTGCGCACAATGCCATGGTTCGGGTGCGCAGGGTGCGCCGGGTTTCCCGAATCTGCTGGATGATGCCTGGCTGTGGGGCGGAACGCTGGACGATATCGTCTACACCGTCAGCTACGGTGTGCGGAACGAAGAAAGCGACGATGCGCGCTATTCCGAGATGCCGGCATTTGGCGAAATCCTCGAACACGACGAAATCACGCAGGTGGTTCAGTACGTCATGTCGCTGAGCAATGCCCAGACCGACGATGCGGCGGCGCAGGCAGGTAAAGTTGTCTTCGAAGACAACTGTGCGGCCTGCCACGGCGAGGATGGCACAGGCGATATCTTCCAGGGTGCGCCGAATTTGACTGACGCGATCTGGCTTTACGGTGGCAGCGAAGAAGCGCTGACGGAAACCGTAACTTACAGCCGCTTTGGTGTCATGCCGAACTGGGATACCCGCCTGACCGAGGCGCAGATTCGCGCCGTATCTGCCTATGTCCACCAGTTGGGCGGCGGTCAGTAAGATCTAAAGAACACCTTCGGGCGGTTCGCCGCCCGATGGCTGGGGCACCGGCTGTTCCATCTGTTCGCGCGTTTCCTGAACAGCCGGTGCTTTTTTCCCACAATAAGGCCACTTAAACCTGTGGTCCAGATTCAGGTTTATTGTTCCCTGGGTCAAAAGTTGTGCGGATCCACCTCGCGCGGGTTTTTCATCCACCAATGACCTTCCGGCAGCCAACGGCGTTTTCGGGGACCCGGCTTTGGCGCATCGCGAATATGCGGCGCATTGATCCGGGTTGCGGTCATGAAAGATCTGGCAAAAACGGTCAGCATGGTTGGTCTCCTCTGCAAGGGTATCTCTGCAATAAAGATTGACCTTTGAGGTGCTGAATGCGACTCAAATACCATTCCATAGTGTAAGTCAGGGTTACATATGAACTGGTTGTCGCTTCCCCCGTTGGCCGCGCTGAGGGCGTTTGCAGCATTTGCTGAAAAGCGCAACGTCGTCGAAGCTGGGGCTGCGTTAAACGTAAGCCATGCGGCAATTAGCCAGCAGTTGCGTGTACTTGAGAAACATCTGGGTGCTGCCTTGCTGGATCGAACGGGCAAGGCCCTGACCCTGACCGCCGATGGCGAACACCTGGCCCGAGCCCTGCAACTGGGGTTTGGCGCGATCGAGGCGGCAGTGGGAGATTTGGCGCGGTCTGGTCAGGATCGCCCGGTCCACGTGTCGCTGACATCCTCTTTTGCGGCCTCTTGGCTGATGCCGCGTCTACCGGCTTTTCGCGAAACCCACCCCGAGGTGAACCTGATCCTCGACCCCACTGCGGAACTTGTCGAACTGCGGCCGGGTGGGATCGACATTGCCATTCGGTACGGCCCCGGCGGTTGGACCGGTGTGCAATCAGAAATGCTGTTGCAGTCGCCCGTGGTCATCGTCGCTGCCCCGAAACTGCTGGGGGAAAAGACGTCTTGGACCCCGACCGAACTGGCCCAGCTGCCCTGGCTTGAGGAAATCGGCACCACCGAGGCGACGACCTGGCTGGCCGAACATGGTGCTGGTCCCGAACGCGGTGCGGGGCGCACCGAGTTGCCGGGAAACCTGGTACTGGACGGTCTGAGGGCCGGGCAGGGGGTCACTGTCACAGTGCGACATTTCGTCGAGCCGGACATCAAGGCCGGTCGCATCGTTGAGCTTTATGCAGAGCCGGATACGCGCGGTTACCATATTGTGACGCCAAATTCGGCACTTAGACCCGCAGTCAGGACATTTGTGACGTGGTTGAGGCGTCAGGCTCGGGAAATGTGATAAAAGGTGTCTGTACGATGCGCGTTTTGACCCATGTCAAAGTTGCTATGCGCGTGATCTGGAAGAACACACACTCAGAAGAGCCAGTACCGGAGCCAGCCTGTGAGCGATTCCAACCCCACCCCCAGCCTATACGCCGCACGAGAACCGATCTTTCCAAGACGCGTTTCCGGGCCATTCCGGAACCTGAAATGGATCATCCTCATCGTGACACTGGGCATTTACTATGTAACGCCCTGGATCAGATGGGATCGCGGCCCCAGCCTGCCGGATCAGGCCGTCCTGCTGGATTTGGCAAACCGGCGCTTCTATTTCTTCTGGATCGAAATCTGGCCGCACGAGTTCTATTTCGTGGCGGGCCTGCTGATCATGGCGGGGCTGGGTCTGTTCCTGTTCACATCTGCGCTGGGGCGGGTCTGGTGCGGGTATGCCTGCCCGCAAACGGTCTGGACAGACCTTTTCATTCTGGTCGAGCGCTGGATCGAAGGCGACAGGAACGCCCGTTTGCGCCTGCATCGTCAGGAAAAGCTGGATTTCCGTAAGGCACGGCTCCGGGTGACGAAATGGGTGACCTGGTTCCTGATCGGTCTGGCCACCGGCGGCGCCTGGGTGTTTTATTTTGCGGATGCGCCGACGCTGCTCCGCGATCTTGTGACGGGTAACGCGCATCCCATCGCTTACACGACGATGCTGGTTCTGACTGGCACGACCTTCTTCTTCGGCGGGTTCGCCCGCGAACAGATTTGTATCTACGCGTGCCCTTGGCCGCGCATTCAGGCCGCGATGATGGATGAAGACACGCTGGTCGTGGGATACCGCGAATGGCGCGGTGAGCCGCGCGGCAAAGGCAAGCGGACAGCCGATTCAGAGTTGGGGGATTGCATCGACTGCATGGCCTGCGTGAATGTCTGCCCTGTCGGAATCGATATCCGGGATGGTCAGCAGCTTGAATGTATCACCTGTGCCCTGTGTATCGACGCGTGTGATGACATGATGGCCAAGATCGGCAAACCACGCGGGCTGATCGACTATATGGCGCTCAGCGACGAGCCGCGCGAACGCGCAGGCCAGCCGCCCAAGAATATCTGGAAGCATATCTTCCGGCCCCGTACGATCCTGTACACCTCGTTGTGGTCACTGGTGGGGTTTGCGCTGCTGTTTGCCCTGTTCATCCGCTCTGACATCGATCTGACCGTAGCGCCCGTGCGCAACCCGACCTTTGTCACCCTGTCGGATGGCACCATTCGAAACACCTATGACGTCAGGCTGCGCAACAAGCACGGCGAGGACCGCCTGTTCACCCTGTCACTGGCCGGTGATCCGGCGATGCGCCTGGAAATCGAAGGCACCAATCTTCACACTGTGAATGTTCCGGCGGATACGGCACAATTGACCCGTGTATATATCGTGGCATCCCGTGACAGCGGTCCGGCGGCAGCAGAAGCGACACCAGTGCGGATCTGGGTCGAAGACCTCAGCAGCGGCGAACGCGCTTACAAAGACACCACGTTCAACGGACGGGGGAACTGATCATGGCCGAACGTAAATTCACAGGAAAGCACGCTCTGGCGGTGTTTGTCGGTGCCTTTGGCGTGATCATCGCGGTGAACCTCGTGCTGGCTTATAATGCGGTGAAAACGTTTCCCGGGCTGGAGGTAAAGAATTCCTACGTTGCCAGCCAGGAGTTCAACGATCGCCTGAAAGAGCAGCAGGCATTGGGCTGGACGGTTCGGGCAGAAACCAAAGGTGGCCTTCTGATCCTGCATATTACGGACGCGACCGGTGCACCGGTTCAGGTCAGCGAATTGCAGGCGGTGGTTGGCCGCGCAACCCATGTGCGGGACGATTTTGCACCGGATTTCACCTTTGACGGCGCGGCCTATGCCACGCCTGCCACGCTGGGCAAGGGCAACTGGAACATCCGGTTGGTCGCGCGTGACGGCAGTGGTGCCGAGTTTTCGCAGCGCGTTCCGCTGTACGTGAAAGGGTAGCCGATGACGGCGCAGCTTTCATCCGGTACGGCGGCCTGTCCGGGGTGTCTGGCAACCCCGGCAGAGCCCGCGCGCCCGATTCCGGACGATGTGCAGATCGCCTTGTCGCTGCCGGGCATCCACTGCTCGGCCTGTATCGCGACGGTCGAACGTGAACTGAACGCCCATCCCGGTGTCGAAGACGCGCGCGTCAACCTGACTTTGAAACGGGCGATGATCAAAGCCGCGCCGGATACCCGCGCGGCCGATCTGATCCCGGTGCTTGAACGGGCAGGTTTCGAAGCGCACGAGCTTGACCCCGGCGCTTTGTCAGCAACACAGGCGGACAAGGCGGGACGTGACCTGCTGATGCGACTGGCCGTCGCCGGGTTTGCATCCATGAACGTGATGCTGTTGTCGGTGTCGGTTTGGTCCGGTGCAACAGACGCGACGCGCGACATGTTCCACTGGATTTCCGCTGCAATCGCGCTGCCTGCCATTGCCTTCTCGGCTCAACCGTTCTTTGCCAACGCTTGGAGCGCCCTGCGGGTGCGGCGGCTGAACATGGATGTGCCGATCACGCTGGCGATCCTGCTGGCGCTGGTCACATCCCTGTGGGAGACCGCGCTGAGCGGAGAGCACGCCTATTTCGATGCCGCGCTGACCCTGACATTCTTCCTGCTGGCGGGCCGGTATCTGGACTACCGCACCCGCGCCGCAGCCCGATCCGCCGCAGAAGAGCTTACCGCTCTGGAAGTGCCGCGCGCGATCCGCATCGTGGACGGGGTGGAGGCCGAAGTTGCGGTGGCCGATCTGAAGGTCGGTGATCTGATCCTTGTGCGCCCCGGTGGCCGAATGCCGGTGGACGGTCAGATCGTGTCTGGTCAGTCCGAACTGGACCGCTCGCTGTTGACGGGGGAAACCCTGCCGGTATTTGCCGAAGCCGGCCAGTTGGTCAGCGCGGGCGAGGTCAACCTGACAGGTCCGCTGACCCTGCGCGCCACAGCAGTGGGTCAGGATACGTCGCTGCACCGGATGGCGGATCTGGTGGCCATCGCAGAATCGGGGCGGTCCCGCTATACCTCCCTGGCCGACAAGGCCGCCAAGCTTTATGCGCCCGGTGTCCACATCCTTTCGGCGCTCAGCTTTGTGGGGTGGTACATCTATTCGGGCGATTTGCGCACCGCTCTGAACATTGCCGCGGCGGTTCTGATCATCACCTGTCCCTGCGCCTTGGGTCTGGCTGTTCCGGCAGTGACCACCGCTGCCTCGGGCCGGTTGTTCCGCAAGGGTATGCTGATCAAGCACGCAACCGCGCTCGAACGGTTGTCCGAGACCGACACCGTGGTGTTCGACAAGACGGGCACGCTGACCTCGGGTGCGCCGGAACTGGTCAATCTTGGCGATCACACCCGCGCACAGGTCGAGGTTGCGCTGGCCCTGGCCGAGGCCTCTGCGCATCCCTTGTCGGTATCATTGGCCAAAGCCGCGCGACAGGCCGGGATCAAACCTGCAAATGTTCGGGACATAACCGAAGTGCCGGGATACGGCGCCGAAGGGGAATACCGCGGTCAACCCGTTCGTTTGGGCCGGGCCGCATGGGTTGGCGCACAGCAGGGCGCGGAAACGTCCGCCTGGCTTGCAATTGGCGACGATGCGCCCCTAGCATTCCGTTACTCGGACGCGCTGCGTCCGGGCGCGGACGAGGCAGTGGAAGCGTTGCGCGCGTCAGGCAAGCTCGTGCTGCTGATCTCAGGGGATTCGATGGGTGCCGTGCGCGCATTGGCCGAGAAGCTGGGAATAACGGATTGGGTCGCCGAGGCTTTGCCGCAGGACAAGGCACAGCGCATTCAGGACCTCAGGGATCAGGGCCGCAAAGTTCTGATGGTGGGGGATGGCCTGAACGACACGGCTGCTTTGGCGGCGGCGCATGTGTCGATCTCTCCGGCCTCGGCGCTGGATGCGGCGCGGGTTGCCTCGGACATCGTTCTTCTGGGCAATGACCTTCTGCCCATTGCGGATGCCTGTGATACGGCCATCAAGGCCACTCGTCGCATCCGCGAGAACTTCCAGATCGCAACCGTTTACAACGTGATTGCCGTTCCGCTGGCCGTGATCGGCTTGGCGACACCGCTGATCGCGGCCTTGGCGATGTCGACCTCGTCGATTACCGTATCGCTGAATGCATTGCGGCTGAGGTAACCCTGATGGAAGTGCTTGCCTATCTGATCCCGATTTCCCTGTTTCTGGGGGGCGTTGGTCTGGTCGCCTTTATCTATACCGTTCGTTCCAATCAGTACGAAGACCCCGATGGAGACGCGCGCCGCATCCTGAGTGACGAGTGGGACGACAAACCCAAACCCTGACCAATCGCCCTATACGCATAGAGTTCATTCAAGCGCCCTTGAAATTGCCGCAATGCCCGGCTATGTCCGGCCCATCCGCAAGCAGAGAGAACACGCCAAATGGCCACCACCAACCCGATCCAGTTCATTCAGCAAGTCCGTGCCGAAGTTTCCAAGGTCGTCTGGCCGACCCGGCGCGAAGTGCTGTTGACCACGGTCATGGTCTTCATCATGGCGGCGCTGACAGCTGTGTTTTTTGCTTTGGTCGATCTGGGTATCCGGGGCGGCCTTCAGCTGATTCTGGGCGCTTTCGGCTAAGCCGGTTCAGGCGGGGGCAATTGCGACTGCCCCTTGCACCTCGCGCGATGTCAGAGTAGGTGACGCATATTCGGAATGGGCGTGTGGCGATTCGGGTCACGCGCCGCTTTTTATTCCGGATGACGTGATAGGATTTAAATGACGGGTGTGTCCGCAAGATGTGATACCCCGAAGACAAACAAGGACGACAGGTTCATGGCGAAACGGTGGTACTCGGTCAGCGTTCTTTCGAATTTCGAAAAAAAGATCGCAGAGCAGATCCGCACGTCGGTGGCTGAACAGGGCCTTGAGAACGATATCGACGAAGTTCTGGTGCCCACCGAAGAGGTGATCGAAGTGCGTCGGGGCAAGAAAGTAACCACCGAACGCCGCTTTATGCCGGGTTACGTGCTGGTACATATGGAAATGTCGGATCAAGGCTATCACCTGATCAACTCGATCAACCGCGTCACTGGCTTCCTGGGCCCACAGGGCCGCCCGATGCCGATGCGCGACGCCGAGGTGAACCAGATCCTCAACCGTGTTCAGGAAGGCGAAGAAGCGCCCAAGCTGATGATCACCTTCGAGATCGGCGAGAAGGTCAAGGTCAACGACGGACCGTTCGAGGATTTCGACGGCATGGTCGAAGGCGTGGACGACGAGGCGCAGAAGCTGAAAGTATCAGTCTCGATCTTTGGCCGGGAAACCCCGGTCGAGTTGGACTTCACGCAGGTTACCAAGCAAAGCTAAGCGCGCTTCCAGAGAAATTCGAAACGCCGCGATGTCAAAGCATCGCGGCGTTTTTTTTTGACGATCGGTTTATCAATCAGCACCAAATAGCGATCCAGCCACACGGCCAGTCGTTATTACGGCCGACCCGGAATAAGATCTTGTTCTTGAAGCACTGTCAGAATGTCGAGGATTGTCGAAGGACTGACGTCAACAGAGCCTTCAAGGAAAACGCCAACACCACCTTCTCCGATCTCGCGCGGGCCGCCTTTGTCGTAAGCTGGGTCAAGTGACGCAAGCTCTGCCGGGAGTTCCGGGCACAACGGAGTGTCGTTCAGTGCAAGATCCACCGCAGCCAACATCAACTCCTTCACAGAGTCTAAAGTGTCGTCTTCCAGCAGTTGCTCTCGCTGTTCTTCGGGGGCCGTAAGAGTAAGATCAATAAGCTTGAAATAGGCGCAGTTGTCCCGCACTTCGACGGTCGCTTCGGTGGACAAGCTGGCCAGGATCGCTCTTTTTTCTTCACCGCGTTGAAAGTTCCGTTCGCCGGTGCGGCTGCATTCGAAGATCGTGACGGTTACATCACCATCCAGATCAATTGCTTGGTCTTCGGCTTTAAAGCTCAAATCATCTAGTCGGACTTGCAGGCCACAATTGTCGACGATCGCATTGTCAGCCAACCTCTCTGGCACAATCTTCTGGATTTCGCGCAGATCGAGAAGAGCACCAACTCCTATCCGAGTGGGCGCCGCAGCGGTCAGGTTCAGATCAAGTGTATACGGCAGTTCGGTATCGCGAACAGGTAGTGTCGCGTCGATGACAAAGTCTACCTGTTGCGCGTCGGGTGCGCGAGCGGTCAGAACCGCTGCCATAAGGGCGGGAAGAATAAACCAAAGTCTCATTCAGCAAACTCCAACACGCCAAGGTCTTTCAGTCCTGCAAGAACCTTCACTATCGTCTCAGCGCTTACATCGGCCGAACCGACAACAGCAGCGCCTAATCCTCCTGGCGCGATTTCGCGTGTTCCGCCAGATTCGTAATTTGGATCAAGAACAGAGAACTCTTCTGGCAATGGCGGACAAACTGGATTGGCCGCTAAAAACTCGCCGCCCTTTTCAAGTACAGCTTCGTTAATACGGTTGGTCAGCCCAAAAAGATTGGTGACAGCTCCGATAAACCCACGGGGTCTGAGGTCAGCGCTTTCGATACTGAACGTAAGGCATTGGCCTTTAACCTCTGCCTTGGCGACAGCAGTTGCATCCACCGTGGCCCCGAAATACCGAAAGCCGGGTTCTTCATTTCGTTTGCACCGCGTAAACTGGGCGCGGGCTGAGCCTTCTACTTTAACGGTTTCACCTATTGCAGTGACATCTCGGATCTCGAGGTAAATCTGGCGTTTACAGCTTTCTTCCAAGGGGCCAGTCAGTATCTGAGGCGCCTTCTCCTGCAATCCGCGCAAATCCATGAACGCTCGCAATCGCAGGCGGGTTGGGCTGGATTCCTCTAGACCGCCGTAGACGGTGAAGGGAACGGGAATATTGCGCAGAGGTACTTCTTTGGTCAATTTGACTTGAAAGCGACCGGCATAGGTGGCGGGATCAATTCCTGCCGCATTGCGTGAAGAAGCGTTTTGGGATGCTTCGGTTTGGGCAGATGCCTCGGGCACCGCACCTTGATCTTGGGCTTTGCTGCCGCATCCAGGCAGCATAGCGATAAGAACGCTGACCAGCAGCCCTTTGTTTAGTCGAGATGATGCCATCCCAGACCGCCCCTTCTGCAACCAAGTTGCTCTAAGATACCCGCCCGTGCGTCTTAAGCAATGTATGTCTTTGAAAACTTTTTGACTCTTGCTCCGTTGCTGGCGCTCGGGTCTAATCAGGGCGCAAAACGTCTGTTGTGTAGCGCTTCGCCAGTCCCCTTCCAACGCCTTTGGGAGAATTATTCCGATCAGATGAGGCCCAGATCAAACTGTGCATTAATCAGATCAACAAGTTTCGCGCATATCCGAAAATACGCCGCAAAACTGTAGGCTCCGCGGCGCATTTTGATAAAGCGTTTACTGTTTGTGACTCTACTGCGACTGAACCATGGCTGCGCGCAAAAGCTGCGGGCGGTCGGTCTGGGACGGCAGGAAGACCGCCTGCGACCCGGCGTCCAGCGCCGAAAGGCTTGCATCATACCACTGCATCGCAAGGTCGCGGCGCGCTTGAACACCAAAGCCTTCGCGCAGGTGGTGCCCGACCAGTTCTCCGTATGCGGGTTCACCCATGGCAACCAGCATCAGCGCAGACCCAACTGCGGTATCCATGTTGTCCTGACGGTATCCCATCGCAAGGCAGACCTTGCTGGTTGCGGCAAGATCAGCAGGGCTTAGACCCGAATCCAAGGCAAGCTTGCGCACCTGAGTTTCAGCTTCTGACTTCGAGTTGATAGACAGCGCGCCAACTTGCGGTGCCAACATGTCGCCATAGGAGGCGCACTGGGCTGCGACCTGATCGGGTGTAAGGCCCTGAATGTCCTGCATCAGTTCTTCACCCTGTGCCATCGCATAGCTGCGGGCAAGGCAGAACTGTTCACTGAGCGCAAAGTCAGGATCGGACATGTTCGACAGGGTCGTGTAGCCGCCATTGGTCGACGTTTGCAGCATGACCCCGCTGCACCGGTTGGCCAGCGAAGGACCTCCGGCACCACCGGAAAACAGGCTTGGTAGGCTGGCCGTTGATGCTTCGGTGGTCTCCGTCACGTCGTCGGCTTCCTGAGGTGTGATAACCGGGACGGCTGGCGCCGCGGCCTGAGGTGCCGCAGCCAAGGCGGAGCCGGTTTGCACCTGTTGCCGATAGGCCATCAAAAGCGGTTGACCCGAAAGCTGAGTCGTCGCCTGACCGCCGCTAGTCGCCCAGTAATAGGCCTGCATCAGGAAGTCATACTGATAGGGCTGGAAATCATAGCCGTTCACAGGATAACCCATGGACGCCTGGTAACGTTCGATTGCCGACCGGGTCCCGTGCCCGACCTGGCCATCTACACGTCCGGCATTATAGCCGAAATAGTTGAGCGCCGTTTGCGTTTGTGCCCCTTGCGAGGTCGATGGAATGGTCGACCTGTAGGTCCGGGTTGTTGACCGCGACTTTTTCTTCTGCTGGTCCTTGCCGATTGCATATCCGACGACCCCACCTACGACAGCACCACCGATGAAGTCGCCCGCATCGGCCCGCGCTGTCTGGGGAACGGCTGCTGCAAAAGACAGTGCAGCGACGAGCATAGTTAATAAACGAATAATCATGACGAACCTCCGAACAAATATGTTTTCCCCGATTATAGCACAGCCACAGCATGGCGCGGTTATTTATGCGGCGCAAGGAACGAAGCCATAGCAGTCTGTCGGCCGGGTGCCGGGTTCGATCCGGTTTTTTCAAGCAAATTAAACCCTTAATATGGCGCGAAACCTTGTGTTGCAGGCCGGCTGGTTTTTCCTGGGTTTGACCGGAAAGATGAGCAATTTCGCGCCCTGGCGCGTCAACGCCGGTGTTCATCGACGTGGAATTCGATTCGGTGATCCCGAATTGAAAGGCGGGCCACTTGCCAACCCCTTTGATCCCCTGTAAACGCCGCCTCTATCGTCTTCGGGCGAGATTCTCTCGTGGGAGGTTACCGGGGTCGCGATCCCGGGCCGGACCACGCAACATAATCCGGGTGAGACGCGTTTCACCTTAGTTGAAAGGAAAACCAAATGGCCAAGAAGCTTGCTGGTACAATGAAACTGCAGGTTCCTGCAGGTCAGGCGAACCCGTCGCCGCCAGTTGGTCCGGCGCTGGGTCAGCGCGGCATCAACATCATGGAATTCTGCAAGGCGTTCAACGCCAAAACCGCAGATATGGAGCCCGGCGCGCCGTGCCCGACCGTGATCACCTACTATCAGGACAAGTCCTTCACCATGGACATCAAGACGCCGCCCGCGTCTTACTACCTGAAAAAAGCGGCTGGTCTTAAGCCGGTCGGTAAGCGTAACCGCCCCCGCGGCGCGGAAAACCCAGGTCGCGAGACCGTGGCAACCGTGACCAGCAAGCAGGTTCGTGAAATCGCCGAAGCCAAAATGAAAGATCTGAACGCCAACGACGTCGAAGGCGCAATGCAGATCATCCTGGGCTCGGCCCGCTCCATGGGCATCGAGGTGAAGTAAGATGGCAAAACTCGGTAAACGTACCCGCGCTGCGCGCGAAGCTGTCGCTGGCAAGGAAAGCCTGTCGGTGGACGAAGCTGTTGCCCTGGTCAAAGCCAATGCAACTTCGAAATTCGACGAGACCATCGAAATCGCGATGAACCTGGGCGTTGACACCCGTCACGCAGACCAGATGGTGCGCGGCGTTGTCGGCCTGCCTAACGGCACAGGCAAAGACATGCGCGTTGCTGTGTTCGCACGTGGCGCGAAGGCTGACGAGGCGAAAGAAGCAGGCGCGGATATCGTTGGCGCAGAAGACCTGATGGAAACCATTCAGGGCGGCACCATCGAATTCGACCGCTGCATTGCAACCCCGGACATGATGCCGATCGTCGGTCGTCTGGGTAAGGTTCTGGGCCCCCGCAACCTGATGCCGAACCCCAAGGTTGGCACCGTGACCATGGACGTGAAAGCAGCCGTGGAAGCAGCCAAGGGCGGCGAAGTTCAGTTCAAGGCGGAAAAAGGCGGCGTTGTGCATGCCGGTGTTGGCAAAGCGTCGTTTGACGAAGCCAAGCTGGTCGAAAACATTCGCGCCTTCGTCTCGGCTGTTGCCCGGGCCAAGCCGTCGGGTGCCAAAGGCACCTACATGAAGAAAATCGCGCTGAGCTCGACCATGGGCCCCGGCGTGACCGTTGATGTGGCAGAAGCTTCGGGCGAATAAGCCGGACCTTCGTCAAAGCAATGTTGCGGGCGGTCCAAACGGACCGCCCGTTTTCGTTTAACTGAACGGCAACGCGGTGTGGCTGGCTGTATCGTCAGTCAGGGTGAAGAAGCTCCGGTCTTCAATGGGCGTCCATTTTCCTGTGCCCTTGTCCAGCGGCTCGGACGCAATGACCTTGCCGCCGTGGTCCAGACCTTCCCCGAAATACAGGGACGGGCTGCGCTGGTCGCTGGAATACCGAAAGGCATACAGGTTCTGCCCATCCGAAAAGGCGACGGCCATGCGATCCGGTTGCGTCCGATGACCTCCAAGCGCATCGATCTGACGCAAAGTTGCGACAACAGCGTCCTGCGGCGCATCATCCAGCCCGTTGGCCAGCAGCAGCAGAAACAGAAGCTCAGAATCCGTCGACCCGCGCCGCGCCGCATAAAGCTCGTCCGGCAGAGAGGATTCAAGCTGTCTGCGCAAACGCCCGAACTCTCCGATCTGACCATTGTGCATGAAGGACCATTTGCCAAATGTAAAAGGGTGGCAGTTCGCGCGCGACACTTCCCCGAACGTCGACGCGCGGACATGGGCCAGAAACAGCGAGGATTTTATCATCCTGCAAAGATCGACCAAATTGCCATCCGACCACGCGGGCAGGACATCCCTGTACAGGCCAGGGCGATCCTGATCCGCGTACCAGGCCATACCGAATCCATCGCCATTGACGGCAAGTTTTGCCTCGGCGGCATGCTGGCTTTGCTCCAGCAAGGAATGCTGGGGCCGGATGACGATGTTTTCAAGCGGGATACTTGGTCCGCAATAGGCGGCAATTCTGCACATTTGTCTTGATTCTTCTTGTTTCTGAGAAAAATTGTCGGGTTATAGTCTTGAATTTGGAACAATGTCACGAACTATTTTGCGCTCAGCCCTGTAATTCGACCAAATCAATTGCTCGTCACCGCACTTGATCTTGTGGTTTTGGCCGTCCCTTGCAGCGTTTGATTTATCCCAATTTACCTCTTGGAAACCCCGGCCATCTGTCCTAAGTAGACCTGCGGAATAAAGCGTGCGATTCGTCGTGCGCTTTATTTTGTTTCGTCCAAGACGGTGGGTGGTGCCATATGGCCCCTTAATTCCCTGCCTGAGACGGGTAAGACCAAAGAATTCTGAGGGTCCCACCCTCGGGCGAGTTTTGGCCAATCCCGTAACAACGGACCTGAACGCCGGGGCGCAAGCCGCGGCAAATATGAGCCGGGGTGAGATCTCACCCCTAACTTGGAGAGAACTGTGGATAGAGCCCAGAAAGAGAAAGTGGTCGAGGAACTCGGCCAAATCTTCGAAAGCTCTGGCGTCGTAGTGGTTGCCCACTACGCCGGTCTGACAGTTGCCGAGATGCAGGACCTTCGCGCACGTGCCCGTGACGCGGGTGGCTCCGTGCGTGTTGCCAAAAACAGGCTCGCCAAAATCGCCCTCGAGGGTAAGCCGTGTGAAAACATGGCCGACCTGCTGACAGGGATGACCGTTCTGACCTATTCCGAGGACCCCGTGGCAGCAGCCAAGGTGGCCGAGGACTTCGCCAAGGATAACAAGAAATTTGAAATCCTCGGCGGTGCAATGGGCGAGAACGCTCTGGACCGCAAAGGCGTTGAAGCCGTTTCGAAAATGCCGTCTCGTGAGGAGCTTATTGCTTCGATCGTGGGCTGCATTGGCGCACCTGCTTCGAACATCGCCGGCGCGATTGGCGCACCTGCAAGCAATATCGCAAGCATCCTTTCCACCATCGAAGAGAAGGCGGAAGCTGCGTAAGCGGTTGGCACTGAATGATCTGCGTAGGGTACCTACCCTGACGTTGGAACACACATTGTAAACGGAAAGAGCTGATAAAATGGCTGATCTGAAAGCACTCGCAGAAAGCATCGTGGGTCTGACCCTGCTGGAAGCACAAGAACTGAAAACCATCCTCAAAGACGAATACGGCATCGAGCCCGCAGCTGGCGGTGCCGTAATGGTCGCAGCAGCTGGTGGCGACGCCGGTGGCGCAGCTGAGGAAGAAAAAACCGAATTCGACGTCGTTCTGAAGAACGCCGGCGCTTCGAAAATCAACGTGATCAAAGAAGTTCGCGGCATCACCGGTCTGGGCCTGAAAGAAGCCAAGGAACTGGTCGAAGCTGGCGGCAAGATCAAAGAAGGCGTGTCGAAAGACGAAGCCGAAGACGTCAAAGCCAAGCTGGAAGCAGCTGGCGCCGAAGTCGAGCTGGCCTAAGCCTGGTCTCAGGCGCATCGCTGATGCGCCGAAAATTTTGGCTGGATCCGGAGAAATCCGGGTCCAGCCGAACCTGTCTTAGAAAGGGCCTCACGGACTGGGGCGTTTTCTAAGACACGGTTTTCGGATCGGGAGGCCGCCTTCGGGACGGTGGCCACGAATTGATCCGGACGTGTTGTCTCGATTGTGCAAGATGCCGGGGCCCGACGGTGTCTTTGCCCGCTGAGAACATCGAAAGGTGACATCTGACATGGCTCAAACGTTCCTTGGCCAGAAACGTCTTCGTAAATATTACGGCAAAATCCGCGAAGTGCTGGAGATGCCGAACCTCATTGAGGTACAGAAATCTTCTTATGATCTTTTCCTGCGCTCCGGCGATGCAGATCAGCCCACAGACGGCGAAGGCATCAAAGGCGTGTTCCAGTCGGTTTTCCCGATCAAGGATTTCAACGAAACCTCTGTTTTGGAGTTCGTGAAATACGATCTGGAAAAACCCAAATACGACGTCGAAGAGTGCATGCAGCGCGACATGACCTACAGCGCACCGCTGAAGGTTACCCTGCGCCTGATCGTGTTCGATGTCGATGAGGACACTGGCGCGAAATCGGTAAAAGACATCAAGGAACAGGATGTCTTCATGGGTGACATGCCCCTGATGACCCCGAACGGCACCTTTGTCGTCAACGGCACCGAGCGCGTGATCGTTTCCCAGATGCACCGCTCGCCCGGTGTGTTCTTTGACCACGACAAGGGTAAAACCCATTCCTCGGGCAAGCTGCTGTTTGCCTGCCGCATCATCCCGTATCGCGGCAGCTGGCTGGACTTCGAGTTTGATGCCAAGGATATCGTGTTCGCCCGCATCGACCGCCGCCGTAAACTGCCTGTGACAACCCTGCTATATGCGCTGGGTCTGGATCAGGAAGCGATCATGGACGCGTATTACAAAACCGTGTCCTACAAGCTGGACAAGAAGAAGGGCTGGGTCACGCCGTTCTTCCCCGAGCGTGTTCGCGGCACCCGTCCGACCTATGACCTGATCGACGCGAAATCAGGTGAGGTAATTGCCGAGGCAGGCAAGAAAGTCACCCCGCGCGCGGTCAAGAAGCTGATCGACGAGGGCACCGTCACAGAACTGCTGGTTCCGTTCGATCACATCGTTGGCAAATTTGTCGCCAAGGACATCATCAACGAAGAAAACGGCGCGATCTATGTCGAAGCCGGTGACGAACTGACGCTGGAATACGACAAGGATGGCGACCTGATCGGCGGTACCGCGAAGGAACTGATCGACGCGGGCATCACCGATATTCCGGTTCTCGACATCGACAACGTCAATGTCGGTCCCTACATGCGCAACACCATGGCGCAGGACAAGAACATGAACCGCGAAAGCGCGCTCATGGATATCTACCGCGTCATGCGTCCGGGTGAACCGCCCACCGTCGAGGCGGCGTCGGCCCTGTTCGACACCTTGTTCTTCGACAGTGAGCGGTATGACCTGTCCGCCGTTGGTCGCGTGAAGATGAACATGCGCCTGGCTCTGGACGCGCCGGATACCCTGCGCACCCTGCGCCGCGAAGACATCGTGGCCTGCGTCAAGGCTCTGGTTGAACTGCGCGACGGCAAAGGCGACGTGGACGATATCGACCACCTCGGCAACCGTCGTGTGCGTTCGGTCGGCGAACTGATGGAAAACCAGTACCGCGTCGGTCTGCTGCGTATGGAGCGCGCGATCAAAGAGCGTATGTCGTCGGTCGAGATCGACACTGTCATGCCGCAGGACCTGATCAACGCGAAACCCGCTGCTGCTGCTGTGCGCGAATTCTTCGGCTCGTCGCAGCTGTCGCAGTTCATGGACCAGACCAACCCGCTGTCGGAAGTCACCCACAAACGCCGTCTCTCGGCGCTTGGCCCCGGTGGTCTGACGCGTGAACGTGCAGGCTTTGAGGTGCGCGACGTGCACCCGACCCACTATGGCCGGATGTGCCCGATTGAAACGCCGGAAGGCCCGAACATTGGTCTGATCAACTCGCTGGCCACTTTCGCCCGCGTGAACAAGTATGGCTTCATCGAAACACCTTACCGCGTCGTCAAGGACGCCGAGGTGACCGATGAGGTTCACTACATGTCCGCGACCGAGGAAATGCGTCACACCGTGGCGCAGGCGAACGCGACGCTGGATAAGAACGGCAAGTTCATCAACGATCTGGTTTCGACCCGTCAGGCCGGTGACTACACGCTTGCCCCGCGCGAGAATGTGGACCTGATCGACGTGTCGCCGAAACAGCTGGTTTCGGTCGCGGCATCGCTGATCCCGTTCCTTGAAAATGACGACGCCAACCGCGCTCTGATGGGCTCGAACATGCAACGTCAGGCGGTTCCGCTGCTGCGGGCCGAGGCACCGCTGGTCGGGACGGGCATCGAGGAAAAGGTTGCGATCGACTCGGGCGCTGCGATCCAGGCGAAACGCGCCGGTATCATCGACCAGGTCGATGCCCAGCGTATCGTTATCCGCGCCACCGAGGATCTGGAACTGGGCGACGCTGGCGTTGACATCTACCGTCTGCGCAAATTCCAGCGGTCGAACCAGAACACCTGCATCAACCAGCGTCCGCTGATCAAGGTGGGTGACACCGTCCAGAAGGGCGAGGTCATTGCCGACGGTCCGTCGACCGATATGGGTGAACTGGCCCTTGGTAAGAACGTGGTCGTCGCGTTCATGCCGTGGAACGGCTACAACTACGAAGACTCGATCCTGATCTCGGAACGTATCGCGCGTGATGACGTCTTTACCTCGGTCCATATCGAGGAATTCGAAGTCGCCGCCCGTGACACCAAGCTGGGCCCGGAAGAGATCACCCGCGACATCCCGAACGTCGGTGAAGAAGCGCTGCGCAACCTCGACGAAGCGGGCATCGTTTACATCGGCGCGGATGTGGAGCCGGGCGATATTCTGGTCGGCAAGATCACTCCGAAGGGCGAAAGCCCGATGACCCCGGAAGAAAAGCTGCTGCGCGCCATCTTTGGTGAAAAAGCATCTGACGTGCGCGACACCTCGTTGCGCGTGAAGCCGGGTGATTACGGCACGGTCGTCGAGGTCCGCGTCTTCAACCGTCACGGCGTCGAGAAAGACGAGCGTGCGCTGCAGATCGAGCGTGAGGAAGTCGAACGTCTGGCCCGTGACCGGGACGACGAGCTGGCGATCCTTGATCGCAACATCTATGCGCGTCTGCAAGGTCTGATCCTGGGTAAAACCGCTGTCAAAGGCCCGAAAGGTGTCAAGGCAGGGTCGGTGATCACCGAGGATCTGCTGGACACCCTGACCCGTGGTCAATGGTGGCAGCTAGCACTGGAAGGTGAGCAGGACGCACAGATCGTCGAGGCCCTGAACGAGCAGTACGAAGTGCAAAAGCGTGCTCTGGACGCCCGTTTTGAAGACAAGGTCGAGAAAGTCCGCCGTGGCGACGACCTGCCGCCGGGTGTGATGAAGATGGTCAAAGTCTTCATCGCCGTGAAGCGCAAGTTGCAGCCGGGCGACAAGATGGCCGGTCGTCACGGCAACAAAGGTGTGATCTCCAAGGTTGTTCCGATGGAAGACATGCCGTTCCTGGCAGATGGTACGCCGGTTGACTTCTGTCTGAACCCGTTGGGTGTGCCTTCGCGTATGAACGTTGGTCAGATCCTTGAAACCCACATGGGTTGGGCTGCACGCGGTCTGGGTCTGAACATCGATGAAGCTCTGGGTGAATACCGCCGTTCCGGCGACCTGACCCCGGTGCGCGAGGCGATGAAGCTGGCCTATGGCGAAGATGTCTACGAAGAAGGCATCACCGGCATGGACGAGGAAACGCTGGTCGAAGCAGCGGGCAACGTGACCCGAGGTGTTCCGATTGCAACTCCGGTCTTCGACGGTGCCAAAGAGGCTGACGTCAACGACGCGCTGGTGCGTGCGGGCTTCTCGGAAAGCGGTCAGTCGGTTCTGTTCGACGGTCGCACCGGTGAGCAATTTGCGCGTCCGGTGACCGTGGGCATCAAGTACCTGCTGAAACTGCACCACCTTGTGGACGACAAGATCCACGCGCGTTCGACCGGGCCCTACAGCCTGGTCACCCAGCAGCCGCTGGGCGGTAAGGCGCAGTTCGGTGGTCAGCGCTTTGGTGAGATGGAAGTCTGGGCTCTGGAAGCTTACGGCGCCGCCTACACCCTGCAGGAGATGCTCACCGTGAAATCGGATGACGTCGCCGGCCGGACCAAGGTCTATGAGTCGATCGTCAAGGGCGAGGATAACTTTGAAGCGGGCGTACCGGAATCGTTCAACGTTCTGGTGAAAGAAGTCCGCGGCCTCGGCCTGAATATGGAACTCCTGGATGCGGAGGTCGATGAGTGACGAAGGGATGCCGGGCTGAAGCCCGGCCTACCATCTGATCCGGCGTAGGCCGGGCTTCAGCCCGGCACTGCGTGACCCCCGCACCCTCTAACTCTGAGGTAAAGAGATGAACCAGGAAATCACCAACAACCCGTTCAACCCGCTGACGCCCCCGAAGGTGTTTGACGAGATCAAGGTCTCGTTGGCGTCGCCCGAGCGGATCCTGTCTTGGTCCTATGGCGAGATCAAGAAACCCGAAACCATCAACTACCGGACGTTCAAGCCTGAACGTGACGGCCTGTTCTGCGCGCGTATCTTTGGCCCGATCAAAGATTACGAATGTCTGTGCGGCAAATATAAGCGGATGAAGTATCGCGGCGTTGTCTGCGAGAAATGCGGCGTGGAAGTCACCCTGCAGAAAGTCCGCCGCGAGCGTATGGGCCATATCGAACTGGCCGCGCCTGTTGCGCATATATGGTTCCTGAAATCGCTGCCGTCCCGCATCGGTCTGATGCTGGACATGACGCTGCGCGATCTGGAACGCGTTCTGTACTTTGAAAACTATGTCGTCATCGAGCCCGGTCTGACTGACCTGACCTACGGCCAGATGCTGACCGAAGAAGAGTACATGGATGCGCAGGATGCCTATGGCATGGACGCGTTCACCGCCAATATCGGTGCTGAAGCCATCCGTGAGATGCTGGCCCAAATCGATCTGGAAGCCGAAGCCGAGCAGCTGCGCGCTGATCTGGCCGAAGCAACCGGCGAGCTGAAGCCCAAGAAGATCATCAAGCGTCTGAAGGTTGTTGAATCCTTCCTCGAGTCGGGCAACCGGCCTGAATGGATGGTCATGACCGTGATCCCGGTCATCCCGCCGGAACTGCGCCCGCTGGTTCCGCTGGATGGTGGCCGTTTCGCGACCTCGGATCTGAACGATCTGTATCGCCGCGTGATCAACCGGAACAACCGTCTGAAGCGTCTGATCGAACTGCGTGCGCCTGACATCATCGTCCGCAACGAAAAGCGGATGTTGCAGGAATCCGTGGATGCTCTGTTCGACAACGGCCGTCGTGGCCGCGTGATCACCGGCGCAAACAAGCGTCCACTGAAATCGCTGTCGGACATGCTGAAGGGTAAGCAGGGTCGCTTCCGTCAGAACCTTCTGGGGAAACGCGTCGACTTCTCGGGCCGCTCGGTCATTGTGACGGGTCCGGAACTCAAGCTGCACCAGTGTGGCCTGCCCAAGAAGATGGCGCTGGAGTTGTTCAAGCCGTTCATCTACTCGCGCCTTGAAGCCAAAGGTCTGTCTTCGACCGTGAAACAGGCGAAGAAACTGGTCGAGAAGGAACGTCCCGAAGTGTGGGATATCCTCGACGAGGTGATCCGCGAACACCCTGTCATGCTGAACCGTGCGCCGACGCTGCACCGTCTTGGCATTCAGGCGTTCGAACCGGTCCTGATCGAAGGCAAGGCGATCCAGCTGCACCCGCTGGTCTGCTCGGCCTTCAACGCCGACTTTGACGGCGACCAGATGGCCGTTCACGTGCCGCTGAGCCTTGAGGCACAGCTGGAAGCCCGCGTTCTGATGATGTCGACGAACAACGTTCTGTCGCCTGCAAACGGCGCGCCGATCATCGTTCCGTCGCAGGATATGATCCTGGGTCTCTACTACGTGACCCTGGAACGTGAAGGCATGCCGGGCGAAGGCAAGGTCTTTGGCTCGATCGAAGAAGTTCAGCACGCGCTGGACGCGGGTGAGGTGCATCTGCACTCGAAAATCACCGCGCGGATCACGCAGATCGACGAGGAAGGCAACGAAGTTCAGAAGCGCTTTGAGACCACTCCGGGCCGTCTGCGTCTGGGTGCGTTGCTGCCGATGAACAACAAGGCACCGTTCGATCTGGTCAACCGCCTGCTGCGGAAGAAAGAAGTGCAGCAGGTGATCGACACTGTCTACCGCTACTGCGGTCAGAAAGAGTCGGTTATCTTCTGTGACCAGATCATGTCGATGGGCTTCAAGGAGGCCTTCAGGGCCGGTATCTCGTTCGGCAAGGACGACATGGTCATCCCGAACGACAAGTGGGGCATCGTCGATGACACCCGCGACCAGGTGAAAGACTTTGAACAGCAGTACATGGACGGCCTGATCACTCAGGGCGAAAAGTACAACAAGGTTGTCGATGCCTGGTCGAAGTGTAACGACCGCGTCACCGAGGCGATGATGAACACCATCTCGGCTTCCGCGCGTGACGAAAATGGCGCCGAGCAGGAACCGAACTCCGTCTACATGATGGCCCACTCCGGTGCGCGGGGCTCGGTCACTCAGATGAAACAGCTGGGCGGTATGCGCGGCCTGATGGCCAAGCCGAACGGTGACATCATCGAGACACCGATCATCTCGAACTTCAAGGAAGGTCTGACCGTTCTTGAATACTTCAACTCGACCCACGGTGCCCGTAAGGGTTTGTCGGATACCGCTCTGAAAACCGCGAACTCGGGTTACCTGACCCGTCGTCTGGTGGACGTGGCGCAGGACTGCATCGTTCGCGAGATCGACTGCGGCACCGAACGCGCGATCACGGCCGAAGCTGCGGTGAACGATGGTGAGGTTGTCGCCTCGCTGGCCGAGCGTATTCTGGGCCGTGTGGCCGCCGATGACATCCTGCGTCCGGGCACGGACGAGGTGATCGTGGCCGCAGGTCAGCTGATCGACGAACGGATGGCAGACACCATCGACGAAGCGGGCGTTCAGTCGACCCGCATCCGCTCGCCCCTGACCTGCGAGTCCGAGGAAGGCGTCTGTGCCACCTGCTACGGCCGTGACCTTGCTCGTGGTACCATGGTGAACACGGGTGAAGCTGTCGGCATCATCGCCGCCCAGTCCATCGGTGAACCCGGTACACAGCTGACGATGCGGACCTTCCACATCGGTGGTGTTGCGCAAGGTGGTCAGCAGTCGTTCCAGGAAGCCAGCCAGGCTGGTGTCGTATCCTTCGAGAACCCGCAGATCCTGGTCAATGCCGCAGGCGAAAGCCTCGTCATGGGCCGCAACATGAAGCTGGTGATCAAGGACGATCACGGCGAAGAGCGCGCCAGCCACAAGCTGGGTTATGGCTCCAAGCTGTTCGTCAAGGAAGGCACCAAGGTGGCCCGCGGCGACAAGCTGTTCGAATGGGATCCCTACACCCTGCCGATCATCGCTGAGAAAGCCGGTACCACCAAATACGTCGACCTGGTTTCGGGCCTTGCCGTCCGTGACGAGACCGACGAAGCAACCGGCATGACCCAGAAGATCGTGATCGACTGGCGCGCCGCCCCCCGTGGCAGCGACCTCAAGCCCGAGATCATTCTGGTCGGTGACGATGGCGAACCGGTCCGCAACGATGCGGGCAACCCGGTTCACTATCCGATGTCGGTGGATGCGATCCTGTCGGTCGAAGATGGCCAGAAGATCGAAGCCGGTGACGTTGTTGCGCGTATTCCGCGTGAAGGTGCCAAGACCAAGGACATCACCGGTGGTCTGCCGCGTGTGGCCGAACTGTTCGAAGCCCGCCGTCCGAAAGATCACGCGATCATCGCAGAAGCCGATGGTTACGTGCGCTTTGGCCGCGACTACAAGAACAAGCGCCGCATCAGCATCGAACCGGCTGACGAGTCGCTGGAACCCATCGAGTACATGGTGCCCAAGGGCAAGCACATCCCTGTTGTCGAAGGCGACTTCGTTCAGAAGGGCGACTACATCATGGACGGTAACCCGGCCCCGCATGACATCCTGTCCATCATGGGTGTCGAGGCGCTGGCGAACTACATGATCGACGAAGTGCAGGACGTGTATCGTCTGCAAGGCGTGAAGATCAACGACAAGCACATCGAAGTCATCGTGCGCCAGATGCTGCAGAAGTGGGAGATCCTGGATTCAGGTGACACCACCCTGCTGAAAGGCGAACATGTCGACAAGCAGGAGTTCGACGCAGCCAACGAAAAGACCATCGCCCGCGGTGGTCGTCCGGCACAGGGCGAGCCGATCCTCTTGGGGATCACCAAAGCTTCGTTGCAGACGCGATCGTTCATCTCGGCGGCGTCGTTCCAGGAAACCACCCGCGTACTGACCGAAGCGTCCGTGCAGGGCAAAAAGGACAAGCTGGTCGGCCTGAAAGAGAACGTCATCGTTGGTCGCCTGATCCCCGCCGGTACCGGTGGGGCCACACAGGCCGTCCGCCACATCGCGCAGTCGCGCGACAATGTGGTGATCGAAGCCCGCCGGGAAGAGGCCGAAGCGGCCGCTGCCCTGGCTGCACCGATCATGGATGATGATCTGGTCGGGGATGAGCTGGACGTTCTGGTGGAAACACCCGAAAGCCGCGAGTAATCGCCCTATTGACAAGTTAAGGAAGGCCCCGCGATTTCGCGGGGCCTTTCGTTTTTGCAGGGCTGAAACGCGGACGACGCTTAAGGCGGTTCCAGACCACTGGAATATTGCGCTCGCCGCATGAGACCTGCAATAACAGCAGGGTTTTTCTGATTTAGCCTAAACTGTGCTACCATCCGCCTTGAATTCACACAGGTGATGGGGGTGGATGATGAGAGCTGTCACAAAGCTGTCGCGCGTATTTTCGGTTTTTGGTCTGGGCCTGATGGCCGCCTGCACGGATTATGCCTATGTGGGGATGCCACCGGGCCAGCCATCGCGTGAGATCGTGATCCCGAACGGCACGACGCGCCTGATCCCGATATCCGGCTCGATCGTCGGGCTGGCTTATGATGAGCCGCGACGGCGGATCTTCCTGCGCAATCTTCCCGGCACCCAACTACAGGAGTTGGACCGAAATGGCCGTGTCCTGCGTACCTTTGCGGCACAGCGGGTTCCGGCCGGATGCGGTGGCATCACACCTGACGAGTTTCCTATAAAGGAATGCGGGCTGGCCATTCGGGGCAGCGACGGGCATCTGTTCCTCGACCATCCGAACGGGGTGATGATCGCGGAACTGACCCGCGACGGGCAATTTGTGCGCAACATCACCCTCAGCCAGCCACAGGGGCCGATTGGTGGGCTGGCCTTTGATGAAACGACCGGCACGCTTTATGTGCTGTTCATCCGCAATCGCCTGATCGCCGAGGTGGATTTGAACGGTACGGTGCTAAGGACGATCCGGGCGACCAACCCATCGGTCGGCGCGGCAGTGCAGATCGAACGCTTTGGTCTTGGCATCAATTCCAAACGCCGCGAGCTTTATGTCGCCCTTCAGAACGGCAACCAGCTTGGCGTTCTGGACATGTCCGGCGGGTTGATCGCAACGCACACGCTCAGCGCCGGGGTGGCTGTGGAAGGTATCGGAGGCGGCCGGGTCTCCGGTCTCTGATAGGGGATCAGTAGGCGTTTTCGACACTCTCCCCACGCGTCGGAACGCAATTCTTGCGATGATCTGATTTGATGCGTTGACAGGCGGCTGTCCGATTGGGCCAATGGCCCGATCACTCTGCGCAGGGCCAAATCTGACATGAACCCAAACACCAAAGGTGCCTTGCTGATGATGGGCAGCATGGCGGCCTTCACCCTGAACGACACTTTGGTCAAGGTCGCGCTTCGGGATCTGCCATTGTTCCAACTGGTGGCCATGCGGGGCGTCCTGGCCGTTTTCCTTGTCTACGGTCTTGCCCGTTATCTGGGGGCGCTGCACCTCAATTTCTCAAACCACGACCGGTGGCTGGTTGCGCTGCGCAGTCTGGCCGAACTGTCGGCTACCTTCTTTTTTCTGACAGCGCTCAAGAACATGCCGCTTGCCAATGTGACGGCCATTCTACAGGCGCTGCCTCTGACCGTGACTCTGGGCGCGGCGCTGGTCTTCTCCGAACAGGTCGGCTGGCGGCGCATATTGGCGATTGCCATTGGTTTTGGTGGCATGGTTTTGATCGTCAGACCCGGTCCTGACGGCTTCAGCCTGTATTCCATCTACGCGCTGATAGCAGTGGCTTCGATCACGGTTCGCGATCTGGTGACGCGACGCATGTCGCCCCAGGTTCCGTCAATGGTGGTGACGTTGGCGACGTCTCTTTCCATCACGGTGGCCGCGGCCATCGCATCGGTGTTCGAAGGATGGGTTCCGGTTTCCGGCGCTGCGGGTTCTCTGGTTGCGGCGGCGGCCGTGTTCGTCCTGATGGGCTATCTGTTCAGCGTCATGGTCATGCGTCAGGGCGATGTCGGGTTCATCGCGCCGTTTCGCTATTCCAGCCTGATCTGGGCCCTGGGGCTGGGCTGGGCCGTATTCGATGAATGGCCCGACGGTCTGACCATGCTGGGTGCGACACTGATTGTGGCCGCCGGACTGTTTACGCTGTTCCGGGAACGCGCGCGTCGGGAAGCGGCGTGAACCTGCGTGACACGGCTCTGAACACTGGTTATCCGAAGGCGAAACCCAGCCTCCGGTTGCAGGCTTGGCACTTCCGGTGCAGCGCGGTTATATGAACCCGGTAAAGCCCGCGCACCTACTTCGCCACGGCCCGGGTCAGCCTATTGCCGGGCAACCGGTATCGTGCTGTTGACACTCGGGCCGACTCCCCCTATTACGCGCGTCATCTCGGTGACGGGGGCCGCCCCATAGCCGATTCCAGTAATGAGCTGGTCAAGGCCCGGACAATTTTGCAGTTCGCGCCCTCTGAGAAACAACCGCGACGTTCACCTCGGAATGGGAACGCTCGTGGGTTTTGCGCTTGTGGACGCATAAGCGCAGCGAAGTTAGCCGCACGCAGCCCGCGTGCATGTCATGTGTGTTGCAAAACGGGGAAGAAACCGGAATGCCAACTATTCAACAGCTGATCCGCAAACCGCGGCAGCCCAAAGTAAAACGCTCGAAGTCCATGCACCTGGAGCAGTGCCCGCAGAAACGCGGCGTCTGCACACGTGTTTACACCACCACACCGAAGAAACCGAACTCGGCTATGCGTAAGGTTGCCAAGGTGCGCCTGACCAACGGGTTCGAGGTCATCTCGTACATCCCCGGTGAAAGCCACAACCTTCAGGAACACTCGGTTGTTCTGATCCGTGGCGGCCGTGTGAAAGACCTTCCCGGTGTGCGTTACCACATCCTGCGCGGTGTTCTGGATACTCAGGGCGTCAAAGACCGTAAGCAACGCCGTTCGAAATACGGCGCGAAGCGTCCCAAGTAAGAAGGAGAGGCTGATATGTCACGTCGTCACGCCGCCGAAAAACGCGAAGTCCTGCCTGACGCCAAGTTTGGCGATAAGGTTCTGACCAAATTCATGAACAACCTGATGATCGACGGCAAGAAGTCGGTCGCCGAGCGCATTGTCTACAACGCCTTTGACCGCGTTGAGAACAAGATCAAGCGCGCGCCCGTCGAAGTGTTCCACGAAGCACTCGACAACATCAAACCGTCGGTCGAGGTTCGCTCGCGCCGGGTTGGTGGTGCAACCTATCAGGTTCCGGTCGAAGTCCGCCCCGAGCGCCGCGAAGCACTGGCCATCCGCTGGCTGATCACCGCTGCGCGCGGCCGCAATGAAAACACCATGGAAGAACGCCTCGCCGGTGAACTGCTGGACGCTGTACAGTCCCGCGGTACCGCCGTGAAGAAGCGCGAAGACACCCACAAGATGGCCGAGGCGAACAAAGCCTTCAGCCATTACCGTTGGTAATCCCAGAGGCTTATCCAAATGGCACGCGAATATCCGCTCGAACTATACCGTAACTTCGGTATCATGGCGCACATCGACGCAGGTAAGACCACCTGCTCGGAGCGTATCCTGTATTACACTGGTAAATCCCACAACATCGGTGAGGTGCACGATGGTGCAGCCACCATGGACTGGATGGAGCAGGAGCAGGAACGCGGCATCACCATCACTTCGGCTGCGACCACCACTTTCTGGGAACGCACCGAGGATGGTCAGACCGCCGATACCCCAAAGCACCGCCTGAACATCATCGACACCCCCGGCCACGTTGACTTCACCATCGAAGTTGAACGCTCGCTGGCGGTTCTCGACGGTGCCGTCTGCGTTCTGGACGCAAACGCCGGTGTTGAACCGCAGACCGAAACCGTGTGGCGTCAGGCTGACCGCTACAAGGTTCCGCGCATGGTTTTCGTCAACAAGATGGACAAGATCGGCGCAGACTTCTTCAACTGCGTTCGCATGATCGAAGACCGCACCGGCGCACGCGCTGTTCCGGTTGGTATTCCGATCGGTGCCGAAACCGAGCTGGAAGGCCTGGTTGATCTGGTCACCATGGAAGAGTGGCTGTGGCAGGGCGAAGACCTTGGTGCAAGCTGGGTCAAAGCTCCGATCCGTGACAGCCTGAAAGACATGGCTGACGAATGGCGCGGCAAGATGATCGAAGCGGCCGTCGAAGAAGACGACGACGCGATGATGGCCTATCTGGAAGGCGAAGAGCCCGACGTTCCGACTCTGCGCAAACTGCTGCGCAAAGGCACGCTGGCCCTGCATTTCGTGCCGGTTCTGGGTGGCTCGGCGTTCAAGAACAAAGGCGTTCAGCCGCTGCTCAACGCTGTGATCGATTATCTGCCCAGCCCGCTGGACGTTGTCGATTACATGGGCTTCAAACCCGGCGACGAGGAAGAAGTTCGTAACATCGCACGTCGTGCCGATGACGGCATGGCCTTCTCGGGTCTGGCGTTCAAAATCATGAACGACCCCTTCGTCGGTTCGCTGACCTTCACCCGGATCTACTCGGGCACCATGAACAAGGGCGACTCGATCCTGAACTCGACCAAAGGCAAGAAAGAGCGCATCGGTCGTATGATGATGATGCACTCCAACAACCGGGAAGAGATCGAAGAAGCATTTGCAGGCGACATCATCGCGCTGGCGGGTCTGAAAGACACCACCACCGGTGACACCCTCTGCGATGCCAAGGATCCGGTGGTTCTGGAAACCATGACCTTCCCCGATCCGGTGATCGAGATCGCGGTCGAGCCCAAAACCAAGGGCGACCAGGAAAAGATGTCTCAGGGTCTGGCCCGTCTGGCCGCCGAAGACCCGTCCTTCCGCGTGGAAACCGACCTGGAATCGGGTCAGACCATCATGAAGGGCATGGGCGAACTTCACCTGGACATCCTGGTGGACCGTCTCAAGCGCGAGTTCAAGGTCGAGGCCAACATCGGCGCGCCTCAGGTGGCTTATCGTGAAACCATCTCGATGCCGGTCGAACACACCTACACCCACAAGAAACAGTCGGGTGGTTCGGGTCAGTTCGCCGAAGTCAAGCTGGAGATCCAGCCCACCGAGGCAGGCGAAGGTTACTCGTTCGAAAGCCGCATCGTTGGTGGTGCCGTTCCGAAGGAATACATCCCCGGTGTTGAAAAAGGCATCAACTCGGTCATGGACAGCGGCCCTCTGGCTGGCTTCCCGGTGATCGACTTCAAGGTTGCCCTGCTGGACGGTAAGTTCCACGACGTTGACTCGAGCGTTCTGGCGTTCGAAATCGCGGCCCGTATGTGTATGCGTGAGGGCATGCGCAAAGCTGGCGCGAAACTGCTGGAACCGATCATGAAGGTCGAAGTGATCACCCCGGAAGAATACACCGGCGGTATCATCGGTGACCTGACCTCGCGTCGGGGCCAGGTATCGGGTCAGGAACCGCGCGGCAACGCGATCGCGATCGATGCGTTTGTGCCGCTGGCGAACATGTTCGGCTACATCAACACCCTGCGTTCGATGTCGTCGGGCCGCGCCCAGTTCACCATGCAGTTCGACCACTACGATCCGGTTCCGCAGAACATCTCGGACGAGATCCAGGCGAAATACGCATAAAGCAGTGGGCCGGGCTGAAGCCCGGCCTACCGCACACCCGTAGGCCGGGCTTCAGCCCGGCACCCGCAAATTAAGGAGGCCATCATGGCAAAGGAAAAGTTTGAGCGTACAAAACCGCACGTCAACATCGGCACGATTGGGCACGTTGACCACGGCAAGACGACGCTGACCGCAGCAATCACCAAGTATTTCGGTGACTTCAAAGCGTATGACCAGATTGACGGTGCGCCGGAAGAGAAAGCCCGCGGCATCACCATCTCGACCGCGCACGTGGAATACGAGACCGACGCGCGCCACTATGCGCATGTCGACTGCCCCGGCCACGCCGACTACGTCAAGAACATGATCACCGGTGCCGCTCAGATGGACGGCGCGATCCTGGTTGTGAACGCCGCGGACGGCCCGATGCCGCAAACCCGCGAGCACATCCTGCTGGGCCGCCAGGTTGGCATCCCGAAGATGGTCGTGTTCATGAACAAAGTTGACCAGGTTGACGACGAAGAGCTGCTGGAACTGGTGGAAATGGAAATCCGCGAGCTGCTGTCTTCGTATGAATACCCCGGCGACGATATCCCGATCATCGCAGGTTCGGCTCTGGCCGCGATGGAAGGCCGTGACCCTGAAATCGGCGAGAACAAGATCCGCGAGCTGATGGCGGCTGTTGATGACTACATCGACACCCCTGAGCGTGCTGTTGACCAGCCGTTCCTGATGCCGATCGAAGACGTGTTCTCGATCTCGGGCCGTGGTACCGTTGTGACCGGCCGTGTCGAGCGTGGCGTGATCAACGTTGGCGACGAGATCGAGATCGTCGGCATCCGCGACACCGCAAAAACCACCTGCACCGGCGTTGAAATGTTCCGCAAGCTGCTGGACCGCGGTGAAGCGGGCGACAACATCGGCGCCCTGCTGCGTGGTGTGGATCGTGACGGCGTTGAGCGTGGCCAGGTTCTGTGTAAGCCGGGTTCGGTGACACCGCACACCAAGTTCGAAGCCGAAGCCTATATCCTGACCAAGGAAGAGGGTGGCCGTCACACCCCGTTCTTCGCGAACTACCGTCCGCAGTTCTACTTCCGGACCACAGACGTGACCGGCACCGTGACCCTGGCGGAAGGCACCGAGATGGTCATGCCCGGCGACAACGTGTCGTTCGGCGTTGAGCTGATCGCGCCCATCGCGATGGAAAACGGCCTGCGCTTCGCCATCCGCGAAGGCGGCCGCACCGTCGGCGCCGGCGTCGTGTCGAAAATCGTAGAATAATCGGTAGGCCGGGCTTCAGCCCGGCACATCGGTGAACGAATGAAGGCCGCTCCATAAGGGGCGGCCTTTTTTAGGCTTTTCTATCGAAGACCGTCGACCTACCCGTAGGCCGGGCTTCAGCCCGGCGCGTCTATGATCCTAATGAAGGCCACGACCAGAACGTCAAGGCAGGGCGCATCCCGACCGACGATTTCAAAGAAATCCAGCTTTGTGTGAAAAGCAAACTACTCTGTCGAGAGCGGGCGGCTCAGCCCAACCCGCCTTCAGCTGCGGCCCGTACGGCCCGAATATTCTCACCGTAAACCTCGGGCCGATCAACTGATCCGCCTTTGAACACGGCAGACCCGGCCACCAGCACATCAGCCCCCGCTGCGGCAACAAGGGGCGCTGTCTGGGGATCAACTCCGCCGTCGATCTCGATATGCACCGGGCGGTCACCGATCATCTGGCGCAATTTGCGGATCTTGCCGGTCATGTCGATGAACTTCTGGCCGCCAAAGCCGGGGTTCACGGTCATGACGCAGACCAAATCGGTGAGGTCCAGCAGATGCTCGACCGCTTCAGCCGGGGTGCCCGGGTTCAGGGCGACGCCTGCCTTCATGCCTGCGGCGCGGATCGCTTGCAGCGTGCGGTGGGTGTGGGCCCCCGCCTCGACATGCGCGGTCAAAATGTCTGCACCTGCATCAGCGTAGGCCTGGATGTATGGATCGACCGGCGTGATCATCAGGTGCACGTCCATGACCGTCTTTACATGCGGGCGGAAGGCTTTGACGGCTGGCGGGCCAAAGGTCAGGTTCGGGACGAAATGGCCGTCCATAACGTCAACATGAACCCAGTCGGCGCCCTGCGCTTCGATGGCCTGAATTTCCTGCCCGAAATTGGCAAAGTCCGCGGACAGAATGGACGGCGCGATCTTGATGGTGCGGTCAAAGCTCATGGTGGCCTCGTATCAGCTGAAGAGTCGCGGACGCGTATACCCGTGAGGCGGAGCGATGGATACCCCTCGCGCGCTCCGGGGCGTTACAAAACTTTCACTACGCTGACACATATCCTTTGAACGGCATCTGTAGCAGTCCGCCAACATGAATTGGGGGTGGCACGTGCTGCGTATCAAGAAACTGACCAAACGCTTTGGTGACAATGTTGCCGTGAATGCCGCAACGCTGGATGTGGACAAGCCATGCATGATCGGGATCATCGGACGGTCGGGCGCGGGTAAGTCCACCCTGCTGCGGATGATTAACCGCCTGACGGATGCCAGCGAAGGCGAAATCCTGTTTGAAGGCCGGGACATCACCCAACTGAAAGGCCGTGACAAACGCGCCTGGCAGGCTGATTGCGCGATGATTTTCCAACAGTTCAACCTGGTGCCGCGCATGGATGTGGTTTCGAACGTGCTGCATGGCACGCTCAACCGTCATTCGACGCTGGCCGCTATGTTCAACCTGTTCCCAATGGATGAAATTCACCGTGCCATCGACATTCTGGACCGGTTGGGAATCGCGGAACACGCTCCGAAACGGGCCGAGGCCTTGTCGGGCGGCCAGCAACAGCGCGTGGCGATTGCGCGGGCGCTGATGCAGGACCCGAGGATTATTCTGGCAGATGAACCAATTGCCTCACTGGACCCGATGAATGCACAGGTTGTGATGCAGGCGCTGCGCCGCATCCACGAAGAAGATGACCGTACCGTCATCGCCAACCTGCACACGCTGGACACTGCACGTCGCTATTGCGACCGCGTGGTTGGGATGCGCGACGGGCGCATCGTGTTCGATGGGCTGCCCGAGCAACTGACCACCGGCGTCGCCCGCGAAATCTATGGTGCCGATGCCAGCTTCTCGGAAGAAGCGACATCAACGGAAATCGAAACGCTCGACGCCACGCAAAAGTCGCTGATGGAAGCAGAGGCAACCATCTGAGCGGTCCCAAACCCTTTCATCGCCCGGCCCGATGAGAGGCCGGGGTTATCAAACTGGAGAGAGACAGATGAAAAAACTGATTGCAGCCTTGGTCGCAACCACAACACTGGCCGCACCGGTCATGGCCGAAGAAATCAGCGAATTCCGCATCGGCATTCTAGGTGGCGAGAACGCTCAGGACCGGATGAGCAAAAACGAGTGTCTGCGCAAATACACCGAAGAACTGTTGGGCGTTCCGACCAAATTGTTTGCCCCTGCCGACTATAACGGAGTGATTCAGGGGCTGCTGGGCGGCACGATTGATGTCGCCTGGCTGGGTGCGTCGGGCTATGCCAAAACCTATCTGAGCGACCCCGAAGCGGTTGAGCCGGTGCTGGTCAAGGTGAACACCGATGGCGGTTACGGCTATTACTCGGTTGGTTTTGCACGCAAGGACAGCGGCATCACTTCGCTTGGTGACATGAAGGGCAAGGTTTTTGGCTTTGGTGACCCGAATTCGACCTCGGGTTATCTGATCCCGTCGATCGAGATTCCCCAGGCCACCGGAGCAACCATGGAATCGGGTGACTATTTTGCTGAGGTGAAATTCACCGGCGGTCACGAGCAGACAATTGTCGCGGTGAACAACGGTGACGTTGATGGCGGTGTGACCTGGGCTGATGGTCTTGGCGAGTGGGAAGACGGCTATCAGTCGGGCGCGCTGCGCCGTGCTGTGGATGCTGGTCTGGTCGACATGAACGATCTGGTCGAGATCTGGAAATCGGCACCGATCCCGGAAGGTCCGGTTGTTCTGCGCAAGGCTCTGCCCGAGGATGTCAAAGCTCAGGTCACCGAATTGTGGAACACGCTGGATGAAAAAGACCGCGAATGTTTCTACGGCGTGGCCGCGGGTGAGGCCAAGAGCTTTGATCCAATTACGCATGAGGCCTACGAGGTCATCATCGAAGCGCGCAAGCTGAAGTCCAACTAAGACCGCAAATCCAATGATCGGGGTCCGGTGATGTACCGGACCCCGTTTTCCCTTCAGGAGCATTCCATGACAGACCTTACTGCAGGGTCCTTATCCGTCGATCAGATCCGCAACGACTATACAGCGATGACACGACGCAAGCGGGTCTATGGCGGCATCCTCCTGATTCTGTTCCTGTCGTTGATGGCGGCAGGGTTTCGCACAGCCGACAACCGGAATGCCGGCAGTTTTGTCGATGGCTGGCACCGTATTCTTGATTACCCCACAGAGGTTCTGTCCGAGGCGGGGGAGAAGATTTCCGAGATGCCAGCCAATCTGCGCTCGTTCTTCCCGGCTCTGATTGAGACAATCAACATCGCGGCGGCGGCGACGCTTGTCGGCACAATTATTGGAACGTTTTTCGCCCTGATGTCGACACGCGGCATGGCGCTGTGGCCGTCAATGATCCCGCTGTTTCGCCGAATATCAGACATCTGCCGCGCCATTCCCGAGATCGTAATTGCGTTGGTTCTGATCTTCATTCTGGGCGGTGGCCCGGTTCCTGCGATGATCGCCATCGCGATTCACACTGCTGGCGCACTAGGCAAACTGTTTTCCGAGGTGAACGAGAACGCCTCGCTGAAACCGGTGGAAGGGCTGCATTCCGTGGGTGCCAATTGGTCACAGCGGATGTATCTGGGGGTGATTCCGCAGGTCGGGCCGAACTATGTCAGCTACGCGCTGCTGCGGTTCGAGATCAACATCCGTGCCTCGGCCATTCTTGGATTTGTTGGGGCGGGCGGTTTGGGTTACGAGCTGCGCAATGCCATGTCTTGGGGGCAAGGGCGTTATGACGAAGCCGCAGCCATCTTCATTCTTCTGTTCGTTACAATCGTGGTCGTCGACCAGCTGTCAGGCTACCTGCGCGACCGTCTGACCCACGGCTCGGAAAAAGGAGCTTTGGCATGAGCACCTTCGCAACCAATTTGACTGTTGATGACCTCAAAGCCGAAGCAGATCGCTTGTTCAACCGCAAGAGGTTGGTGAACTTCGGGTTGCCTGCTCTGGTTTTCGTCTATCTGGTCTATGTCTTCTTTGCTTTTGACGTGTCGGGCCCTGTGGCGCGCGCAAACTGGGCAAATGGCAAGACGCTGGTGGCTGACAGCTATAGCTACAAAACGCATATCGCCCGGGATAATCGCACCGGTGAAGTCTCAGCCGCCATCGAGGGTGAGCGCAAGGGGGCATATCCTGAAGGGCAGGCCCCGGAGTGGGTGGCGCTGGGCGAGACAACTGTGATCGACCTTGAAAAGGGCCATGTCGTGCGTTTCGGTGCGCAGACGGTGGAATATGACATTCCCGGCTATGGCACTATTCGCGCAACACCCACGCGTTCGGCCGGTGTACAGGCGGAGTTGCCGGAGGGCGAGGTTCCGGAGTGGATCAACGTCTCTAAAAACCGGCTGTCTGTGACCACGGACGCAGGTCGTTTGACTGTCACCCGCAACCGGTCCGAGGTGTTTCGCTATTTCACAGGGTGGGAATTATTCTGGTTCACGCTGGACAGCCCTTATTTCGGCAAGTCCTTCCCGGAACTGGCCGGGCTCGCGGCGTCGGGCGAGGCGGGTGCGATCTTTAATGATTTCTGGACCAACAAGATGTGGCGCCATCAGGATGTGGCCTGGGCCATCTTCGAGACGATCCTGATGGCATTTCTGGGCACGTTTGGCGCGGCGATTGTAGCCCTGCCACTGGCCTTTCTTGCGACGCGCAATTTCAACCGGATGAGATCCATCCGCTTTGCGACACGGCGTATATTCGACTTTGTGCGCGGCGTGGATGCGTTGATCTGGACTGTGGTTCTGGCTCGCGCCTTTGGTCCCGGCCCGTTGACCGGTGCGCTTGCCATTTTGGTGACGGACACCGGTACATTCGGCAAGATATTCTCGGAAGCGCTGGAAAATGTGGATCAGAAGCAGATCGAAGGTGTGCAGTCCACCGGTGCGAACGCCGCGCAACGGTATCGGTTCGGCGTTATCCCTCAGGTCACGCCTGTTTTGCTGAGCCAACTTTTGTATTTCCTCGAATCCAACACCCGCAGTGCGACGGTGATCGGTGCAATCACAGGCGGCGGTATTGGTTTGCTGCTGACGCAGGCAATCATCACACAGAAAGACTGGGAAGAGGTCGCCTATTACATCATCCTGATCATTCTGATGGTGATGCTGATGGATTGGTTTTCGGGCTGGCTGCGCCGACGTCTGATCCAGGGTGAGCCGGGTAAAAAGCGCAGTCTGCGCACGCCCGACCCCAAACCGTTCCTGCTGCCCTGAACCGGGTTTGGAGTGGCAAGAAAACAGCACGGTTCAGTGCGGCGCAAACGTTTGAAAAAGCGTCACAGAGCCTATTCCATTACCGTTCATCCCATAATCAGTATAATGCTGATCCGAAAGGCATCTGGGCCGATTTTTGCGCCATGCCCAACGGGATGAGGCCTCCGGCAGGAGGTCGACGTCGGGCGGTATCGGTTGTGGTTTACTCTTCGTTCAGCGTTAGCGTGACACGCTCACCAGCAAAGACGGTTCGACCATATTCGACGGGTCTGCCGTCCGGGTCCGCGTTGACGCCGACCGAAAACAGCACCGGGGCACCTTCGGACAGTTGCAGGTGAAGGGCTTGCGTTGCTGTCGCGCCGCGCGCGGTCAATCGGGTCGAGATGCGGGTGTAGTCCGCGATACCGCTGCGTTGCAGGGCTTTTGTTACTGACTGGGTCTCGGTCAGCGCCTGCAACAGGTTTGGAAAGCGTTCTGCCGGGAAGACGCTTTGAAAAACGGCTATGGGCTGCCCATCCGCCAGCGATAACCCGTCATAGACATGCACCGGGTCCCCTTTGCACAGACCCAATGCTTCGGCTTCGGCTTCATCTGCCGCGCGTGTTGTCAGGGCCAGAATTTTCTTTCCCGGTATCTTGCCGCTGGCCGAGACATTCTTGTGATATCGAACCCTTTTGCCAATCGGATAGTCGGTTGGCCGCGCCGCCACAAAAACGCCCGCACCGCGCCGGGCATGAACCAGACCTTGTTCCGACATGTCAGCCAACGCGCGCCGCACCGTGTGGCGGTTGACACCGTATTTGGCGGCCAGCTGTGCTTCGGTCGGCAGGCGGTCACTGGTTTGATACCGACCTTCGGCAATGTCCGAGGTCAGGCGCAGGGCGATGCTTTTCCAGATCGGCGTTTTGCTCATGTCACCAAATCTTCACACAGTTGGAGATTGCGTGTTGCGCACACGCGGGTTAATATTTGTCTAGTTGTATAGTTCAAATAGACAACCCGGCCAAGAGGCTTTGATGACAGATCAGACAGAATTCGCGACCGGGGCGCGCAGGGATCGGATGGGTTTGCTGGCCCGTGCACCTGACGACACCCTGATGACCTTGTGGGACGGGATTGAGACCCGCCCGAGCTTTGACTGGCTGCGCCGCCCCGAGGTCGGGAGCGTGATGGTGCGTGGTCGCACCGGCGGCACCGGAGCACCGTTCAATCTGGGCGAAATGACGGTCACGCGCTGTTCTGTGGTGTTGCAGGATGGAACGGTTGGTCACGGTTACGTTCAGGGCAGATCGAAATCCAAGGCTGAAGCCGCAGCATTGATTGATGCGATGATGCAGACCGGGGCGGCAGATGAGGTGCAGGCGCGGCTGCTCGACCCGCTTCAGCAGCAAATGCAGGCGGTCAAAAGCACTCGCGCGGCCAAGGCAGCGGCCACCAAGGTTGAGTTTTTCACGCTTGTTCGGGGGGAAGATTGATGGCCGCGCAAACACAGTTTTCCGGGGGCTTTCAAAACGCGCCTGTCGATGCTGCACATGCGTTTCGCGCTGCGATGACCGTCATGGCACGCCCGGGTGACATACGTGTCCTGTCGGGCAGCGAACCCCCTGCGCCCCTGTCCGTGGCGGCCGGTACACTGCTGCTGACTTTGTGCGACCCCGAGACCAGGGTTCATCTGGCCGGAGGCATCGATACCGCCGCAATCCGCAATTGGCTGACATTCCACACGGGCGCCCCGCTCGTATCCGCAGCAAAGGCTGATTTTGCCGTTGGCACCTGGGGCGCAGTGGGGCCGCTAAACGCCTATCGCATCGGAACGCCGGAATACCCGGATCGTTCTGCGACCTTGATAGTGGAATGCGACCGGCTAGAGCAGAACGGTGCCATACTGAGCGGCCCCGGCATCAAAAAGACCGCGCGCCTGTCTCTGCCGGATATTCCGGCGCTTCAGGGGAACGCGATGCTATATCCTCTGGGGTGCGATTTCTTTTTTACCTGCGGCAATATGGTTGCGGCCCTGCCACGCAGCACGCAGATCACGTCGGAGGCGTAAGCGATGTATGTTGCTGTAAAAGGGGGCGAAAAAGCCATCGAGAACGCCCATGCCTGGTTGGCCGAAGAACGCCGGGGTGCGACCGATGTGGCGGAACTGAGCCTTGCGCAGATCCGCGAACAGCTAAGCCTTGCAGTGAACCGGGTCATGGCGGAAGGCTCGCTTTATGACCCCGATCTGGCTGCGCTGGCGATCAAGCAGGCGCGGGGCGACCTGATCGAAGCGATCTTTCTGATCCGCGCCTATCGCACCACGCTGCCGCGATTTGGCCATTCCAATCCGGTCGAAACGGGTGAGATGGCCTGCGACCGCCGGATATCGGCCACGTTCAAGGATGCGCCCGGTGGGCAGGTTCTGGGGCCGACGTTCGACTATACGCATCGTTTGCTGGATTTCAAATTGGCTGCGGACGGTGATGTCCCGAAAGTTCCGGAAGGTTCAGCGCGGCAGGAACCGACGCCGCATATCACTGAATTCCTGAAAGACGAGGGCCTCATTCAGGACGAGCCGGCAAGTGATGACACCCCCGGCGACCTGACGCGCGAACCGATGGAATTCCCCGCCAATCGCCCGTTGCGCCTGCAATCGCTGACACGCGGGGATGAGGGTTTCGTGCTGGGCATGGCCTATTCCACCCAGCGCGGTTACGCGCGCAACCACGCGTTTGTGGGTGAATTGCGGATCGGCAAGGTTGCGGTTGAAATGGACATCCCCGAGTTGGGGTTTGCCATCGATATCGGCGAGGTCGAACTGACCGAGTGTGAGACGGTGAACCAGTTCAAGGGTTCAAAAACCGAGCCGCCTCAGTTCACGCGCGGTTATGGTCTGGTCTTTGGTCAATCCGAACGAAAAGCCATCGCGATGGCCTTGGTTGATCGCGCGCTGCGGTGGAAGGAACTGGGCGAAGACAATCTGGGCGCGCCTGCGCAGGATGAAGAATTTGTTCTGAGCCACGCGGACAACATTCAGGCGACCGGTTTTCTCGAACACATCAAACTGCCGCATTACGTGGATTTCCAGTCCGAGCTTGAACTGGTCCGCAAACTGCGCCGCGAGGCTGACGCGCGGATCACGTCAAAGGAGGTTGCGGAATGAAGGCTGTCATTTTTGATATCGGCAACGTTTTGATCCAGTGGGATCCGCATTTGGCATGGCTGGATGAGATGGGTAGCCGCGAGGCGGTGGCAGAGTTTCTCACTCGTATCGATTTCCCCAAACGTAACCTGCGGGCCGATGGGGGTGAGGATTTCGCTGATCTGGCTGCTGAACTGGAAGATGCTGACGACCAGCGACGTCTGAGTTCTTATGTTGAACGCTATGCCATGACCGTCCCACACAAGATCGAGGGAACTTGGCGATTGCTCCATCGTTTGAAAGAACAGGGCACCCCGGTTCATGCGATCACCAACTGGTCAGCGGAAACATGGCCCGTTGGTGTTGGTGTGCATCCTGAACTGGGCGAGGTCTTTGGCGTGACCGTAGTGTCAGGTCAGGAAAAGCTGTTGAAACCGCAGCCCGAGATTTTCCGTCGGTTGTGCGACCGGGCCGATCTTTCCCCTCAGAACTGTATCTTTGTCGATGATAGCCCAAGAAACGTGGATGGAGCCCGCGCCGTTGGCATGGACGCCATACATTTTACCAGCCCTCAGGCCTTTGAAGTAGCCTTAACTGCGCGGGGACTGCTATGAGCGCGTACAACTTTGCATATCTGGACGAACAAACCAAACGGATGATCCGCAGGGCCATCCTGAAGGGCCTGGCTATTCCAGGGTATCAGGTGCCCTTTGCCAGCCGTGAAATGCCGATGCCTTATGGCTGGGGCACCGGAGGGGTGCAGGTCTCGGCCGCGACGCTGACGCCTGAGGATACGCTCAAGGTCATCGATCAGGGTGCGGATGACACGACCAACGCAGTGTCGATCCGCAAGTTCTTTGAAAAGACCGCAGGTGTGGAGACGACCGAGGAAACCGAGAAGGCGACGGTGATCCAGACCCGCCACCGCATCCCCGAGGCGAAGCTGCGCGAAGATCAGATTATCGTTTATCAGGTGCCGATCCCGGAACCTCTGCGTTTCCTCGAACCGCGCGAGACCGAGACACGCAAGATGCACAGCCTTGAAGAATATGGGCTGATGCATGTGAAACTGTATGAGGATATCAGCCAGCACGGGGCAATCTCGACCGCTTACGCCTATCCGGTGAAAGTGTGTGGTCGGTATGTGATGGACCCTTCCCCGATCCCCAAATTCGACAACCCGAAGCTTGAAATGGATGCGATCCAGCTGTTCGGCGCAGGGCGCGAGCAGCGCATTTACGCGGTACCGCCACATACCCGGGTCGTGAGCCTTGATTTCGAGGATTACCCGTTCGAAGCCACCAAGGCCGATCATCCCTGTGACCTGTGCGGAGCCGAGGATAGCTATCTGGATGAAGTCATCATGGATGATGCGGGCAACCGGATGTTTGTCTGTTCGGATACCGATTATTGCCGGTCGCGCCGCGAAGCGGGCCATATGGGCCGACTGGCCGAGGAGAACGCGGCATGACCCCCCTGTTGCAAGTCAAGGGCATCGAAAAGCTCTATGGTGCGCGGATCGGATGCGCGGATGTAACTTTTGATCTCTACCCCGGTGAGGTGATGGGGATCGTGGGTGAAAGCGGGTCGGGCAAGTCGACCCTGCTGAATTGTCTGGCCGGTCATCTGGTGCCCGATGCAGGGCAGGTGATCTTTGACACGCGCGCGAACGGGCCGGTGGACACGGTAACCATGTCTGAGCCCGAACGCCGGATGCTGAGCCGTACCGACTGGGCCTTTGTGCATCAGCATGCACGTGACGGGCTGCGGATGTCAGTTAGTGCCGGAGGCAATATTGGTGAACGGCTGATGGCCGTGGGCGATCGCCGCTATGGTGACATCCGAGACAAGGCCATTGACTGGTTGGGTCGGGTCGAGATCGAGGCGGCCCGTGTTGATGACCGGCCCACCGCGTTTTCGGGCGGAATGCAGCAACGTTTGCAGATCGCCCGCAATCTGGTGACCGGTCCGAGGCTGGTATTCATGGACGAACCGACCGGGGGGCTGGATGTCTCGGTTCAGGCGCGGCTGCTGGACCTCTTGCGCGGATTGGTGCGTGAAATGGGGCTGAGCGCGATCATCGTGACACATGATCTTGCTGTGGTGCGTCTGTTGGCCGACCGCTTGATGGTAATGAAGGATGGTCATGTGGTTGAGGCCGGGCTGACCGATCAGGTGCTGGATGATCCTCAACACGCCTATACGCAGCTGCTTGTGTCCAGCGTTCTGCAGGTTTGAGTATTTGGGAAAAGGTGAAGCAATGATTGAACTGATCAATGTGAGCAAAAGCTTTACCCTGCACAATCAGGGCGGTGCCGTTATCCCGGTGATGGAAGGCGCGTCGCTGAAGGTTGAACCGGGTGAGTGCGTTGCTTTGACCGGGGCGTCTGGTGCGGGCAAGTCCACGCTGATGCGCGTGATTTATGGCAACTACCTGGCGGCCTCTGGTCAGGTGCTGGTTGGAGGTCTGGACGTGGCAAAAGCCGAGCCGCGCCAGATCTTGACCCTCCGCCGGGAAACGCTGGGCTATGTCAGTCAATTCCTGCGGGTCGTGCCGCGGGTGCCGACACTGGACGTTGTGGCAGAGCCTTTGCTGGCCGTGGGTTGCGACAGGACAGAGGCGCTGGAGAAATCCGCCGGGTTACTGAAGCGGCTGAACATTCCTGAGCGCTTGTGGACCCTGAGCCCCACAACCTTTTCGGGCGGCGAACAGCAGCGGGCGAACATTGCGCGTGGCTTTGCGCATGACTACCCGGCGATGTTGCTGGACGAACCGACGGCAAGTCTGGATGTGCAGAACCGCGAAACCGTGTTGTCGCTGATTGAAGAGGCAAAAGGGCGTGGCGCGGCGATTGTCGGGATATTCCACGACCTTGATGCACGTGAGAGTGTCTGTGACCGCGAAGTCAATGTCGCTGACTTCACACCGGAACTGGCGGCATGACACTTGCCCCTGTCATAGCGATTGTTGGCCCTTCGGGCGTTGGCAAGGACAGTGTCATGGAAGCGCTGGAGGCACAGGCACCTGGCGTCCGGCGCGTGCGGAGGGTGATCACCCGCCCCGCAGGTGAACAAGGCGAGGATTTTGACCGGGTTTCGGTTGCAGAGTTCCAGCAGATGGAACAGGCAGGCGCTTTTGCGCTGAGCTGGCCTGCACATGGACTGTTCTATGGTATCCCAGCCGAGATTTTGCGACAGCGTCAGGGGGCGAATGCGGTTCTGGTCAATCTTTCCCGCAGCGTTCTTTTGCAGGCGCAGAAGGTGTTTGGAGATCTGATTGTGATCTCTCTGACAGCAGATGCAGGGGTTTTGGCGCGGCGCCTGTCCGAGCGGGCACGGGAAAGCGCAGACGAGCAGGCGCGGCGGTTGTGTCGCGCCAAAGTGGCGTTGCCGGATGGTCTGAACCGGGTCATCCAAATTGACAATTCCGGCGCGCTGAAAGACACGGTTGCCGAAATCCTGCGCCGCCTTCAACCGGAAAGCGCGTAGCGATGGATCAGGTGAAAGCGCCCTTCTTCCGCCTCGCCCATCAGGGCAAGATCAGTGATCTGGAAAGGTTGCGGCAGCAAGGGGCTCAGATGGGTGTGCAGTGCTTCTTGGGTTGCCCTGAGGGTTGGTTTGTCCAGTTTACCGCTGAGCGTGATGTGAAATCGAAACGCGTCCAGCACGTGGGGATAGCCCCATTGGGTCAGATTAGCGTCCTGCTCGGGGGTCAGTCCCGCGGCGCGGCGGCGCGTCAGTTCGGCCTGAGTGGCAGGTGCGCGAAACCGGTCGAGGTCGCGAACACAGGCCGCGGCCAGCGCATTCAACGCCTGTGTTTCACCCAGCGGGCACAGGGCCAGAAAACGTCCAAGACGGGTAATTTCCAGACCGTCGAGTGTGATGGGCTGCCGAGTTGCAGCCAGCGCAATGCACGCCTGATGCAATGCGTCAAAGGTCAGGCCGTCGCGCAACCGGAACGGCGGTTTCAGGGTCGCGTGCAGCCCGTATTTGCGCGGCACCTCAGTGATGGTCGCTATGTCGATGCCACCCATGATCGGATGCGCGACCTGCGTTCCCTTTGCCATGTCCCAGCCCAGCCAGCTGGTTGCAAATTCCGTCCAGGCCACCCCGGCGGGTGGCGCAAAATAGATCGCGTATCGCGTGAATGTCACATTGGCCTCCTATTAAGTGGCCTTCCAATACCTCAGATTGCGTAAAGTTCAGATGACAGAAGACTTGATCCTTGCCAATGCCACGCTTGTGTTGCCGAATGAAACCGTGATCGGTTGTGTTCGAATAGCAGGTGACACTATCATCGAAATCGACACCGGGCGTGCAGTTCCCGCTGGTGCGATAGATTGCGAAGGCGACTATGTCAGCCCCGGTCTTGTCGAGTTGCACACGGATAATCTTGAACGCCATATTCAGCCGCGCCCCAATGTGCATTGGCCCCATGCTGCCGCCATTCTGGCCCATGACGCGGAACTGGCCAGCGTGGGGATCACAAGTGTGTTCGATGCGATGCGGGTTGGTTCGATCCCGTCCGGTGCCGGACGGTACGGAAAATATGCCCGCGGCCTGTCGCGGGAGTTGTGGGATCTGCGCGAGCAGGATGCGCTTAAGATCAGCCATTTCCTGCATTTGCGGGCAGAGGTCTGTTCTGAGACACTGATCGAGGAACTGGACGAGTTTGGACCCGAGGACAGGGTTGGTCTTGTGTCCATCATGGATCACACCCCCGGCCAGCGTCAGTTTCGCGACATGGGCAAGCTGCAATCCTATCTGAAGGGCAAATATGCCATGGACGATGATACGTTCTTTCAGCATGTAGCCCAGCTGAAAGGCCTTCGGGATCGCAACGGTGATGTGCACGAGGTCGAAACCGTCAAGGCCGCACGCCGATTTGGAGCCGTTCTTGCCAGTCATGACGATACGACCGAAGATCAGGTGAAGGTCTCGGCAAGTCACGGCATTCGGCTGGCTGAGTTCCCCACAACGGTTGAGGCCGCACGAGCGTGTCATGATCACGGCATCAAGGTCATGATGGGTGCGCCAAACGTTGTTCGCGGAGGCTCTCATTCCGGGAATGTTGCAGCCCGAGAATTGGCCGAGCTTGGGCATCTGGACGTAATGTCCTCGGATTACGTGCCGTCGGCCTTGTTATTGTCTGCGGTCATGCTGGGTGAAATGTGGGGTGATATGGCGCGTGGGGTGAAGACCGTCACATTGGCCCCGGCGCGGGCCGCCGGGCTAGAGGATCGTGGCGAGTTGCGCGCCAATGCCCGCGCCGATGTTATCCGTTTCCGGATGCGCGCAGGTGTGCCAGCCCTCAACTCGGTTTGGGCGCGAGGTCGCCGCGTGGCGTAATCAGGCCGTATAGAACAGGTAGCGGTCCGGCGCGATCGTCTCGGGCCCTTTGATCTGGTTGAAGCCGACAAGGGGCTGGCCGGATATCAACAACCCTCCGTGCTGCATGACCTGCGCGATCAACGGGCTGAGGCGTGCGGCCTCGGCCACATCTTCGTGTTTGATGCCACGTCCGAAATCATAATGCGCCAATGCGATCCTGTGCCCCTCGGCCATCAGTTTCCGCAGCATGGGTTCAGCTTCGCCTTGCAGGAAATCTTCGGCTGGGGGGGTGCTGTCAGGATGGCATTGCAGCACACGATCCATCACCCAGATCCGGCGGTTCGGCAGGATCTCTCGCAGGTGGTCATAGGTGCGACCATTGCCTAACCCCATATCCAGCACGTCGCCAGTTTGGTCACTGATCTGTTCGGCTGCCCAGTTCAGCCCGTCGCGCTGAGCCGTCAATCGGCGCAGCATGGAATCCAGTCGGCTCATGACGATGTCCTCATTCGTTCTTTGGTGCGACCCAGGGTGTGGCAGGACCGTCCAGCAGATGTTTCAGCAACGCCTCGGTAAAGGCCCAGATGTCCTGATCATGGACCAGGTGATGGGTCAATACTCCAAAAGGCTCGGCGTTGTCTGCGCGGCCTTCGCGCCTGTCCCGCAGGAGGTTGACTGTCTGCGCGATCAGGCGATCCGGAGAGATCAGACTGCGTAAACCTCGCCAGTCAATCGGGTCAAGATGTGTATTGACCTGCTCAAGCCCCGCAGCCGCCATTTTCGTTCTGCGGGACGTTGCCGTTGAAAGAATGCGGTATCCCAGTGACGGAAGATGTTCGATGACTTCTGGTGCAATGCGGTTCCACGGAGGGACAAACATCGGCCGCAGGGTGTTGCCGAACAAGGCGTCAAGGCATGACAATCCTGCCGCTGCATCCGCAACAACCTCGTCCAACGGACGGTTGAGACGAAACTCGGCTTTCTTCTCACCGACAGGCGCATGGTTCTTGTGGGACCACCCGTGGACCACAGGGATGAGAGTTTCGCCGCGCGCAACATAGTCAGCCAGCGCAGGGGTTGCCGCATGGGGAATGACGGCCAGATGTACCGGCAGGCCCAACTGTGCGGCCAGACCGGACAGGCGGTCCAACCGCGATGTCGGAGCGATCGCGTCATCGTCTCGCCACCACAGCGGAAGCGACAGGCCCGCTGCACGCCAATGGGTCAGCTCGACCTCAAGTGGGTGCCAGTCCGGGTTCATTTACGCCGCTCCAGCAGGTGCTTGGCGATCTCCACCGTTTGGGCCGCGCCATCAAATCCAAAATCCTGCTGTGCGCGGGGTCCATCTGAAATGACACGCTCTACGGCCTGCGCCAATGCTTGCCCGCTCAGGGTTCGGCTGAGAAGCACCTCGATGGCTTGCAAACTCGACAGGCTTTGCCCACGCAGCCCCTGTTCAACCTCTTTGCCATCATCGAACGGGACAAAAACAGCGGGTGTTCCGCTTTGCAGAATATCCATGGCGGTGTTGTAGCCGCACATGCTGACCGATGCAGCCGCATGGGGCAGCATCTGGCGAAAATCCGGGCGCACGGGTTCCAGAATTGCCGAGGTTCCATCAGCCATTTGGGACAGCTCGTCTATTCTCGCCTTGGCATCCGTCCCGCCGACCAGCAGGCGCCAGCACCTGTTGGGCATCTGGCGGGCGGCCTCGATGGCCGCGCGAAAGATCGGTTGGCCCACAGAACCACCGCCTGCACTGACAAGGATTTCGCCCTGTCCAACGGCCTCGGGATGCGGTTGGGGCAGTTCTGGCGCTACAAAGCCGGTATAATGCAACCGTTCCGCCAATCGGTCCGACACCGGCCAACTGACCGAAAGCGGTGTGACACTTTCTGTCGAGTGAACAAGAATGCCGTCATAACAGCGGGTGACGATATCTTCTGTACGCTGGGCCTTGGCAGGTTTGGAAGGTGGGGCCAAAATATCGCGGATCGATCCCAGGATGACCGGAGGCTGAGGCAGGGCCCGTGCCGCATTCAGGGCCGCGTCGAATTCCGCTGCCAGAGACCGGCGACCAAAGGGGTAAAGCTCGGTTATCAGAATTTGCGGCTGAAAGCTGTTTACCGCCTGCACGATGGCTGTCACACGTGCGCGCCGAAAATCCGCGTCAGCCTCGGCACCGCTTTCAGTCAGAAACCGGGTGAAATTGGTTCCATCTGATCTGAGCGGTGGCAAAGCGAACAGGGTTAGCCCGCTGCTGTCCAGTTGAGGCGCAGGCATCCCGCCTGAGACGACCATGACTTGGTGGCCGTTATCCCGGAACGCCCGGCCCAACGTCAGGGCCCGGCTCAGATGCCCTGTTCCCAAAAGGTGCGTGACAACGATCATTACCTTCATGGCAGCGGCCCATGTTTGATCAGGCGAACGGGGTCCGGGTCTGCGGTCATCGTGTTCATATCAACGATATACAGCCGATTGCGCTTGATCTTGAAGGGGGCGGGGCCATCAAAATCCCATCCCCACGCCTGGGCGAGAATGACCCGCATGATGCCAATGTGGCAGACCGCGACCGTGTCCTGCCGCAACCCGGACATCCAGGGGCGCAACCTCGTCCAGACCTCGGCAGGGCTTTCACCGTGAGGCGGGCGAAAATCCCAACTCCAGTCTTCAATATGGCGATACCCGCTGGTTTCATCGGCGATCAGGTCAATGCCTCGAAGTCCTTCCCAGTCGCCCCAATTCATTTCGGTCAGCGCGTCCGAGGTTTTCGGGGTGCGCCCAGACACGATCCGCGCTGTTTCACTGGCGCGCAGCAAGGGGCTGGACCAGATATCAGCGGCGGCCCATGGGTCAGGCAAGCGACACCCAGCCAGTTCAGACCGTGCGTCCTCATCCAGCGGAATATCACTGCGCCCCTGAATGCGCCCTGCGCGGTTCCAGTGGGTATGCCCGTGGCGAAGCAGTGCAAGACGGGTCATGATACATCCTTCAACAAGGGCCGAAGATGCGCCCACAACCGCTCGGTCGCCTGAGGCATAAGATGACGCCGGGCCACATAGCTGCGCGTATTCGCCCCAAGCGCGTGGCGCTGCGCGGTATCCTCCAACAGGTTTTGCATGTGATCGGCAAGCCCTCTGGCCCCAGCTTCAACCGTTGGGTAAACCGCAGGTGCCAGCACATCCCGAACGCCGGGGCGATCCTGTGCGATCACGGGCAGGCCTGTCGCCTGCGCCTCGAGATAGACCATCCCATAGGCTTCGTTTACGCCCGGCCAGACAAGCAGGGATGCGCGTTGGTAGATTTTCTGCAAGGTCGCCCGGTCGAGCTGGCCCAGAAAGTGCACCCGGCTTCCGAACGGCACCATCAACGCTTCAACATCCGGCCGCGCCGGACCGTCCCCCGCGATGTTCAGGTTCCAGTCACATGTCAGGTGCGAAAGAGCTTCGGCCAAAATCCGGTAGGACGCCAGCTTGTCCCCATGCCGCATCATTCCGACAGTAAGCATGGGGCCGTCCCCGGTCGTTGCCACAGGCAATACGGTTTCAGGCAGAAATGGCGGCAATTCAACCAGTGCCTGCTTGCCAAGGCGGTCCCGTTCCAAACTAATCAGGTCATTGGCTGTGTGGTAGAAAATGATATCCGCTGCATCGCACGCCTGATGCGCCGCTTGAGCGAAATCGGCCCACGGCCCGTTCAGCCTGCTTGATGCACGCGTGCTTTCCAGTTGCACATACGGGATGCCGCGCGCCTGGCAGACCTTGGGGCCCAGCAGGTCGGGTGCCTTGTAGTAATTGTGATAAGTCACCCACAGATCTGTATCAAAGGGCAATTCGGCGCTCAGCCGCTGTGCTTCAATCTCAGCCGCGCGAACAAGGGTTCTCTGTAGGTCCCTGTCCCCGTTCTTGTCGTAGACGCGCAGGTCCGAAGCCAGTTCGACCTTATTCCCCTGCGCCGCCAAGGCCAGCATCAGGTTTCGCGCCATTTCGCGATCGCCCGAGGGTTTCTGGCTGCCGGGAGATTTCATTGGCGCATAAAACGCAACCCGCGCCATTACGCGTCTTCCATGCTCAGGGTTTTCAGCCGGGCCGACAGCCGTGCAATACCGGGGTCCATTCGAAAATCTGCAATCAGGCGGTCATAGGCTGCACGCGCCATAGTTGCAGCCGTTTCCGGATCAGTGGCCAAAGCTGAAATGGCTGAAGCCAATGCAGCCGGGTCGTCATCAGACAACACGCCATGCGTTCCGGATTGGATGAATTCCGGGATGGCCGAAACCGGTGTCGACAGGATCGGCAACAGCTGGGATGCGGCCTCCATCAACACGTTCGGCAATCCGTCCCGGTCCCCGTCCGCAGCAATCCGGCTGGGCAGGACAAACAGGTCGGCCCTGCGCATGGCATCGATCACCTCTGGCTGATCGCAGGCTCCCCTCCAGGTGATGCGGTCCGCGATACCAGCAGCGCGCGCCTGCGCCCGCAGGGTGTCACCAAGGCCTCCGCCGCCAATGTGGGTCCAATGCCAGTTCAGGTTCTCCGGCAGCAGCGTGAAGGCCGCAATAAGGCGGTCAAAGCCCTTCTTTTCAACCAGTCGCCCAACGGAAATCATGTGAAACGGGTCACCAGCGGCACGTGTCCCGCGCTTTGGCGGTTCGGGGAAACGCGACAGGTCCAGACCGTGATAGATAAGGTCCACCCGGTTGAGGTCATCAGCGAGACTGCGCAGATGTTCCGCGCCGATTGCCGTGCAGGTGGCACTGAAAGCAGCTCCGTACGTTGAGGCCTGCAACTTTTCACGCTTTTCCCAGACCGGCGAGGTCCAGATGTCCTTGGCATGGGCAGAAAAGCTCCATGGCAGACCGCGCATGATGGCCGCATATCGGGCGACGGACGAGGGGGTGTGCATGAAATGGGCATAGAGCCCCTGCGTCTGGGCGGGTAACTCGGCGGCCAGAACACATGCTTGCCCGAAGCGGCGGATGCGGTTCGGCGTGGGATCGCGGCGCAGGTCGTGCCGCCAGATCGTGTAGGCTTCGGCATAGCCGGGCAGGTCTTGGGCGGCAGCGCGGGCCGCCCACACCCGCTGTGGCTCTTCATGCAGGTATTCCGGCAGATAGTGAACCTGCCCTGCGAAACGGTCGTGCAAAGGGTGACGTTTGGTGTCGGTCGGATGGCGCAGAGACCAGATGTCAAATCGGTGCCCGGCTTCCTGCAAGGCAACAAGTTCCTGTGCGATAAATGTTTCGGACAGTCGCGGCCAGCCTTTGACCACAACCGCCAGATTGGGAGAGGCCGAGTTCATCCAGTGGCTCGTTTCTGTTCCCATGTCAGCAGGCTGTCAATGCGGTCGGTGACATAGTCCAAACCGTCCAGTAAACCGCTTTGGATGGCCTGTGACGGCACAGATTGGTGCGGCAGGTTGCGGATGGCACGGATCATTGCGTCGGGTGTCAGGCTGTCGCGTTGTTCGTCCAGCATCTTGACCAGCCCCAGCTCTTCTGCGCGTGAGGCCCGAATCCATTGTTCCAGACGGGGTGTGGTGCGTGGAACGATCACGGCCCGTTTGTCAAAGGACAGGACCTCGCAAAACGTGTTGTAGCCGCCCATGCAGACCACGCCTTCGGCCCCGGCAAACAGCGTTTCGATCTGCGATTCAAATCCAACCGCGGTTACACGACCATTCAATGCGGCAACCCGTGCTTCGAATTCATTCCTCAATTCACCCGACAGGAATGGGCCATAGACCAGCACAGCACGCGGCGACAGGTCTGGGTCTTTCTCGTAGGCGGACAAGACGAGGTTGACCAACGCCTTGCCATCGCCCCCGCCGCCGGGTGTGATCAGGATATAGGGTTGCTGAGGCGGTTCCCCGACCGGGCCGAGATCGCGGCGCAGATATCCCGTCCAGTGAATGCGGGATCGCGCTGACGCGCTTAGCGGCAAGCCTTGCGTCGGGTCATAGATCGACTGTGATCCATAAACCCAAATCTCATGATAGAACCGCTCGGTCGCTTCGATGGCTTCTTTGCGCGCCCACTCGGCAGCCAGTACTTCGGGTTCGTCCAGCACATCACGCAGACCCAAAACCAGTTTCGTTCCGCAATGGCGTTCAAGGTAGTTCAGTGTCGGCAACAGCTCACCCCGGAACCCTGTCGGTTCCTTGTCGACGACCAACACGTCGGGGTCGAATTGCTGAACCGCAGTCTGGATCAATCCCGCGCGCAATTCGGTTACTTCGTCGATCCCCATTCCGATTGTACGCGCGGCATACGATCCGTCCGCGCGCTTGGTCACACCGGGCAGGCGCACATGGTCAACGCGGCGGGGAAAGGTAAAACGGCCTGCCACGGGCGAACCCGTCAGGATCAGCGCCGAGGCGCTTGGGTCCGCCTGCGTGATTGCCGCAGCCAAGGCGCGGGACCGGCGCAAATGCCCCAGACCGAACGTGTCGTGGCTGTAAAACAGGATACGCGGCGCGCGGTCCGGTTTAGAATTGGTTGTGCCAAGGCTCATAGTGTTGCCCGTCTTCTTGATCCCAGAGCGAAATCCGCGCGTTCGCAAGCGTTACTGTATATTTCAATCCCACGCTTGCCAAAGGCGGATTTGCGCACTTGCAAATGTTTCAAGCATTGCGATTTGGCAACAGCGTATTGACTGTTTCGCGACATATCGCACCACCGCCAGACAAGATCGCCTAATGAGAACGATGAAGACAATCGAGGCCGACCAGAAACCTTTGCTTGGTCATATTCAATTATTGAAAGATTGAAAACACCTGCGCTCATCAGAGTGCGCCAAGAACACGTCCAAACACGATATTGAGACGGTTCGATGCGAGTGTTTGAACTGCCTGAAACGCTTCTGTAATCTGACCAATATCGGCAAAAACTGGATGCACGACCCAATGCGAAATAACTTTCTGGCCGCATTTTTTTTGGCGTTTTGGGCCATTTTCCTGAGCATTTCCACTGGTGCATTGGCGCAGTCATCCTTGATTCCCGGATATCCTTCAGGGTCGGGCAGTTCGTCCGAGGCCGACAAGGAAAGTGATCTGGCCGCTGCAATCCGCGCGGCCAGCGATGCGGGCGCGAGTGTCATTGTCATCGACAGTGCCGGTCAGGTTGTGACAACGGCAGGTGGCAAGGATGCAGGTTCGGAGGGCGCAGACAGCGATTCGAGCAACCCAATGGGTGACGGTTCGCAACTGATGAAGGCGCAAGAGCGGTTCTCGAAGTTCCGTGAGTCGATGCAATCGAGGCTCGAGGCGCTGCCCTATTCTATTTTTGAAGTACAATACATCCTGCGCCAGACCAGCCCGGATGGCCGAATTCAGACCTATGTCGAGGTGTTGGGTTGGAACATCCTGTTCCTGTTACTTGGGCGGTGGCTGTCGATCGAGATATACGGGAAGCGGTTCGCGCGCCGCTGGGTGGTGGCGCGGATCAAGGACGAACCACAGGGGTATCGGGAAAAGATGCCGTTCCTGCTGTTCCGGTTCCTGATGGGGATTGGAGCCACGGTCTTTGCCATGATCATGGCTTTGATCGTCGGGTATCTGATCTTTGGCGAGGCCGAGGATATCTCGGTCCAGTTCACGATCACGGCAATCTTTACGGCCTTTTTCCTGTCGCGCACGGTGTCGGACCTCTGGCGCATGGTCCTGTCACCTTATCTGAGCCAATATCGATTACCGCCCTTTTCGGACAAGAATGCGCGCAGGCTGTATATTTGGGCGTCCGTGCTGGCGACCTATGACATTTCGGTCGTTCTGTTTTCTACCTGGGTCGCGGATTTTGGACTGAACTACAACGTCTACGCCATGGTGTATGGCAGTCTGACTATGCTGGGCGCGCTGGGCAACATACTGATGATCCTGTTCAACGCCCGTGCAATCTCGAACGCGATCCGGGGTGGGCGGGCATCCGAACAGGTGTCATGGCTGTTGCGGTTCGTGTCTTTTGGCTGGGCACCGGCATTGATTATCTATGTCGTGTTCAGCTGGTTCCGTCTGGCCGTTGATCTGGCGCTGGAGCATCCGACGCCGCTGCCGCTGATTGCAAGCAGCTACATGATCTTCATGTCCGTGGTCGTGGCCTATGGTGCAATGAACTATCTGCTGGAGCGATATTTTGACCGCTCGCGCATGATTAGCGAAATTAACGGGGAAGCCGCCGCAGCGGATGAAGGCGTCGTGACGACGGATATACCCGAGCCCGAACAACCGAAGCAGCATCTTCTGACTTATGAAGACCTGGCCCGCCGGGTAGCCGGAATTCTGGCTTTCGTGCTCGGGGCTTATGCGCTTGTCGTGATATGGTACCCGAACGCGGACTGGAGCGAGGATCTGCCGGTTGAACGTGCGCTGGATGTGATGGTTGTCCTGTTCATCGGGTACATCCTGTTTCACTTCTTTCGGATTTGGATCGACAGCAAAATCGCTGAAGAATCCGACGATGGCACCGAGGTTGAACTGGGCGACGAAGGTGGCGAAGGCGGGCAAAGCCGTCTGGCAACGTTGTTGCCGCTTTTCCGGGGCGCAATTTTGGCCGTTGTCGTGGTTACAATCGTTCTGATAGTCCTGATGGAACTGGGTATTAACGTCAGCCCGCTGTTTGCGGGTGCCGGTGTGGTTGGTTTGGCAGTGGGGTTCGGGTCACAAACGCTGGTGCGCGACATTTTTTCCGGCGCATTCTTCTTGTTGGATGATGCGTTCCGGAAAGGAGAATATATCGACATTGGGGATGTGAAAGGCACGGTCGAGAAAATCTCGGTCAGGTCCATGCAACTGCGCCACCATCTGGGTGCGCTGAACACCATTCCCTTTGGCGAGATCAAAGTGCTGACCAACTACTCGCGCGATTGGGTAATCATGAAGCTGCCGCTGCGCGTGACCTATGACACCGATGTCGAGAAGGTCCGCAAACTGATCAAGAAACTGGGACAGGAGTTGTTGACCGATCCTGTAATCGGAGACAATTTCATCCAGCCGCTGAAGTCGCAGGGCGTGATCGAGATGCAAGATTCGGCGATGATCATCCGGGTCAAGTTCATGACGAAACCGGGCGATCAGTGGCTGGTTCGCAAAAAGGTCTATCAGGACATACGCGAGTTGTTCGCGCGCGAAGGGATCAAGTTTGCACATCGCGAAGTCACTGTAAGATTGGCAGATGGGAAAGAGGCGGAAGACCTGACACCAAAACAGCGTGAAGCCGTAACGGGGGCTGTTCAGGCTGCGATTGACGAGGATTATCTGGACGATATCGGACCGGGCGGCGACGACCGTTAGCAAGGCCTTCCGCCGCTCTGAATTGCGCCTCGGATGAGGTGCCACCGACAGCGTGAGGTCCGGCTGCGCGTTTCGCGCGGCGGTTGGGTCAGTTGGAAGTGAAGGGCCAGACAGGTTTGGATGTGCCCAGTTTCGACGCGGGTAAATCCCATTGTAGCACAGTGTCACCGAGACTGAGGGCTGATCTGAGGCGGTGCCCTGGTCCCCAGCCCGAAGCTTCTGTCGCAGGGGAGTAATCCGTGGGCGTCGGAGTAATGGTCTCTGCCTCGACGTCGTCTTTGCCGAGAACCGCCAAAAGCTCGGCGGTGCGGGCAAGGGACAGATGAGCATGCATGATGGAATTGCCCGACGCGGCCTCGGCCAGAGCAGAAAGAACGGCGGCGGCCATCAGGTAGCCGGTTGCGTGGTCCAAAGCTTGTACCGGCAATGGCGTCGGTTTGTCGGCGTCAGCCCACTCCATGCCCGCATGCGCGATTCCCGCGCTCATCTGGACAAGGCTGTCAAACCCGCGCCGGGTCGACCAGGGGCCTTGCCAGCCATAGGCATTCAGCGTCACCTCGACCCTGTTCGGTGCCAGTTCATCGCGCTTGGCGCGGGTCAGGCCAAGTGCGTCCAAAGCGCCGGGCCGGTACCCATGAACGAATACATCCGCTTGGGGCAGAAGTTCTTGCAGCCTTTCCATGTCGTTGGTCGATTTCAGATCGAGATAAGCACAGTGTTTGCCTAGTGAAATGTCAGGGATCACGCCGGGTTCGTCCCAACCGGGCGGATCGATCCGCAAAACCTCGGCCCCGAAACCGGCCAATGTGCGTGTCGATACCGGACCTGCCAGAACGCGCGTCAGGTCAAGAACCCGCAACCCGGCAAGAGGTCTTGCAGGGGTTGCCTGCGGCCTCTCGCGTAGCTTGACGTACCGGGGGCCTTGCCAACCAATCAACGGATCGCGCGATACAGCGCGGCCCTGCGGATGTTCAAGCCACTCGGTCCGGCTGCGCATGGCAGCGGCCACACCGCCTTCGGCCACAATATCGGTTTCCAAATCGGATATGGCCCGGGTTCTGACGGCTTTTGTCACAGCTTCACGCTCTGGCGGGGTGCCAAGAACCTTCATCGCTGCCGCGCGATGGCGCGGCAGGTTGGTGTGTAGCCTGATCCAGCCATCTGACGCCCTGTAATCCCCCGCGACCGAATCCCACAGGTTTGGCATTTCCCAGCCGTCGGGCTTGAAGGAATAGCCGAACCACAACGATGCCAGCCGATGGTCGACGGCGATCTCGGGGGCTTTCTGGGTCAGGTTCAGCGCCTGCAAAAGCCGGGCCATTTCCTGCCCAACGGCTGCAAAGCTGGCCGTCGCCAGTTCGGAAACGGCAAAAGCACTTGGCAGAGCGCCAGTGCCGATCCTGCGATATCGGTCGGCGGCGGGAAGGGTGGCAAGAAGGCTCATTGCTGATACGGGTCCAGACTGTCGCGCAATCCGTCACCTAGAAAGTTAAAGGCCAGTACGATCACGATAATCGGCAGCATCGGGATTGCCGTCCAGGGGTAGATCTCGATCGATGCGAGGTTCTGCGCGTCATTCAGCATCACACCCCAACTGACCGCTGGTGCACGAAGGCCCAGGCCAAGAAAGCTCAGCGCGGTTTCCCCAAGGATCATTGCCGGGATCGACAGGGTGGCTGATGCAATCAAATGAGACATGAAATTCGGCAACAAGTGCTTACGGATCACCCGGCCCGAGCTTGCGCCCATCATTTCTGCGGCGCGTACGTATTCTTCCTCGCGCAGTGACAGGAACTTGGCACGGACCGAACGCGCCAGCCCGGGCCAGTCGAGGATGCCGAGGATGATCGAAATGATGAAGAATACGGCAACCGGGCTCCAGTTCGATGGCACGGCGGCAGACAGTGCCAGCCACAGCGGCAGTTCCGGCAGTGAACGCAGGATTTCGATGACCCGGTTGATGACCCAATCGATGCGCCCCCCGAAATAACCCGCCATCGAACCGAACAGGATACCCAGAAAGAATGATACCGAAATACCTATCAGGCCCACGGTCAGCGATAGCTGCGCCCCGTAGAGGATGCGGCTGAAGATATCGCGACCCAGCCTGTCGGACCCCCAAAGGAACAAGGTGGCACCATCCGGCGCACAGAAAAGATGCCTGTCTGTCTTGATAAGACCTGCAAGTCGATATTCGGACCCTTCACAAAAGAACCGGATCGGGCGCGGGTCGTCAGTGTCTGGGACGAACTTCCATTGGAAGGTTTCCAGATCCGCCTCGGCGACGATTGGAAAAACATGGGGGCCGATAAAAGCGCCGTCGTAAAACCAGTTCACCGATTGCGGTGGCGCATACAGATGCTCTCCGTTCCGGTCATTCGGGCCATAAGGCGCGATGAAACCTGCAAAGGGCAGCATCAGGTAGCACATAAGCAGGAAAATGCCTGAGATCAGGCCCAGCTTATGCGTGCGGAACTTGCGCCAGACCAACACCCAGTTGGGGGCATCCAGATCGGCGCGTTCCAGTTGCTGTATCGACGCCTGCGGATCAAAGGGCGCGTCATCGACGTAGCGGTTGTCAGGAGTATCGGTCATGCTTCGCGCCCCTCATACCGTATGCGGGGATCCAGCATGACCAGCAGAATATCCGAGATCATCGTGCCGATAAGCGTCAATAGCGCGACAAACATCAGGATAAACGCGGACAGGAATTGGTCCTGCGTTTTCAGTGCTGTCAGCAAAGTCGGCCCGATGGTTTGCAAGCCCAGAACAACTGAAACCAGAACCGATCCAGACACCATTGATGGCAGAAGGTTACCGATATCCGCAACGAACGGGTTGAATGCCACGCGCAACGGATATTTAGTCAGCATCCGCGACGGTGCCATGCCCTTGGCAATGGCCGTTTCGACATAGGGCTTCCCCAGTTCATCGAGCATATTTGCCCGCAGGCGCTGCATCATCGCCGATGCGCCCGAGGTTCCGATAACAAAAGTCGGAACGATCAGGTGGATGAGAATGGATTTTATCTTGTCCCAACTCAGCGGCTGACCTTCGAATTGCGGGTCCATCAGGCCGCCGATAGGCAGGTTGAAATACCGATGCCCGTAGTAGAACAGGATCAGGGCCAGCAAAAAGTTGGGGGTCGCCAGCCCCAGATAACCCACAAAGGCCGAGGTATAATCAATCCATGTCCGTGATCGCGCCGCAGCAATAACACCTAAGGGAAGGGCGACGGCATATACAAACAGGATCGCGGCCAGGTTGACGACGACCGTCAACCAAAGCGTGTCGCCCACGATCTCCGATACAGGCCGGTCGAACTCAAAGGACCAACCGTAATTGCCTTGGATCAGACCTGAAAATCCGTGCGGTCCCGGCCAGAAGCCAATCCAGATCAGGTACTGTTCCCACATAGGGCGATCCAAAGCGTACTCGGCGCGCAGAAACTCGGCCTTGGCGACGCCCGCTGACTGGCCCGAGGCCTGAAGCTCGGCAATCTGGTTGCTTAGGTAATCACCGGGCGGCAGGTTGATGATTATGAAAATCAGGACCGACACCACCAACAATGTCAGCAGCATCGTAAAAAAGCGATACACCGCATAGCGCAGCATGACCATTTAGCTGCTCCTGTTTAGTCGGCGAAAAAGAACTCGTCCGGGCGGTGAACGCCGAAATGCGCACCGGGCTCCCATGCCCACATGGCCTGTTCTGGCACGTTGCGCAGACGGTTCGACACGACAATGGGTTGGGGTGCTCCGTTCAGGATACCGATGGCATAAAGCTGGTCGGCGTGGATTCTCAGCATTTCAGTCCAGACTTCCTTGCGTTCGTCATCCGTTGTGGCGACCTCCCAGTCATGAGCCAGTTGCATCAGACGCTTTGCCTCAGGCATGTCGGGCGCTTCTCCGGCCTCGCCACCTGTCTGGTAAAACTGGCCCCATTTCGGCCAGGCCAGGAAGACCTGATCGGTTGGTGCCAGGTACGCCGGTGACGTGTGCGCTTGCGGGATACCGTCATCCCATCCATACCAGACCGATGCCATCGAGTTGCCGGCAAACACCCGGTTGCGCAGGATATCGCGATCCAACGGGCGCATGACCAGCTTGACCCCGATCTCGCGCCAGGTGTCAGTAACGATCTGAAGGGCGTTTTCAACCTCTTGCCGCTCGCCAGCGGTTTCGATCACCAGCTCCATTGGGCGCCCGTCCGGTAGCAGGCGGATACCGTTCTTGTCGCGCTGGGTCAGGCCGACCTCATCCAACAATGCATTGGCCTGCCCGACATCGTACTGAGCCCAGGCGGTGGCATTCTTTTCATCGTAAAAGGGCGAGGCAGGCAGAACCGACATTGCGCCGGGATGCGCCAGCTTGAAATACAAAGCCTGGTTGATTGTCTCGCGGTCGATGGCAAGGGACAGGGCACGCCGCACACGGACGTCACGCAACACGTCGCGCCAGACGTCATCCTCGAAATTGAGGTTCGGATAAATCGCGATTTGCGACGCAACGCCGGTTTTCCATAGCAATGTCTTGTAGCCGCCTTGCGCCTCGCCTTTTTTTAGGATCGAAGCGTCGCGGAAATCCAGACCCCGGCCTTGCAGGTCGCTTTCCCCTGCATTGGTTTTGGCAGCGACCAGACCGGGGGCAACGATCTCCATCTCGACCACATCGATATAGGGAAGTTGAACCCCTTTGCTGTCAATGCGGTGGTAATAGGGGTTACGTACGAAATTGTGGCGGATTTTCTTGCCGGAACTTGCATTCAGCCAGGGTTGCAACGTGGGCAATTCGTGATTGTCGAACTTGTACAGGTTGTCGAGTTTGTTGTGTAGCGCAGCCCAGCTTTTGACCCGGGCATCGTCGACCAGAAAGGCAAGTTCCTCGGGGTCGGCATATTTCTCGTGATATCGTTTCAGGAAAGCTGCAGGACGATAGATAAACGGCGGTCTTGCCTGAGCCAGCGATTGTAGAAAACCGGGGTTGGGATTATCCCATTCGAAAATCACCGTGGTTTCATCCGGGAAGGTAACTGTTGGTGGTTTGCCTTCGACAATCAGAAAATCCGGCGGGCCTGACGGGCTGAGCAATTTGTTATTGGCAACGTCTTCCCACCAATAGCGGAAATCTTCCGACGTAAACGGAGAGCCGTCGGACCATTTGTGCCCTTCGCGCAGTTTCAGGGTGAACTTGCGGCCGTCTTCGTTTTCAAACGACGCCAGCAAATCGGGGATAATCTCATAGTTCTGGTCGAAACCGACCAGCCGGGCATAACCATAGACAACCATCTGGCGGATATCTTTGGACCGCGTGATCATGGTGCGCAGGGTGCCGCCCTGTTTGCCGAACTCGCGGCCCTTTGCTTCCAGATCGACTACCAACGGGTCCTTGGGCAGGCGCTCTTGAACGGGCGGCAGATTGCCCGCTTCTACTTCCGAGTTCCAGAACGCGCTTTCCTGAGGTGTGGGGATTGTCTCTGCCGTGGCGGGCAGCATCCCGATGAGCGCCAGCGAAGCGGCCAGGATCAGGGGGCGAGTGGTCTTAAACATGGCAACGTACCTTATGGCCCGGTTCCAATTCCACCAATGAGGGTATCACGGTGTCCGAGAAACGAAAGGCTTCATCCCAACTGTCCGGCGCGCCGGCGCCCAAGGAAACCACTTTCAGGTCGATCGGGCGATTGATGTCGGGTTCGGGTTGAGCGGCAATCAGCGCTTTGGTGTAGGGGTGGCGCGGATTGTAGAAAAGAGTTTCGGGTGGTGCTTGCTCGACGATCAGGCCTCGACGCATCACGGCAACTTCGTCGGCGATCCGCGCGACCACAGCCAGATCGTGCGAGATGAACAGATAGGACAGGTTCAGGCTTTCCTGCAATTTTTCCAACAGCGTCAGAATCTGCTCTTGCACCGATACATCCAGCGCCGAGGTGGGTTCGTCACACACGATGAGCTGCGGGTCGAGCATCATGGCGCGGGCCACCGACAGACGTTGCCGCTGACCCCCTGAAAAGGCGTGTGGATAGCGTTTCAGCATGTCGGCTGTCAGGCCGACGCGCTGCAACATCTCGGCGGCTTTGTCGCGCTGCTCGGCCGTAGTTCCGATACGGTGAATTTCCAACGGCTCGGTCATCGCGTCCTGAATGCGCATCCGCGGGCTGAGCGAGCTGTAGGGATCCTGAAACACCATCTGGGCATTGCGCTGAAACGCGGTGCGCTGGGCGCGGGTCATGTTGTGCACCGTGATGGGATCGGTATTCGGCGCGGTGCGAAACAGGACTTCTCCGCCGGGATCGGGCAGTTCTGCACCCAATGCAATCCGCGCGGCTGTTGTTTTACCTGATCCGCTTTCACCGACTATGGCCAGCGTCTTGCCGCGTGCCAAATTCAGATCGACCCCTTTGCAAGCATAGATTTCCTTGTCGGCTTGCCACCCTTTGCTGGACCGCATCGTGTAGGTCTTTGAGACGCCCTTCATCTGAAGGATCAGATCGTCGTCCGGCATCGGTATGCCCACAGCATCCTGATCCGGAATTTCCGGTGCCGCATCAAACAGTTGTTTGGTATATGGATGCGCGGGGGAGGTCAGGATTGGTGCGGCCGGGCCAGCCTCCATGATGCGGCCCTTGTGCATGACCACAACCTGTTCTGCCATGTTGGCAACCACGCCCAGATCATGGGTCACCAGAATAAGCGCCATGCCGGTCTCGCGCTGCAATTCCTTGATCAGCCCCAAAACCTGCGCTTGCGTGGTCACATCCAGCGCGGTGGTGGGCTCGTCCGCGATCAGCAACTCGGGTTTGGATACCATGGCCATCGCAATCATGGCGCGTTGGCGCATTCCGCCCGACAGTTCGAATGGGTAGGAGTCATAGGCACGCTGTGGATCTGGAAAGCCCACGCGCTCGAACTGCGTCAGGACCTTTTTGCGCGCCTCAGACTCAGATAGCCCGCGATGCAGCCACAGGACTTCACTGACCTGATTCCCAATCTTGTGCAGAGGTGACAGTGATCGCATAGGCTCCTGAAAGATCATCGAAACGCGATTGCCACGAATGCCGCGCATTTCCCGCTCGGTGACCGCTGTCAGGTTACATGTGCCCTTGGAATCATTCAAAGTTATCGTGCCGCTGCGTATCTGGGCCGTTCGCGGCAGAATCCGCAAGACGGCCCGGCACGTGATGGTTTTACCCGATCCCGATTCACCGACCAGCGCCAAGGTTTCCCCTGGTTTGACATCGAAATTCACATCCGTGACCACGGAACTGCCCGCACCAAAGCCGATGCTGAGGTCTCTGACGCACAACAACGCGCTCATGCAGGCTTTCCAACCGTTTGGCCGCTTGGTGACATCGGTCGTTTCAACTCCCCGTGATTTTTTCGTCAGTGTCGCGCGGTTCCGTATGTCTAGTCAAACCCGTTCTTGGGCTGAAATGTCGCGAAAATGTGAAACTTTGGGCTTCGTCGCTACACAAAGTCTTGAGAATTTGTCATCTAAGGCGGTGTCGGGGGCATCTATGCTTTCGATTGGTATCAAGGAGATATTTGCCGGTGTCCAAGAATCAAAGCCGTCTGGACTTGTTTATCGATCGTATGGTGTCACAACGCGCCTGCCTGGATCACGCGATTGCGCAAACGGCAGGCATGGCTGGCCCGGTGTTTGAACTGGGTCTGGGCAATGGGCGCACCTATCATCATCTTGTGCAGCATATCGATGGACGCCCTGTCTTTGTGTTCGAACGCGCGGTGGCTTCGCACCCCGATTCAACCCCGCCCGAAGATCGGGTGATCTTGGGAGATGTGCGCGAGACGCTGCCAGCGGCGGTCGACAGGTTTGGACCGACAACAAGTCTGATCCATGCAGATCTTGGGGGGCATAATCGCGAAAAGAACGACATCTTTGCACGGCTTGTTTCCCCGCTGATCGAGCCCTTGCTGGCACCGGGTGGACTAATGGTATCAAGCGACCGGATGTATTTCGAGCGGCTGGAGGAAATGCCGTTGCCCGAGGGTGCCGTCGAAGGGCGCTGTTTCATCTATCGGCGCTGACCAGAGAGCAGGGGCCCGCATGATATTCTACGATTGCTCGACGGCCCCAAACCCGCGCCGTGCCCGCATGTTCATCGCGGAAAAAGGGTTGAACATCGAAACGCACGAAATCTCGATTGCTGAGGGCGCGCAATTGAGCGCTGAGTTTCGTGCGGTGAACCCCCGGGCCACAATCCCGGTTCTGGTAACGGACGACGGCGCAGTCCTGACCGAAAATCTTGGCATTGCCGCGTATCTTGAAGCGCGTTTCCCCGAACCGCCCTTGATGGGTCGGACCGCTGATGAAAAAGGGTTGGTCCTGATGTGGAACGCAATTGCCGAGCAGCAGGGCGGTGCGCCCATCGCTGAGGCTTTGCGCAACAGCCATCCGGCATTCAAAGACCGTGCTATCCCCGGCACGGTTAATCATGCGCAGATCCCCAAACTGGCGCAGCGTGGGCGCGAACGGGTTGCGTCGTTTTTTGAACTGCTGGAGGCGCGGCTGAATCAAAGCGTGTATGTCGCGGGCGATGTATTTACTCTGGCGGACATATCGACTTTTGTATTTGTCGATTTCGCGCGCGTCATCAAGATGCGGATACCGGAAGGAAATACAAGAACGCAGGTCTGGTTTGAAATCGTGAAAGCCCGCCCAAGCGCGCAGCTTTAGGTTTTCAAAGCATGCGGCAGAGTTCTCGCATTCCGTACTGTACAGAATTGTCTAGACAGAACTGAACAGTGCCACTAGCGTCTACCCAGATTCTGTTCAGGGAGGTCGGGATGAAATCCCAATATCGCGTAGTGGTCATTGGAGGGGGCGTCGTTGGTGCCTCGGTTCTGTATCATCTGGCCAAATTCGGCTGGTCCGATGTGGTCATGCTTGAGAGGCGGCGGCTGGCATCGGGATCGTCATGGCACGCAGCGGGCGGCATCCATGCCCTGAACGCGGATCCGAACATGGCCTCGTTGCAGGCCTACACAATCGACCTGCTGAGTGAGATCGAAAAGGAATCGGGCCAGAACATCGGATTGCATATGACCGGTGGCCTGACTTTGGCCGGTACGCCTGAACGCTGGGAATGGTTGCAAGCCAATTACCGGATCTTCCAGTCCATCGGTATTGACGACTGCGAGTTGCTGACCCCGCAAGAGGCACAGAGACGCTGCCCGATCATGTCAACCGACGGTGTTTTGGGCGCGATGTGGGCAGATCGCGAAGGGTATATCGATACGACAGGCACAGTTCAGGCTTATGCGACTGCGGCCAGGAAACGTGGTGCCGAGTACTACGAGGAAACCAAGGTCGAAGAGCTGATCCAGACGGCAGATGGCTGGCAGGTGGTGACTGATAAGGGCACGATCACCTGTGAACATGTGGTCAACGCGGCCGGGCTCTGGGCCAAGCAGGTTGGGCGCATGGCAGGGGTAGAGCTGCCAGTCTCGCCGTTGAAGCATCACTATCTGATCACGGACACGGTGCCAGAAGTTGCGCAGGCGGATTTCGAGATGCCGATGACTGTCGACCTCGAAGGATTCACTTATATGCGGCAGGACCAGAAGGGTGTTCTGGTGGGAATCTACGAGGTCGATCATGAACACTGGGCGATGGATGGCGCGCCGTGGAACTATGGCGAGGAACTGTTTCAGGAACAGCTTGACCGGATCGAGAACGAACTGACGCTGGGCTTTGAGCGGTATCCGTCGATCCAGAATGTGGGCATCAAGACATGGGTCAATGGTGCGTTTACGTTCTCACCGGATGGTAACCCGCTGGTTGGTCCGGTTCCGGGCAAACGGGGATATTGGACGGCCTGTGCTGTGATGGCGGGCTTCCTGCAAGGTGGGGGTGTTGGCAAAACGCTGGCCGAATGGATGATCCATGGTGAGCCCGAGGCCGATGCCTGGCCGATGGATGTGGCGCGCTATGGTGATTTCGCACAGAACAAGCGGTATATCCGTGAAACCACTGGCCAGTTCTATTCGCGCCGCTTCGTGATGACCTATCCGAACGAGCAACTGCCTGCGGGTCGCCCGCTGAAGATGGCCCCGGCGCATGACGCGATGACCGAGGCCGGTTGCAAATGGGGTGTCAGCTGGGATCTGGAGGTGCCGCTGTATTTCGCACCCAAAGGGTTTGAGGAAACGCCAACGCTCAAACGTTCGAACGCGCACGACATCGTGGCCGCTGAATGCAGAACCATCCGCGAGGGCGTGGGCCTGATGGATATCACGGGCTTTTCCCGCTTTGAGGTTTTCGGTCCAAATGCTGAAGCATGGCTGGATAACGTTATGGCGTCCAAACTACCCGCCCCGGGTCGTGCCAAGCTGGCACCAATGCTGGGCGAGGACGGGCGGCTCAAAGGCGATCTGACCGTGTTGAACTGGGGCGACGGGACATGGTGGATCATGGGCAGCTATTACCTGCGCGCGTGGCATATGCGATGGTTCAACGATCATATGATGGAAGGGGTCACCGTCCGTGACTTGGGAGAGGAGTATTGCGGGTTCGCCGTGGTTGGACCGAAATCGCAGGTGGTGGTCGAGAAACTGGCCGAACAGGATATCTCGGGCCTGAAATTCATGGGCTGCGGTGATTTCGATATCGGCCTTGTCCGGGCGCGTGTTGCGCGCATGTCGGTGACCGGCGAAAAAGGGTATGAAATCAACTGCCGCTATGGCGATCACATCAAACTGCGCCGCATTTTGCTGGAAGCTGGTGCAGAAGAGGGAATCCGCGAGTGCGGTTTCAATGCGATGCTGTCAACGCGGCTTGAGAAGAGCTTTGGCATCTGGTCGGCAGAGTTCACGCAGGCTTACACACCCGGTATGACCGGCATGGATCGCTGGATCGACTGGGAAAAGGATTTCGTCGGCAAGGAGGCTGCTTTGGCCGAATGGGATGGCAATGGCCCGGCGCAGGTGCAGGTAACACTGGAAATCGATGCGTTGGACGCCGACGCCAGCGGGTATGAACCGGTCTGGGCCAGCGGCGAACGCGTGGGTTTTGTGACCTCAGGCGGTTATGGGCACCACATCGGCAAGTCGTTGGCGATGGCCTTGATTGACCGTGACAAGGTGGACCCGGGTACGGAACTGTCTGTCCATGTGGTGGGTGTGGAATGTCCGGCGCGGGTAATTGCACCGTCGCCTTACGACCCTCAGGGCAAAGCGATGCGGGGCTGATCATGACGGCTCCGGACCGACGACGCCGAAGGCGAGGGGGCGAGGCTGCCCCGCAGCCCAGCCGCGACGTGAACTATCGCCAGCTCAGGAACCCTTTCCCTTTGATGGAGGTGTTCCCGGCTGACCAGATCGCGAACATGCACGAGACAGCATTGCGTACGCTCGAGGAGTTGGGTGTAAAGACCTTGCTTCCCGAGGCACGCAAGCTGTTCAAGCAGGGTGGTGCGCGCATGGATGAAGACAGTGAAATGGTCTTTATCGGGCGCGAGATGGTTGAGGCTGCTGTTTCCTCGGCCCCCAAATCTATCGCTTGTCGCGCCGGTTCACGGCATCGGGATTTTACTCTGGAACTGGGATCGCTGGTTTTTCAACCAGGGGCAGGCGCACCGAACGCAACCGATCTGGAACGTGGCCGTCGCCCGGCGACGGGTCAGGATTATCTGGAGTTTCTGAAGCTCACTCATCATTTCGATGTGTTCCAGATGATCTCGCCTCAGGTTGAACCTCAGGACGTGCCGACACACTTGCGCCACTACTTCACGACACAGGCGCAGGTTGAACTGACGGACAAGTTCCCGTTCTTCTTCTCGCGCGGCACGCCGCAGGTCATGGATTGCTTTGAGATGCTGTCCATGGCGCGAGGTCTGTCGGATGATGAGTTCAGGGGCAATGCGCATTGCTACACGATCATTAACACAAACAGCCCGCGCACGTTGGACATTCCCATGGCGCAAGGGCTGATTGACTTTGCGCGCCACGGTCAGATGTCGATCATAACACCGTTCACTCTGATGGGGGCGATGGCGCCGATCACCGTGGCCGGGGCAATCACCCTGTCCCATGCCGAGGCGCTTGCTGCGCTAACTTTGACGCAGCTGGCCAGACCGGGCGCTCCGGTCTGTTATGGCACGTTCACCAGCAATGTGGACATGAAATCCGGCGCGCCGGCATTCGGGACGCCCTCACATTTTCAGGCGTCACTGGCCGCAGGCCAACTGGCGCGTTATCTGGGCCTGCCCTGGCGGTCGGCGGCAGGGTCGGCGTCAAACAGCAACGACGTGCAAGCGGCGAATGAAAACCAGTTTGGCCTTTGGGGCTGCCTGATGGCCGGGGCGACCGTGATCATTCATTCAGCGGGCTGGCTGGAAGGGGGATTGACCGTTTCCTTCGAAAAGCTGGTCTGTGATGCCGAGGTGCTGAACATGGTGGCCGAGCTTTGCGCGGGCGCGCAGGCGGGGTCCGCCGAAATTGGCTTTGATACCGCTTTAAGTGAGGTCGCGCCCGGTGGTCATTTCTTTGCTTGCCCCCAGACGATGGAGCGCTACACCACCGAGTTCTATCAACCGCATGTCCATGACTACGCCAATTTCGGCACATGGACCGAGCGTGGATCGACGGATGCCAACCACCGTGCAACGGGGGTTTGGAAGGGTATCCTGAACGATTTCAAGGCCCCCGCCATAGACAATGATCGATTTGGTGCCTTGCAGGACTTTATTGCACGCCGCACCGCAGAGGGCGGGGCGCCACCGGAGAGTTGAATGAACAACAAACCTATCCTTCACCGCGATGATCCCGAAGCCGAGCCCCTGATCGGCAATATCAAGGTGACCCGCGACGATTGGCTGAACGTGGCGATGGACGTGCTGATTTCGGACGGGGTGGACCAGATCAAGGTCCTGAACCTGGCCGAGCGGATGGCCGTGTCACGTTCATCCTTCTACTGGTACTTCAAGTCCAGACAGGAACTTTTGGATGCACTGCTGGCGCGGTGGCAGGCGACCAATACAGTTGCACTTGTAAAACAGGCCGAAGCGCCAGCCGAAACGATAACTGGCGCGGTCTGCAACGTACATCGTTGTGTGGTCAACACGGATTTGTTTGACACCGCATTGGACTTTGCCGTGCGCGACTGGGCGCGTAAATCGGGCAAAGTACGCCGTGCGCTGGATCAGTCTGACACTCGGCGGCTTGAAGCTTTGCACGCGATGTTCGCCAGATACGGCTATTCCGAAATCGAGTCCGAAACGCGTGCGCGCGTGCTGTATTACATGCAGATCGGATATGACCTTGCACAATTGAACGAACCCTTCGAGACGCGGATCTCGATGGTGCCGCATTACCTATACGCCTTTACGGGCGTCGAACCGAAACCCGAAGAAGTTGAAGAATTCAGCGCATATTCCCGGCGCTACTGGAAAGGAGACCCGACATGAGTCAACCAGACGCAATCATCATTGGCACAGGTGTGATCGGCGCGGCCATTGCGTTCGAAATGTCCAAGGCGGGCTGGAAAACCCTGTCTCTGGATCGTAACGCACTGGTTGGGCACGGTTCAACCGCCGGGTCCTGCGCGATAATCCGGATGCACTATTCCACCTTCGACGGAACGGCGTTTGCCTGGGAAGGCTATCATTACTGGCGCGACTGGGCTGACTATCTTGACCTGCCAGAGGGGGCCAATCTGGCTCAGTTCAGGGAAACCGGCTGCCTGGTTATGAAGACCGAGGCGAACGGGATGCTGGAAAAGCACATGCGCAATTCATCAGAACTGGATTGCCCGTTCGAAGAATGGTCGGGGGATAAAGTGGTTGAACGCCTGCCGGTTTATTCGCTGGACAGCTTTGCCCCGGCACGCCGTATGGATGACCCGGAATTCGGCCAGTCCAACGGGCGAAAGATGTCGGGTGGAGTGTACTGGCCTCAGGCGGGGTACGTCACCGACCCGGCCTTGTCGGCGCAAAACCTGATGGATGCTGCCAAACAGCACGGAGCTGAGGTTCGCACCAGTGCCGAAGTAACCGAGATCCTGACCGAGGATGGACGTGTTTCCGGTGTAAAACTTGCTTCAGGCGAAGAAATCCGCGCAAGGGTTGTCGTGAACGTGGCCGGGCCGGGCTCGGCTATCATCAATGGGATGGCAGGCGTTCTGGATGACATGACCATCAAAACCCGCCCCCTGCGGCAAGAGGTCGTGCATGTCCCTGCCCCGGAAGGGTTCGACTTTGAAAACGACGGAACCATCGTCTCGGACAGCGACATTGCCTGCTATTGCCGCCCGGAACACGGCAATCACATCCTTGTGGGATCTGAGGACCCGGAATGCGATCCGCATCAGTGGTGCGAAGACGATGTGAACTACAATCGTGAATTCACCAATCAATGGACCACGCAGGCCATGCGATATGCGCAGCGCGTGCCCTCCCTTGGCATCCCATCGAAAACGCGGGGTGTGGTCGACCTTTATGATGCCTCAACCGACTGGATTCCGATCTATGACAAATCCAGCCTGCCGGGGTTTTACATGGCCTGTGGGTCCAGCGGGAATCAGTATAAGAATGCGCCGATTGCAGGTAAGATGATGGCGGCACTGATCGCGTATTGCGAAGGCGGAGCGGATCACGACGCGGAACCGCTGCAATTCGAACTGCCTTATATCAAACGCACCATCGACGTGGGCTTTTACTCACGCAAGCGCCCGATCAATGAGGAAAGCAGTTTTTCGGTTCTGGGCTAATCGGGTTTTGGCATCGATCAAAGTCGAGCGGGGCAGGTTAACAGCTTGCCTCGTGCTATGACCGACACGATGTTCGGCGCATGACATCCGGGCGCGCCGCTGTCGGTTGTCTGCTGTTCAGAAGTTCTGGGTGTGATCGGTCGATCTTATCGGTGCAACGGGTGGTATATTCTGGCGGGCTACGCTGCTGCGAAAGTCACCCAGGCCCAGACCATCGCCACATAAGTCAGATTGTGCAGGCACTGGTCTAACCCAGCCGCACGCCAGAACGCGGCCTGTGTCGGCTCAAGCTGTTTCTTGTCTGAATAGCTTGCTTTCAAGAAATCGATATTGAAATGAATCACCCATTCAAGAAGTCCGACAATCAGGATGAACAATACCGGAGCGCCAAACACGGCAAACACGATGACAGAGCCCGCAACATGTACTGCTGCGTGCTGCGCGCGTCCCAGGTGAAAATACTCACCTCTGCCAGAGAGCATTTTCGGTGTCTGGAGGTAGTAGTCAGCGAACATATGCTTGACCTGAAAAAGGCAAAGCATAAGTAACACCGCGCCAATACTGGCAGTCAAAAGAACCCTCCCGATATCGCTCTGTACCAACTGTAGGCAATAACCCTGCCATGCGTAAATGAACTAGTTCACATAAGATCAAGAAAATTCTCAGGTGGGAAAAAAATTGCATATCGTGTCAGTATGGCAGTAAATTCAAACCGTTGAATCCGGGTGCGTGGCATCCGGGCCGCGTTATCAGCCAGCAGTAGGGGCAGGTTCCATAGAACGCACGATTTTCCGCTTTATCTGGAAATACTCAAAGCGCGACCAGCTAGTTCTGCTGGCTGTGACGGCAACGTTGTTTCCGTTGCTCTATCTTACGCTGGAATTGCCCAAGCGCATTATCAACGACGCAATCGGTTCGACAACTGCCGAAGTGGATGTCTGGGGTTATACACTTTCACAGACGAATTTCCTGATTATTTTGTGTTTTGCTTTCCTTGCTGCCGTGTTGGCGCACGGGCTGATGAAAATGCGCATCAACACCATGAAGGGTGTGCTGAGCGAACGCATGCTGCGGCGGTTCCGATATCAGCTGGTCAGCCGCGCGCTCCTTTTTCCGCAACCCTATTTCGAGCGGGTCAGCCAGGGCGAAATGGTTTCGATGATCACAGCCGAGAGTGAACCGATGGGTGGTCTGATGGGCGATGCGATCAGCCAACCGGTTCTGCAAGCCGGTCAGATGATCACCATCCTTTCTTTCCTGTTCTTGCAAAGCTTTTGGTTCGGACTGGCCGCAGTCGCCCTGATCCCGGTGCAGGCCTGGTTAATCCCAAAATTGCAACGTCAGATCAACCTGTTGAACAAGAAACGTATTCAGGAAGTACGGTCGTTGGCTGCCCAGATCGGAGAAAACGCGGCAGGGGCGTCCACCCTTCGCAGCAATGGCGGCTGGCGTTATCGCCGGGCTATGATCTCTGATCAGTTGGGGCGGCTTTTTGCGATCCGCTTTGATATTTACCAGAAGAAGTTCTTTATGAAATTCATAAACAACTTCATCTCGCAGCTGACACCATTCATGTTCTACCTGATCGGTGGCCTTCTGGTGTTGCAGGGCTCGGTTTCTTTGGGGGCGTTGGTTGCGGCGCTGGCGGCGTACAAGGATCTGAGCTCACCCTGGAAAGAGCTGCTGACCTATTACAACCAAACTCAGGACATGTCGTTGCGCTGGGATATCGTCGTTGACCGTTTCGATCCGGCCGGATTGAAGGACGAAACGCTGTTCGAGGGCGAACCAGCAGAGCGCCCCCACCTCAGCGGCGATATAGCGCTAAAGCACGTCTCGGTTCGCGACATGGACGGCAATCAGGTGCTGGATGATCTGAATCTGACTTTCCCCGGCGGCAAAACGATTGGTATCGCCGCACCCAGCGAAGAGGACCGGCGCGCCATGGGGGAGTTACTGACACGCGAGATTTTGCCCGCTGCCGGTACGGTTCAGGTTGGGGATCTGAACCTGGCAGACCTGCATCAGGGCGTTGTGGCCGCACGTATCGGGTATGCAACGTCCCGCCCGGTGATGTTTCAGGGAACGTTGGGTGACAACGTGATGATGCCGATGCGGTTCAAACCTTTGGCTGAATCCACAGATGACCCAGATTTTGCCGAGACCTTGCGGGCTGGAAACAGCATGGATCCGTTCAGGGCGGAATGGCTTGACCCGTCGCTGGCCGGGCTACAGGACGCGGTGGCGCTGCGTGACTGGTGGTTGCAACTGATTGATGGAATGGGGTCTGGGGCTGCCCTGTTCCGGCGTGGTGCTGAACAAAGCTTTGTTGCGACGGAGCACTGCGAACTGGCAAGGAAACTGGTCGAGCTTCGCCCGCTTGTGCGGAAGGCGGTCCAGGACGCGGGTCTTGAACAGCAAGCGCTCATCTTCGACCGGAATGTTTACAACCCGGCGCTGCCTGTTGCCGAGAACCTGCTTTTTGCGACGCCCCGCGTGCCGGTGACACAGGCCTTGCTTGCCCGGCAGAAGGTGTTCCTCATGCAGTTGCGAGAGCTGGGGCTGGATGAGACACTGATCGCCCTGACCCGTGACGTGATCGAGATGCTGCGCCAGATCTTCGGGCTCGACGGAACCGACCATCCGCTGTTCCGCAAGCTGGGTCTTGATGCAAAGACCTATGAGGCAGCCGTGGAGCTGGTTGAACAAACCCGCAAAGAGGGAACGTCAGGGCTGGATGACGAACAGCTGGCCAGTATGTTGGCTGTGCCTTTCGTCGTCTCGGCTGAACAGATTGGACCGGCTTTCACGGATGAGTTGAAGGACCGCATTCTGGAACTGAGGCAGAGTCATTCGGACAAGCTGTTGGAAAGCCTCAAGGACGCTTTTGTTCCGCTGGACCCGGAAGAGTTTGCACCCGGATTGACGGTCATGGAAAACGCGCTGTTCGGCAAGGTCAGCCAGATAGGTGGCGCGCGATCGGACGAGGCCCGCAAAGTCATTGTCGACGTGTTGGAGGAGAACGGTGCGCGCCCCTTGGTGGTCGAGCTGATTTATGACATTCCGGTTGCCTTGGGGGGGCAGGGCCTTCCGGCGGTCTTTGCCGAACCGCTGGCGTTTACCCGCGCGACAATCAAGAAGCCAGATATCCTGATCCTGGAGCAGGCATTGGCCAGTTACGACATGAAAACGCAGGTGTCGGTCTACAAGAAGCTGCGCGAGTTGTTGCCGGATGCCACGGTGTTCTACCTCAATGACCAGTTCGAAAACCCGGACGTATTCGACATGTTCGTGGAAATCCGGCAAGGTCGTGTCGTCTCGGACGGAGGACCGGTAGACGTGGGAAAGGACAGCGCATCTTCAGCAGACCTGGCGCGGAAACTTCGCGCGCTGGAGCAGACCCCCTTGTTTTCGGGGCTGGACCGGCGGCAATTGCGCCTTCTGGCTTTTGGCGCACAATGGTTCGATGCCAAGCCCGGTCAGGTGGTTTTCCTGAAAGATGATCAGCCGACCGATGGCGCTTATGTGGTACTGGAGGGAGAGGCAGGCCTTTACCTGCCACAGGAAGATGGCCCCGATCAATTGATAACCACCGTGGGGCCGGGCGCATTGGTGGGCGAACTTGGTCTGATCCGCAAAGAACCACGCGCGCTGAGTATGGTGGCCGAAACGGAACTGTCCTGCCTTCGGATCGGTGAGGAAGAGTTCCTGGCCGTTGTGGAAAACGATGCGGCAACCGCGTTCAAACTGATGCAGGTGATCGCCGGTTACGTGTCCAACTAGGCGTGATCAGCTGGTAGGCTCGCAAAACAGTTCGTACAGCAGACCGATCATCTGCGCTGCATTCCCATCGCGCAGCGAATAATAGATCGTTTTGCCATCCCTTCGGGTGGTGACAAACCCTTCTTCCCGCAAGCGGGCCAACATCTGGCTGACGGCGGCTTGCCGCAATTGCAGCAAGTCTTCAAGCTGGCCTACGGATTTCTCACCATTCCCAAGGTGACACAGGATCATCAGGCGCCCTTCATGCGCCAGTGTCTTGAGAAATGCCGCCGCGCGGGCTGCATTTTCTTTCATTTCTGATGGTGTGTCCGAGGTGTGTGCCTGAGGTTCGGTTTCTAGGAGTGTCACGTTCTGACCGTTGTACCATTAATCTTGGGTTAATATGCCTCAAACACGTCTGTGTTGTCACCCCTCGGTTGCAGGGGCACCGCCCTGAAAAGCATTGCCGTTCACATAATCGCAGGGCTCTTCCTGCATTTGCAGATGCAAGCCCCGACCTTCATACGGATGCGCGCGCGCCAGATCTTCGTCGATGTCGATCCCAAGGCCCGGACCGGTCGGAGCGATCACGAAGCCATTCTCTACCTGAATGGAGCCTTTGATAAGCTGATTATGGAACGGTGTTTCGATGGTTTCCAGCAACAGCAGGTTCGGGATCGACGCGGCCAGGTGGGCATTGGCGGCCCATTCGACCGGTCCTGCATAAAGATGTGGCGCCATCTGAGCATTGAATATCTCAGCTATGGCGGCGACTTTCTTCATCTCCCAGATTCCACCGGCTCGCCCCAGCGCCGGTTGCAGGATTTCCGCAGCCCCGGCGCGCAGAACGGCTCCGAACTCGGCCTTGGTTGTCATGCGTTCTCCGGTGGCGATGGGGATACGGACGTTGCGGGCGACACGGGCCATGTCCTCGATCATATCAGGTGGCGTGGGTTCTTCGAACCATAGGGGCTGGTATGGTTCCAGCGCCTGCCCCAGCCGGATGGCTCCAGCCGTGTTGAACTGACCGTGTGTGCCAAACAGCAGGTCGGCCTTGTCCCCCACCGCATCGCGAATTGCCTTACAAAAGGCGACGGACATGGAAATGTCACTCATCGCAGGCATGTGGCCGCCACGGATCGTATAGGGGCCTGCCGGGTCGAATTTCACAGCGGTATAGCCGCGCCGCACCATTTCAGCAGCGGTTTCGCCCGCTTGTTCGGGAGAGGTCCAGAAGTCGGTCAAATTGTGATGCGGCAAAGGGTAGAGGTACGTGTAGGCACGAATTCGTTCGTTCACCTTGCCGCCCAGCAGCGCATAAACCGGGCGGTCGCGATCCTTGCCAAGAATATCCCAACAGGCGATCTCCAACCCCGAGAATGCGCCCATTACCGTCAGGTCGGGGCGCTGCGTGAAACCGCTGGAATAGACGCGACGGAACATGAGCTCGATGTTTTCGGGGTTCTCGCCCAGCATGTGCCGTTCGAACACATCCCGGATGACGTGGCGCATCGCCTCGGGTCCGATGGACGAGGCATAGCATTCGCCCCAACCGGTGATGCCGGTATCTGTCGTCAGTTTGACCAATATCCAGTATCGCCCCCCCCAACCCGGAGCGGGTGGGGCAGTGACGATGATGTCGAGATCCTGCAGTTTCATCTCAGTTCCTCCGAGCCGGGGGATCAGGTTCTGTCGAACAGGATCACGTTGCGCTTGGCAGATCCGGTTTTGGTATCGGCAATGGCCTCGTTGATCTGGTCCAGCGACCAGCGGCCCGAGATCAACTCGTCCAGTTTCAACCGACCCTGCTCATAAAGGTCAATCATCCATGGGATGTCCCGCTGAATAACCACATCACCCATTTTCGAGCCGACAACACCCTGCCCCAGGGCTGCCAGAACAACCGGTTCATAGCTGGCCATGCCGCCCGAATGCGGCATTCCGATCATGATGGCCTTGCCGCCGCGGCCAAGATAGCGAGGGGCCTGATCATAGGCGGCGATTGCGCCGACCGTAATCAGAACCGCATCGGCCCCGCGCCCGCCAAGGGCTTTGAACGCTGCTTTCCAGGGCTCTTTCAGGCTGGCCAATACGCCATGGGTCGCGCCGAACTCCTTCGCGATTTCCAGTTTTTCTTCTGTCATGTCCACGGCCACGATCCGCCGTGCGCCTGCAATCCGTGCGCCCTGAATGGCGTTCAGGCCAACACCACCAGCGCCGATGACCACAACATCCTGACCCGGACGCAAATTGGCGGCGTTGACCGCAGCACCGACCCCGGTGATCACCCCGCAAGACAGAAGGCTGGCCAGGTCTTTGGGCAGGCTTTCGGGTATCCTGACGATCTGCCGATGGCTCACCACGACCTTTTCGGCAAAAGCGCCGCAGGCCATGGCCTGCTCCAGCGGTTCGCCCTCAGCCGTTTTCAGCGGGCCTTTGACGGTGTCGTACGAAGTTTCGCAATTTGTCGGGTGCCCTCCGGCACAGGTGGGGCAGGACCCGCACGCGCGGATCAGGGTCACAACCACGGGCTCGCCAATCCTGAAGTCCCCGGCGGCCTCTCCAACTGCGGAGATCACACCTGCGGCTTCGTGGCCGTAAACGGCGGGCAGGAAGCCTCCCCAGGCACCCTCGGCATAGGATATGTCTGAATGGCAGATGGCCACTGCATCCAGCGTCACTTCGACTTCGCCCGTGCCGGGGGGTGCTAGCTGAACCTCTTCGATAACCAGGGGTTCGCCGAATGCCCGGCAGACTGCGGCTTTGATTGTTTGCATAATTTCCCTCATTACCGTTGGCCCCACGGTGGCGTGGGAAAGCGTTGATCGCAAGGCAGAAACCGTCATGTGTGTGTCGTTGTTAAGCCACGACAGGCGGGGACCGGCGAAACAACACAAACCCGGCCAGCATCAGCGCCAGTGCCAGCAGGAACGGAGCACCCGGCAGGTACAGCGGTGTGTCGGTCCGAATGAATTGCGCAAATACGCTGGTCATGACCAGAGGCGAGATTACCATCGAAAGCGCGTGGAGTGCGGCCAACACGCCTTGCAACTCTCCTTGCTGCGAATCCGGTGTCGCTTTGGACATCATTGCCTGAAGTGCTGGTGTCGTGATTGCCCCGATTGCGGTGATTGGGATGAACAAAAGCGCAATGAACCCGTTGGTCAGAAAGGCCAAAATTGCGAAACTGAGGATCTCAAAACCCATCCCGTAGATGATGGCTCCCCGTTCTCCGCATAATCGGATTGCGGGACGGATCAGACCGCCCTGCACAACGGCCATGCCGATCCCATAGACGCCCAGTGACAGGCCGATCATCTGAGGGGACCAGCCGAACCGTTCGGTGGTGAAAAAGGACCAGATGGCGGGGTAGACGTAGATTGAGACCGAATACAGGAAGTAGACCCATAACAATGGTCGGATACCAGGAAGCGCAGCAATGGCGCGCAGCGAATTCACCGGGTTGGCGCGGCGCAAGTTGAAGGCGCGCCGGGTCTTGTCGGTTACGGTTTCTGGCATCACGAAACAGCCGATGACAAAGATCAGTGCCACCAACCCTGCCGCCGCCCAAAACGGGGCACGGGTTCCATATTCGCTGAGCAATCCGCCGATCACCGGGCCGAGGACAAAACCCACGCCAAAGGCAGCCCCCAACAGGCCAAAGTTTGCGGCCTTGTCCTTGGGATCGGAAATATCCGCCATGAACGCGGCGGCGGTGGAATGCGTGGCTGCGGTAATACCGCCGACAATACGACCGGCCAGCAACAGCCAGATACTGCCCGCCACGGCCATGACCATATAATCAAGCGCCATGACGAACAGCGACACCAGCAGCACGGTTCTGCGGCCATAGGCGTCGGACAGGTTTCCAAGGATTGGACCAAAGATGAATTGCATCGCCGCAAAAGCGGTACTCAGCACTCCGCCCCAGATTGCCGCATTGGCAAGCGAGCTGCCCTGCACATCAACAATCAGTTGCGGCATGATTGGCATCACCAGACCAATGCCCATTGCGTCGATCATGACGATGCTGAGTATGAAGAGTGATGGCAGGCGCATGGGACTCGGGCAGGTGATCTGTTCGTGGCACCCTAGGCACAGTCACCGAATGTGGAAAGACAGAGTTTTACGTACAATCTGCGGTATCACCCGAATTTGTTTGCCAATTCGGTAAGCAGTCCAGCCAGTTCCTGTGGATGCGAGAAAAACGGAGAATGCGAACTGTCGATGGTTCGTCGCAGCTCCTCGGGGATGAACGCGCACATGTCCGCCTGATATTCCGTGGGGATCGTTCGGTCATCCGTGGTGCGGATATAGGCCTTGGGTACTTCGTTGAAATTGGTGCTGACCGGCAGTGGTGTTTCCTGGGGGCGAATGGCCTGTGGGCACAAGCGTGCATAGGCAAAGGGCAGAATATCGTCCGGACAATCGTGATAGAATAGCTTGGGGATGGCGTCTACCGACACGGTGTAGGACAGACCGTCTGCGGATTTTTCCACTGCGTGTGCTATGGTTTGCCGTGGCCCGCGTCTGCGCATGTCTGCCAGCGAAAGCCCATCGTGAGGCACGTAGGCGCACAGAAAGATCAGAGCGCGCATGGCGTCCGGCCGAGCCTCGGCTGCGGCGCTGATCGGATAGCCGCCCCACGAGTGACCCACGACAATCGTATCGGGTGTGCAGGCGTTCAGAACGGCATCGCGGCAAGTGTCCAGTGTCACCTCGGACACCGGCGTTGGATCCGCCCCATGACTGGGCAAGTCTATGGCCCGGGCAGAGTGTCCCAAAGCCTCCAGCGCGGGGATCAGATCGCGCCAGCACCAGGCACCGTGGCAGGAGCCGTGGACCAACAGGAAAGACGCCATCGCTGTTCTCCTTCAGATATGCCCGATATCGATCAGAAACCGAGTTAGGATTGCTGCGTATTCTGCGGGTTTCTCGACACAGGGCAAATGGCCGGCCCTGCGGATCAGTTCGAATCGCGATCCGGGGATCAGGTTGACGGTTTCGCGCACCAGATCGGGCGGGGTCGAGCCGTCTGCGCTTCCGGCGATGCCAAGCGTGGGCAGGCGCAGGCCGCTTGTGGGTGTGTAGAAGTCGGTCCCGGCTATGGCGGCGCAACAGCCCAGATACCCGTCAAGCGGTTGGCTGACCATCATGTCGCGCCATGGCAGGTGGTCTTGCGCCGCGCAGAAATCACGGGAAAACCAGCGTTCCATCGTGGCGTCCGCTAGTGCTTCGATCCCACCGCGACGCACGGCGTCGATCCTATCCTGCCAAACTGCGGATGTGGCAATTTTGGCAGCGGTGTTCGACAGAACCAGCGCACGTATCTGATCCATACGTTTGACGGCCAGCCCCTGTGCAATCATGCCGCCAATGGACAGGCCGACAAAAACGCAGTCGCGAACCTTCAGGTGATCCAGCAGTGCCTCGGCATCACGAATGAGGGCGCCCATAGAATAAGGCGCCGGTGGAATCGAGGATTGCCCATGTCCGCGTTTGTCATACCGGATGATGCGCAACCCCTTGGGCAAGTGCGGTAACACGGCGTCCCACAGGTGCAGGTTTGTTCCCAATGAGTTGGCAAAAACCAGTGGCGCGCCATCCGCCGCACCATCGACACGATAATTCAGTTTCACGTCGCCCAGATCAGCGATCATCATGACTCAGGTCCTTGCAGCCCCGGCGTTCCAGGTGCAACTTGCACAGGTTTGGGGTGCCTGTCAGGTCAGGAATTCCAACGCCCTGGCAAAAATATCCGGATCGACATTACCACCCGAAGTGACCACGATCACGTCGTCGCCCTCGATCTCGTCACCCCGGAACAGGGCCGAGGCCAATGCAACTGCGCCGCCGGGCTCCAGCACGATCTTGAGGCGCAGGAAAGCAAGTGCCATAGCGCGCAGGGCCTCGTCTTCGGTCACCGAAATACCGGGCCCGCAAAAACGGTTTAGGATGGGAAAGGTGATGTCGCCGGGTTGCGGTGTCAGGATGGCATCGCAAATATTGCCTGATGCCGCGTTGTTGTTCTGAATCCGTCCCGTCGCCAGTGACCGTTTGACGTCATCAAACCCTTCCGGTTCGCACGGGCGTACCCTTAGGTCGGGGGCGTGTTTTTCAAGCGCCAGCGCAATGCCAGAGGTGAGGCCGCCACCACCGCAACAGACCAGAACATCCGCCTGAGAAACCCCAAGTTCCGCTGCCTGTCTGGCGATTTCCAAGCCGGTGGTACCTTGCCCGGCAATCACCTGAGGCTCGTCATATGGCCGGATCAGGGTCAGCCCGCGTTCGGCGGCGATGGTTTCCCCGATCTCTTCGCGGCTTTCGTTTGCGCGGTCGTAAAGAACGACCTCACCCCCAAGCGCACGGGTATTTTCGATTTTCAGGTGCGGCGCGTCCGACGGCATGACAATGACCGAAGCAATACCGTGATTCGACGCCGCCATCGCAACGCCCTGCGCGTGGTTGCCCGAGGAATAGGCAATCACGCCGCGCTGGCGTGTGTCTTCGTCCAGCGCGGATATGGCAGACCAAGCCCCCCGAAACTTGAAACTGCCCGTATGTTGCAGGCATTCCGGCTTGACCCAAATCCGGCGCCCGGCGATCGCGTCAAGAAATGGCGACGACAGAATTGGTGTCTCGCGGACATGTCCCTTAAGCCGTTTGGCCGCGGCTTCGATCATTTCAATTGTGCTCATGCAGCGTTCTTCAATACCTTTTTGATGACATCCAGAGATTGAGGCTCATTCAAGAACGGAACATGCCCGCGATCCGGCACTTCGGCCGAGATCAGACCGGGATGCCGCCGGTGCATCTCAGCCAGTGTTTCTGCGCTCAGAACGTCCGAGTTCGCGCCCCTGATCGCGCCGCAGGGAATGTTGCGCAGCGCTTCAAAATACAACCAGTAATCGGGTATGGCACCGCTCGCGGCCTGTTCCAGAAGCGCTTTGCGCAGGGCCGGGTCATAGCGCAGCGCTAGGCCGTCCCCCTGTTGTTCGTATTGAATTTCGGCCTGTTTGCGCCAAATTTCCAGCGGAACTTTCGGGAATTGCGGCTCCATCACATGTTTCAGGACAACAGCAGCTTCGTCATAGGTTTTCGCGGTGGGTTGTGCGCCCACATAGGCCATGATCTTGGCGATGCCTGACGTCTCGATGACCGGCCCCACATCGTTTAGGATCACACCGGCCAAACGTTCGGGGTGGCTTGCCGCCAATGCTATGGCAATCAGCCCGCCCCGCGAAGTGCCAAGAATGACCGCTTTTTCGATGCCCAGAACATCCAGCAGTTCAATCGCGTCATGGGATTCACGAAAGACGTTGTAGTTCATGAAATCGGGGTCGTAGTCCGAGCGACCGCGCCCCCTGTAATCCATCGTTATCATGCGCAGTTCAGTGGCATGTGTTGCGAAATACGAGAAATCCCGGCTGTTTCTGGTCAATCCGGCCAGACACAAAAGCGGCGTGCCCGATCCATGGTCTTCGAAATAGATGCGCCTGCCGTCCGAAGTCGTAAAGTCTGACATCAAAGACCAGCCAGCTTGGGAATGGTGGTCAAGTCAGACAGTACATGCGCTGGCGTCCACGGTAGCCGGTCCATTGGTTCCCCAATCCGATTGACCCAGGCGGTGACAAAACCATAACCGCTGGCCCCTGCAGCATCCCAGCCGTTTGAACTGACGAACAAGACTTCGTCGCGGGCACAGTCAAACCTGTTCTGAACCAGATCATAAACACGGGAATGGGGTTTGAAGACCCCAACGCTTTCGACCGACAGCACGTCATCAAGCACATCGCCGATCCCGGCGGATTGAACAGCGCCGTCCAGCATGGGTGGTGATCCGTTGGACAGGATGGCAGTCCGCATCCCACCACCCTTGAGGGCTTTCAGCATCGCAGGAACTTCGGGATAGGCCTGCAACTCCCAATAAAGGTCCAGCAGGCGTTGGCGCAGTTCAGGGTTGCCCTGAAGGCCGGCAGCTTCCAGCGCCCAGTCCAACCCGTCCTGCGTGACATCCCAGAAATCCGCATGGGCATCAGCCACAGCACGCAGCCATGTGTATTGCAATTGCTTCAGGCGCCAATGCCCCGCGACTTCGGGCCATTTGTCTTTCAGGGCTTCGAACCCCGGCTCGCCTGCCGCCTGCCGGGCGGCGGCCGCCACGTCAAACAGCGTTCCGTAGGCGTCGAACACGCAGGTCGTGATTGCCATATGACCCTCCTCTGATTGCGCGCAGGTTGGCACAACGCGAAAGGGGGGGGAAGGGCCAAGGGTTTACAACTTTGTGTCAATCTCTAGGGTTGGCCGCTTAACCCCTAAAAACGGCCGGAGACCACTATGACCGAAATCAAGCAAGGCGACACGGTTCGCATCCATTACACAGGGACATTGTTGGATGGCAAAGTCTTTGACAGCTCGGATGGGCGTGATCCGTTGGAGTTCGTGGTTGGATCGGGCCAGATCATTCCCGGTCTGGACAGTGCCATGCCCGGTTTGTCCGCAGGTGACAAAAAACGGGTCGAGATTGCCTGTACCGACGCCTACGGCCCGATCAATCCTGCGATGCGTCAGGAAATCCCACGTGAGGGTATTCCCGAGGATATTCCGCTGGATCCGGGCACTCAACTGCAGATGCAGACACCAGACGGTCAGGCCGTACCTGTGACAGTTGTGGACGCCAACGAAGCGACTGTGACCCTGGATGGGAATCATCCGTTGGCCGGTCAGGATCTGGTGTTTGAGATTGAAGTCGTCTCGATCAATTGAGACATAGTTCGGGTTGGAACGCCTGCCCGGACTTCAGCCGATCAAAGCTTCGACAGCTTCACGTACCTGTGGCTGGGTGAAAAAGACAAACACCAGCAGCAATGATGTCAGCCCGAGCAGCAGCACTCTGGCCCGCTGGCTGAGGAAGCCGGATTTCTTCCGGCTTTGCACTGATCGTGCGTTGTTTGCAATGATTTGATCTAGCTTGCTCATATCGAAGTCCTGCCGCCCAAAGATGGTGAAATCTTGGCGGCGGCAGGGAAAGATATGGTCACATGAAATCGGGCTGCGGCATGCCCAGAACGTGGAAACCCCCATCAACGCGGATGATTTCGCCGGACGTGCAGGCTCCCGCATCAGATGTCAGGTAAACTGCGGTTCCGCCAACAGCTTCCAGTGTGGCATTCGAACGCATCGGCGCATTCTGATCGCAGAACTTATATGTCCTGCGCGCACCGCCAATGGCCGCACCGGCAAGGGTTTTCATTGGCCCCGGTGAGATTGCGTTCACGCGAATACCATCCGGGCCAAGGTCATTGGCCAGATAACGGGTCGCCGATTCCAGCGCAGCCTTGGCAACACCCATGACGTTGTAGTTCGGTACTACGCGGTTTGATCCCTGATAAGTCAGCGTCAGCAGCGAGCCCCCATTGTCCTTCATCATCGGATAGGCGCGGCGTGCTACCTCGATGAAAGAATAGGCCGACACGTCCATCGAGTGTTTGAAGTTGGCCCGCGTGGTATTCAGAAACCGACCTGTTAGCTCGGACTTGTCCGAATACGCAATAGCATGAACAACAAAGTCGATGGTGGGCCAACGCTTGGCCAGCTCACCAAAGGCGCGATCCAGTGACTCGTCGTCGGTCACATCAGCATCCACCATGAAATCGCTGCCCAAGCTTTGAGCGAGAGGTTCCAGCCGCTTGCCGAACGCCTCGCCCTGATAGGTGAAGGCCAGTTCTGCACCCGCCTCGTGCATGGCCTTGGCAATGCCCCACGCGATTGAGCGGTCATTGGCCACGCCCATGATCAGGCCGCGCTTACCTTTGAGAAGATCCGACATCACATTCACCCGTTATACTTAGACAGAATCATGGACCCGTTGGTGCCGCCAAAGCCGAAGCTGTTGGTCATGACACTGTCCAGTCCTGCGTTTTCAACCACTTCAGTTGCAATTTCACCGGGCAGGATGCCTTGGGCGAGTGTGTCGACATTGATCGACGGCGTAATGAAATCATTGTCCAGCATGAGCAGGCAGAAGATCGCCTCTAGCGCTCCTGCCGCGCCTTGCGCGTGGCCAGTCATTGATTTGGTCGAGGAAATCGGTGGCACGTTACCTTCACCGAAGATTCGGCGCACAGCCTCTACTTCACCCACGTCACCGACAGGTGTCGAGGTCCCATGTGCGTTGATATAGCCAACTTTGCGACGTTCGGGCAGTGTGTCCAGCGCCAGCCGCATTGCGCGCTCGCCGCCTTCACCCGAAGGGGCCACCATGTCGTGGCCATCCGAGGTAGCAGCATAGCCGGTGACTTCTGCATAAATCTTTGCGCCGCGGGCCAGAGCGTGCTCCAACTCCTCCAGAACGAGGATGCCGCCGCCACCGGAAATCACAAACCCGTCACGGTTTTCGTCAAACGCGCGCGAGGCTTTCTCGGGAGCGTCGTTATATTTTGACGACATCGCGCCCATTGCATCGAACAGGCACGAAAGTGTCCAGTCCAGTTCCTCGCCGCCGCCAGCGAACATGACGTCCTGCTTGCCCAGCATGATCTGTTCGGCCGCGTTGCCGATGCAATGCAGCGAGGTCGAGCAGGCCGAGGTGATCGAATAGTTGATACCCTTGATCTTGAATGCGGTCGCCAGGTTTGCCGAGATTGTCGAGCACATGCATTTCGGCACAGCGAACGGACCGATCCGCTTGGTCGCGCCTGTCTTCAGAACGGTCTGATGCGCCGTCAGCATCGCGCTTGTCGACGGGCCGCCAGAGCCCGCAACCAGTCCGGTGCGGGGATTAACGATCTGGTCTTCGGTCAGCCCGGAATCGGCAATCGCCTGGCTCATGGCGATATGTGCATAGGCGGCCCCGGGACCCATGAAGCGCAGGGTGCGTTTGTCTACGTGTTCAGCCACGTCAATCTTGAGCGTTCCCGCGATCTGACTGCGAAACCCATGTTCCGCCATCTGTTCGCTGGCTTCGATCCCGGATTTACCTGCTTTGAGCGAGGCCAGAACCTCTTGGGCATTATTCCCGATCGAAGACACTACCCCCAGACCGGTGACGACTACTCGACGCATGTGCGCACTCCTTATTTCGGGTCGGTCAGGCTCAGGCCTCGGACAGAACGACCTTCATATCTTTGACATCATAGATCATCTCGCCATCGGCTTCGACGATTCCATCTGCCACACCCATGGTCAGGCGACGGGTCTGAATCGCCTTTTTGAAATCGATTTTATACGTTAGCATCTTGCGGTCGGGACGAACCATACCGGTCAGTTTCACTTCGCCCACGCCGACGGCCATGCCGCGCCCTTGCCAGCCACGCCAACCCAGGTTGAAACCGGTCAGCTGCCATAGACCGTCAAGGCCCAGGCAACCCGGCATAATCGGGTTACCGGGAAAATGGCAGTCAAAGAACCAAAGGTCAGGGGTGATATCGAATTCGGCCAGCACATGTCCTTTGCCATGCAGGCCACCATCATCCGAGATGTCGGTGATCCGGTCCATCATCAGCATTGGCGGGGCGGGCAATTGTGCATTGCCGGGGCCAAATAATTCGCCGCGGGCGCATTTCAGCAGATCGTCTTTGTCAAAACTGCTTGGGAACTGGGCCATTCTTGCCGCCTCTCCTGCCGTGGGTCCGTTCGTTATATCTGGCCTCGTCTAGCACCCGTTTGCAAGGTCCTGCAAGAGCAGCGGCCACATCATGTTGTGTATGCCGCGTTCTTTGCGAATGAATTTCATTTGAAATTGCCAACCATGCGCTCCTATATATAATGGAAGTGACTATGGGTATTGGATCAATGACACCGCAGAGCGGCGAAATAGCAACGGGTTGGCTGGTGAACGCCGGCCTGCGTCCGACGCGTCAGCGTGTGGCGTTGGCCGAGCTTCTGGTGGGCGATGGCCGCCATCGTCACGTCACCGCCGAGAGCCTGTTTGAATCGGCCAAGGCGAATGGTGACGCTGTGTCCCTGGCGACGGTATACAATACCCTGCGCGCGTTTTGCGACGCTGGTGTTCTGCAGGAAATTACTGTGGACGGGTCAAAAAGCTATTTCGACACGAACACGCATGACCACCCTCATTTTTATTGGGAAGACGAGGCGCGCCTGAGTGATGCGCCATCGGACCAATTGGTGATCCAGCGCCTGCCCGAAGCGCCCGAGGGTGTCGAGATTGCCTCGGTCGACGTTGTCATTCGCCTTCGCAAAAAGTAGCGCCAAGACCACCTTTCAAACTTGCCAACAACAAGCGTTCAACCTGATCAATGGTCGCGTCAGCGGGCCCTGTTCCGTGGCGCGCAAGAACAACGGATTCAGTTGCGTCCTGATCGCTGATCGGAACACTGACAAGACGTTTATTGTCATAACTGACCGGGTTGAGCGGGCTGGTATAGCTGATCCCGATCCCTTCGCCATGGGCAGCAAGACTGCGCTGAATCTCGATCGATGCCGCCTTATGGGCGACAGTCGGGTGCAGACCGTTGCGCCGAAAGAGACTGAGGATGTGTTGTGCCGACAAGCCTTCTGTTGACAGGATCAACGGTTGAGCGGCCAAGTCAGCCAGCGAGACCGTGCCCGCTGTCGCCAACGGATGATCCGGGGGCATAAGGGCCTTTGGCCGACTGTCGAACAGTTTTGCGCGTGTGAACCCCGCGTCCATTGTCAGCTCGTAAGTGATTGCAACATCGATCTGGCCATCAATCAATCTGTTCAACAGCCCTTCGAAGGAGGCGGCAAAATAAGTGATAGCGATGTTTGGAAAAGCATCGCGCAAATGGTGCAGGGCGGGTGCCAGCAGGAAGGGCGCGAGGTCCGTAAAACACCCCAGTCTTAGACGTGTCGTGCCTGGCGACGGAGTTTCTGATGCCTCGATTTGGGCTGCGTCTTTCAGCAGGGTCTCGGCCTGATCGATGAATTTTCGCCCCTGAGGTGTCAGCGCCATGGCCGAACCTCGGCGGCGGATAAACAGCGGGTATCCCAAATGTGCTTCGACACGCGTCAGGGCGGTGGACAGTGCTGGTTGTGAAACATTCAGGTATTGTGCGGCGGCGGACAGGCTGCCGTGGCGCCCGACTGCGCAAACATATTCGTACTGACGCAGTGAAATGTATAACATGAAGTTAATTATAGCTTCGAAAGATATAATTTGAACAGAACACGCCTTCAACGCAAAAGATTGAAAAACGAATGGAGACCCAGATGCCTCACCCTCTTGTTACCCAAGAGATGATCACAACGTATCAGGATGATGGCGCCGTTCTGATCAAAGGCCTTTTTGCAGATTATGTGGATCAACTGCGCGACGGCATTGCCGCGAATATGGCAGAGCCTGGCCCGTATGCATCAGAAAACAAGAAAGAGGGTCAAACGGGTCTGTTCTTTGACGATTACTGCAACTGGACCCGCATTCCGCAGTTCCGCGAGGTGATCGAAAACTCGCCTGCGGCCGAGGTCGCCGCGGATCTGATGCAGTCGAAAAGTGTTCAGGTATTTCATGACCACGTATTGGTCAAAGAGCCCGGGACATCCATGGCCACGCCCTGGCATCAGGATGGCCCATATTACTTCGTTGAAGGTCAGCAAACCATCAGCTTCTGGTCTCCGCTGGATCCGGTCAGGCAGGCGACGTTGCGCTGCGTCGCAGGCTCTCACCGGTGGGAAAAAGAGGTGCTGCCAACCCGCTGGGTTTCAGAGGAAGGTTTTTTCCCTGATGAAGGGCAGTACATCCCCGTGCCGGACCCGGATGCTGAGGGCATGAAGGTCGTCGAATTCGAAATGGACCCCGGTGACGCCGTTGCCTTCAATTATCGCACCCTTCACGGTGCGCGGGGCAACCAGTCAGACAGCCGTCGCCGCGCCTTTTCTCTGCGGCTGGTCGGCGATGACGCGCGGTATGTAGAGCGTCCAGGCAGAACCTCTCCACCTTTTCCCGGCCATGGCATGACACCGGGGCAGCGTCTTCGTGAAGACTGGTTTCCGGTCCTGTTTCAGCGCTGAGGCGCTTCAGAACCATTGGCCTGATTCGATCAGACCCAGATCCAGCAGCTGCCGCGAGTGCCATTCAAAAGGTACGGAGTTGCGCCAGCTAAAATTTGGAATGTCAAAAGTCGACCCGGCATTTGTTTTGAGCGCCTTCGCAGCGCGGAAGGAACAAATAGCTGCGGTCATGTTGTGATGCCAAGGGCAGGAATAGGTATTGTATTCCGGCTCATTGAACGTGTGGTCGGATTTCAGGATCAGGCCCTTTTGCGCCTTGAACAGGGCGATGCGGTCGATGCGACGGCGTTCATAGGGAATGTGATCCTCGAACCGCCAGCGCAAGCCACCTGACAGGTCAACCTGCCGGTCCAGCGGTTGGCCGTCAGGGTCGTGGCGTGATTGGGCATAGTAACCCGTTTTGTCGAACAAAGCCTGTTCGGGAGCGGCGCCGTTGGGAAAAGCGGTCAGGTCCTCGGCATAAAGGTCGATGACGTAGCTCAGCATCGCGTTGCGGCGTTCTTCGCTGTGAAAGGCCAGCATCTCAGCAATGCTGCGCGTTTCGCAAAACGGAAAGAACAGGTATTCGGCGTTGTAGCAGTAGTACATCCAGATGCCGGGCGCGGCCTGAATTATTCTGTTCAGGGTATCGAAAACCACCGTTCGGGGAACGCATTTCAAGGTGACCCGATGCACCCGGTCGGTCAACGCGGGCTCCAGTCGGAACTCCTGAGGCATGAAGGCGATAACGGATTTGAACCCAAGCTTCAAATGGTGATGCAGAGTACTTTCCAACTCGACCTCGTCCTCGGCAAAGACCATAGCAACGGGGCCTTGCGCCATTGCGGGCTGCCCGGCTTTCAGGAAATGGTTTAGGGAATCGTATTGCATCGGCTGTTTTCGGTTTTGTCTTGCTGGAAAGTTCCGCCAAATTCGGGTAATTGCGCCTGCATTGCAAGCGGCGTTCGAAGCATATAGACGACGCCGGTCCAGCGAATGCAAAGGCCCGTCTTATGTCCGAACCGAAGAAGCTGTTTATCAAGACCTATGGCTGTCAGATGAATGTCTATGACAGCGAACGCATGTCCGAGGCGCTGGGCGGGCAGGGCTATGTTGAAACCCAGACACCTGATGATGCGGATATGATTCTGCTGAACACCTGCCACATCCGTGAGAAAGCGGCAGAGAAAGTGTATTCCGAACTTGGGCGCTTCAAGGGCCTGAAGGCCGAGAAGCCTGATCTGAAAATCGGCGTGGCGGGCTGTGTCGCTCAGGCGGAAGGCGAAGAGATCATGCGCCGCCAGCCTCTGGTTGATCTGGTGGTCGGACCGCAAAGCTATCACCGCCTGCCCGAGATGGAGGCAAAGACCCGAGCGGGTGAAAAGGCGTTGGACACGGATTTCCCCGAAGAGGATAAGTTCGAAAAACTGAAAAACCGCCCCAAGGCCAAGCGTGGCCCGACGGCGTTTCTGACTGTTCAGGAGGGCTGCGATAAATTCTGCGCCTTCTGCGTGGTTCCTTATACACGCGGTGCTGAAGTCAGCCGCCCAGCGGATCGCATCATTCGCGAAGCCCATGATCTGGTCGAGCGCGGGGTGCGGGAGATCACGTTGCTGGGCCAAAATGTCAACGCCTATCACGGTGCCGGGGCGAATGGTGACATGACGCTTGCTGGTTTGATCTGGGAGCTGAACAAGGTCGACGGGCTGGAACGTATCCGCTTTACCACCTCGCACCCGAACGACATGGCCGACGATCTGATCGAGGCACATGGCACCTGTGACAAGCTGATGCCCTATCTGCACCTGCCGGTTCAGTCGGGTTCGGACCGTATCCTCAAGCGGATGAACCGCAGCCACACGGCAGAAAGCTACCTACGGCTGGTCGAACGCATTCGTGCGGCGCGGCCTGATATCGTGATGTCGGGGGACTTCATCGTTGGTTTCCCCGAAGAAACCGAAGATGATTTTCAGGCCACGATGGATTTGGTCGAAGAGGTCAAATACGGCTACGCCTATTCCTTCAAATACTCCACACGTCCGGGAACCCCGGCGGCTGAACGGGCTCAGGTCGATCCGGCAGCGGCAGATGAACGGTTGCAGCGGCTTCAGGCCTTGATCACGCGCCATCAGCGGGAGATTCAGGACGGTATGGTCGGACGCACTGTCCGCGTTCTTTTTGAAAAACCGGGTCGCTTGTCCGGGCAGATGGTTGGAAAGTCTGAATATCTGCATTCGGTACACGTAAAAGGACCAGAGATCACCACGGGTGACTTGAGAGAGGTCCGGATCACTGCCTCGGGGGCGAATTCTCTGGCGGGCGAATTGCTGTAGATCGGTGCAAACACCTCCTGGACACCATAGTTGGTGTTTGTTTCCAAAATTTACCCTTGATTTATTGCTTGGAACTATGCTCCGAGAGGAGCCATGGTTTTTTGGGCGCAAGGATCTGCGTCTGCAAATCGGCGATATGCCGGTCCCGGAAAACGGGATGAGGGAGGTACGAGTGTCGACTATCAAGAGCTTTGGGAGCCTGAGCAGGTTGAAAACACTGACGCTAACTGCCGCTGTTACACTGATTGCCGGCGTATCCATGGCCGGTGATTTGAAAGGTGACATAAGCGATCCGGAAGTGGTCAGCCCGAAAAGATTCAGCAGCGATGTCCGCGCTTTTTACCTGGGACTTACCGGCGGTTATGGCTCTGGCGGGGACGATCGGTTTGGCCTGACAACGCCCGGCGGACAGTTTGATATCGGTGATCAGGATTTATCCGGAACATACGGGGGCCTCCGGGGCGGCTGGCGTGGTGTCTTACCAGCTGCAGGTGGGCGCGACTACGTCTATGGCTTTGAAGTCGGGTATGAATTCGGATCCCTAGACGACACTGTCAGCAGGCGGATCGGCGGCGTCAATGTGCAAGGCGGAACAGAGATATCGGATGTTCTGGCAGTCCGATTTCGCAATGGTCTGACAAACCGCAGCGGACGAATTCTGTATTTCTTCAGTGTCGGATATCTGTGGGGCGATGTGGAAACAACCAACAGTATTGCATCGGGCACTTCGGTTCAGAATTTCTCGGTGTCAGATCGGCGGAACGGCTATTCGGCAAGCATAGGGGCCGAGCATAAGTTGTCGGGCAATTGGTCGATTACGGGCGAATATGAATATGTCCAGTTCCAATCAAAGGACGTCCAGTTCAGTTCTGGCTTCTCCACTAAGTCCACACCAAAATACAGCGGCTTGAGAATCGGGCTGAATTACACCTTCTGATGTACATCCAATCGGCAACCGATCACCATTAAATCGGCTGTTATGACATCTCAGCATTTATTTTTGAAACTGTGGCTTGCGCCTACCAAGATTTGTTGTCTACGCTCGGGGTGAACAGCCAAGACAGGAGAGCGGATTGGCCATCGGTGCCCTGACCCCACCGCAAGATGAAATGCCCCAACACGAGGCGTTCGTAGAATTTCCCGACAACCGATTGCTGATTGACCTGTGCGGTGAATATGACCGCAATCTGGCCGAGATCGAAACAAAGCTTTCGGTCCAGATTGTGCGCCGCGGCAATCAGCTTGTTGTGATGGGCGATGAAGATGCTCAGAAACAGGCGGTTGAGGTACTTCAATCGCTGTATACACGGCTTGAAGGTGGGCGCGAGGTTGAGGCCGCAGACGTCGATCGCGAGTTGAGGATGGGTGTTTCGGAACAGGGAACCGGAAGCCGGGATGGCGACCAGCTTGAAATGTTCAAGGGCGGTTCGGTCGAGATCAAGACCCGCAAGAAGCTGGTTGAACCGCGCACCGACGCCCAGAAAGCCTATGTCCAGTCACTGTTCAACAATGAGCTGGCCTTTGGAATTGGTCCCGCGGGGACGGGTAAGACCTATCTGGCAGTGGCGGTCGGGGTTTCGATGTTCATCGGCGGACATGTGGATCGAATCATCCTGAGCCGTCCGGCGGTCGAGGCGGGCGAAAAACTGGGTTATTTGCCGGGTGACATGAAGGACAAGGTCGACCCTTACATGCAACCGCTTTATGACGCGTTGAACGATTTTCTGCCCGGAAAACAGTTGGCCAAACTGATCGAAGAGAAACGAATCGAAATCGCTCCGCTGGCCTTTATGCGTGGTCGTACGCTGGCCAACGCATTTGTTGTTCTGGATGAAGCGCAAAACGCCACCACGATGCAGATGAAGATGTTTCTGACCCGTCTGGGTGAAGGAAGCCGCATGGTCATCACCGGCGACCGGTCACAGGTCGATTTGCCGCGTGGCGTTCAATCGGGCCTGGCGGATGCTGAGAGGTTGTTGAAAACGATCCCGAATATCAGTTTCAACTACTTCACCTCAAAAGACGTGGTGCGTCACCCGCTTGTCGCCGCGATCATCGAGGCGTATGAGGCCGATGCGGGCTGTGAAACCACGTGAGCACATAGCCCGTTAACGAGGCTGTTGCGCGGGAAGATGACCCTGGATCTCATTTTCGAAGACGAAAGGTGGCAAGACCTGGAGGTCTTGTCACAAAAGTCGATTGACGCCGTTCTGGCCCATTGCGGACTGGCGCCGGAACAGTGCGAAGTCAGTATATTGGCGTGCAACGACGCGCGGATTTCAGAACTGAACGCAGAATTTCGCGGCAAACCGACGCCCACCAATGTGTTGAGCTGGCCTGCGGAAGACCTGGCTCCGGACGAGCCAGGGCAAACACCACGCCTGCCAGAGCCTGATTTTACCGGTGAGATTGTTCTGGGTGATATTGCGATTTCCTATGACACCTGCGTCCGCGAGGCGGCTGAGGCCAACAAGGCAATGAATGATCACGTGACCCATTTGCTTGTTCACGGAACGTTGCATTTGCTGGGTTATGATCACATTCGTGACCCCGATGCCACCTTGATGGAAGGGATTGAGGTCAAGATACTTGGCAAATTGGGTATTGATGACCCATATAAGGTATAATGTGGGTTCAAGACCCGATCAGTTGGAACAAGGTAATGGGCGATATAGAAGGCAGTTCTAGGGCGGCGCAAAGCGCGCAACCTCAGGACAGCAGTACTGAAACGGAAGAGAAAACCGGTCTGTTTTCTCGAATCCTTGATGTGTTTTCGAGCGAAGATACTCAACCGGACCAGACGGTGAACGGACAAAACGCGGCTGTGGCGCAGCCACGCGGGATGATTAACCTGCGCCGGATGCGCGTTGAGGATGTTGCCATCCCCACCGCTGAAATCGTCTCGGTACCTTCAACGATCACAAAAGATGAACTGGCGGATGTTTTCCGGAGCAGTGGTATGTCGAGGATTCCGGTCTATGAGGGAACCTTGGATACACCGCTTGGCTTTGTTCATCTCAAGGATTTTGCCCTGACCCACGGTTTCAACGGTGGGGGTAAAGAGTTTGATCTGACCTCTATGCTTCGGACGCTTTTGTTCGTGCCGCCATCCATGCCGATCGGCGTCTTGTTGACCAAGATGCAAACCGAGCGGCGTCACATGGCATTGGTGATTGATGAATATGGCGGCGTTGATGGTCTGCTGACGATCGAAGACTTGATCGAGCAGGTCGTCGGTGAAATCGCTGACGAGCACGATGCGGATGAAGACCAGCTTTGGGTGCAGGAAAAGCCCGGATGCTATGTGGTACAGGCGCGTGTGCCGCTCGAAGACTTCGAGGCCGAGATTGGCCGGTCTCTGACCAGTCATGAAGACGTCGACGAAGAGGAAATCGATACTCTGGGCGGGCTTGTCTTTATGCTCTCTGGCCGCGTTCCGGCGCGGGGTGAGGTTGTCATTCACCCAGAGGGCCCGGAATTCGAAGTGATCGAAGCCGATCCACGCCGTATCAAACGGCTGCGCGTCATGCTGCCGGGCGTTGCTGCATGACCCCAGTGCGGGGATGGCCATTATCGTTGAGATTGCTGGCCGCCGCCGCCCTTGGCGGGGTAGGCGCTTTTGGTCAGGCGCCTCATCTGTATTGGGGCGCAACCGTTTTGGCTCTGGTCCTGATTGTGCCGATCTTCCTTACCAGCGAAACCCGAGGCCGGGCGGCCTGGGTCGGCTGGGCCTTCGCGACCGGCTATTTTGCCCATGCCCTCGGCTGGATCATTGAACCGTTCCAGGTGGATGCTGAACGCCATGCCTGGATGGCCCCGTTTGCGTTGGTGTTCTTGGCGGGCGGACTGGCCTTGTTCTGGGCTGCCGCCTTTGGCCTGTCGCGCAGAATTGGTGCGACGCCCATTCGTCAGGGCATATTACTGGTTGCAGTCTTGTCCCTGGCCGAGGTGGCGCGTGGATATGTGCTGACTGGCTTTCCATGGGCTGGCGCCGCGCAGATCTGGGTGGATACACCGGTGGCTCAGGTGCTGTCTCTGGTTGGGCCGTATGGGTTGAACGCGCTGACCTTTGCCGCAACGTTACCAATTGGCGCGGCATTGGTGCAGGACAAACCCTTGAACGGTTTGGCGCGGACCCTGGGTTTTACAGTTGCGATGGCGGTGATGGCGATTACTTATGGGTCGATGCGACCCGTCGTTCAGGGTAGTTCGCATCTGGTTCGCGTGGTCCAGCCGAATGCCCCTCAGCACCAAAAATGGGATCCGGCATATGCGCCTTTGTTTTTCGCGCGTCAGGTTGAATATACCGCAGCTTTTCCTAGACCCGACCTGATTGTCTGGCCCGAGACCGCAGTTCCAGCGTGGTTGGGTAGCGCGCAACCGTTTCTGTCGACTGTTGCGGATGCCGCGCAGGGTGTGCCGGTGATATTGGGGATTCAGCGTGCAGAAGGCTCGAGGATCTTCAACTCGCTGGTCTATCTGGATGAAACCGGGCGTCAAGCAGGGTTGTATGACAAACACCACTTGGCGCCTTTCGGTGAATACGTCCCGTTGGGTGATCTGATGGGGCGTTTCGGGGTCAGTGGTCTGGCGGCCACAACCGGGCACGGGTTCAGCGCGGGGCCGGGCCCCTCCCGGTTGGACCTCGGTAAGCTTGGAAACGCATTGCCCCTGATTTGCTACGAAGCCATTTTTCCGCAAGATGTGAATGGCGCGCCGGGTCGGGCTGACTTCTTATTGCAGATCACAAATGACGCCTGGTTTGGTACGCGGTCGGGACCGTTTCAACACCTGGTGCAAGCCCGGATGAGGGCAATCGAGCAGGGCTTGCCGATGATCCGTTCGGCCAATACCGGTGTATCGGCCGTGATTGACCCATTGGGTCGGGTGACTGCGTCATTGGCTCTGGGTGAGGCGGGATATGTGGACGCCGTGCTGCCGCAACCACACCGTCGCACGACTTATGCTCGTATCGGGGACAGTCCGGTCGTTGTTGTCCTACTGTTTATTTTGGCAATGGCGCTGTTTGGTATCCGCGGCGACCGGGCAATTAGAGATTGACCCCAACTTTGGGCAGGCGTATGCGTCTGTGGTCTGCCACAACGGCTTCCTGGCGTGGCGGAGAAACCTTAATGGAGCACATTTATGTCCCGACAGAACTATACTTTTACTTCGGAATCCGTTTCTGAAGGGCACCCGGATAAGGTCTGTGACCGTATCTCGGATGCTGTCCTTGATGCATTTCTGAACGAAGAGCCTGAGGCGCGCGTGGCTTGCGAAACCTTTGCCACGACCAACCGCATCGTCATCGGTGGCGAAGTTGGTCTGTCGGACAAGGACAAACTGCACGACTACATGGGCCGCATCGACGAAATTGCGCGCGAGTGCGTGAAAGACATCGGATACGAGCAGGACAAGTTCCACCACGAAACCGTCGAGGTGACGAACCTTCTGCACGAACAATCCGCCCATATCGCGCAGGGTGTGGATGCCGCAGACAACAAGGACGAAGGCGCTGGCGACCAGGGTATCATGTTTGGCTTTGCCACAACAGAAACGCCTGCGCTTATGCCTGCACCGATCCAGTATTCGCACGCAATCCTGCGGCGTCTGGCCGAAGTGCGCAAGAACGGCACCGAGCCTGCACTGGGGCCGGATGCGAAATCTCAGTTGTCTGTCGTTTATCAAGACGGCAAACCGGTCGGCGTCAGCTCGATTGTTCTGTCGACGCAGCATCTGGACGAGGCTCTGACGTCGGATGATATCCGCGCCATCGTTGAACCCTATATCCGTGAAACTCTGCCCGAAGGCTGGCTGTCGGCCGAAACCGAATGGCACGTCAACCCGACCGGCAAATTCGTTATTGGCGGGCCGGATGGCGACGCGGGTCTGACCGGTCGTAAGATCATCGTGGATACCTATGGTGGCGCAGCCCCGCATGGTGGCGGTGCTTTCTCGGGCAAAGACCCGACCAAGGTTGACCGTTCGGCGGCCTATGCTGCGCGCTACCTGGCGAAAAACGTCGTAGCCGCAGGTATGGCCGAGCGCTGTACTATTCAGTTGAGCTATGCCATTGGCGTATCGAAGCCGCTTTCGATTTACGCAGACACGCATGGCACGGGTCAGATTGCAGATGCGGCGATCGAAAAAGCAGTTGGTCAGATCATGGATCTGACGCCGCGTGGCATTCGCCAGCACCTTCAACTGAACAAGCCGATCTACCAGCGTACAGCGGCTTACGGTCACTTTGGCCGCGAACCGGATGCAGATGGCGGTTTTAGCTGGGAACGCACTGATCTGGTCGACGCGCTGAAATCCGCAGTTTGATCTGAAAAATCCAAAGCGCGCCTTCATGGGCGCGCTTTTTCTTTGGGGCAGTGCACGCTCTTGCAACGTACTCCGCTGCGCAGTATGGCCACCGTCATGAGCACCGAGACCCCACAACGCCCGCGCAGAAACTTTTATGGCCGCTTCAAGGGCAAGACCCTGAAGCCCAGTCAAAAGACCTATCTGAACGAAGATCTGGTGGCCTTGTCGCCCGGCGCTGTGGACTGGGACACTAACCCTGAACGCAGGCCGCTAGACCTGGACGGTCTATTCGGCGGCAGGTCGGTTTGGTTGGAAGTCGGCTTTGGCGGTGGTGAGCATTTAGTGCACCAGGCGCAAAACAATCCTGGCATTGGCATCATCGGGGCCGAGCCTTACATCAACGGTGTTGCCATGCTGCTGGGCAAAATCCGTCAGGCAGGTGTAGACAACCTTGCCGTGCACCCCGGAGATGCGCGCGACCTGTTCGACGTGCTGCCAGAGGCCTGCATTTCGCGCGCGTTCCTGCTATACCCCGATCCCTGGCCTAAAACGCGGCATCATCGCCGCCGTTTTGTGACGCCGGAACATCTTGAGCCACTGGCAAAGGTGCTGAAACCCGGGGCGATCTTCCGGGTTGCAACTGACATTCCCGATTACGTGCGTCAGACATTGGAAGAGGTTCCGCGCACCGGGTTTGAATGGCTGGCGGAACGTCCTTCTGACTGGCGTGAACCGTGGGACGACTGGATCTCGACGCGATACGAACAGAAGGCGCTGCGCGAGGGTCGGACACCTCATTACCTGACCTTCCGACGCAAAGGCTGATTGCCGCTGGACCAACGGGCGTCAATTCGCTAATCGGCTTGAGCACTGATAGCGCAAAAGGAGCCCTCATGTCCGGACACGGCACGCCCATCCCGATGACCTCGCATCCCTGCGGCCCGCTGACCGGCACGGCAGAGGTGCCCGGCGACAAGTCGATTTCGCACCGGTCGCTGATCCTTGGCGCGATGGCCGTGGGTGAAACCCGGATTTCGGGTTTGCTCGAGGGCGAAGACGTTCTGGATACCGCCAAGGCGATGCGTGCCTTCGGCGCCGAGGTCACAGATCACGGAAACGGGGAATGGACAGTGCACGGCGTGGGTGTCGGTGGCTTCGCCGAACCGGGCCAAGTGATCGACTGTGGCAACTCGGGAACCGGTGTGCGCTTGATCATGGGGGCGATGGCGACCTCTCCGATCACTGCGACATTTACTGGTGATGCCAGTCTGAACAAACGCCCCATGGCCCGGGTGACTGATCCTCTGGCCCTGTTTGGGGCAGAATCGGTTGGACGGTCCGGCGGGCGCTTGCCGATGACCATCGTTGGCGCGGCGGACCCTACCCCTGTGCGATACGAAGTTCCGGTGCCGTCGGCGCAGGTGAAATCCGCCGTTCTGCTGGCGGGTCTGAATGCCCCCGGAAAGACCGTTGTGATCGAGAAAGAGGCCACGCGCGACCATTCCGAACGGATGCTAGCTGGATTTGGCGCCGAGATCACCGTCGAGGATACCGACGAAGGCCGTGTTATCTCTCTGACCGGTCGTCCGGAGCTGAAGCCGCAGGTCATCGCTGTACCGCGCGATCCGTCCAGCGCGGCTTTTCCGGTTTGCGCGGCACTGATCACACCTGGATCCGATGTTTTGGTGCCGGGGATCGGTTTGAACCCCACACGCGCGGGCCTCTTTACGACCCTGCGTGAGATGGGCGCTGATCTGACCTATGAAAACGAGCGCGAAGAGGGCGGCGAGCCGGTTGCCGATCTGCGCGCGAAATACTCGCCAAACATGAAGGGCATTGACGTGCCGCCAGAACGCGCGGCCTCGATGATCGACGAATATCCCGTTTTGTCCGTGGTTGCTGCAAACGCCACGGGCACCACGATGATGGGCGGAGTAAAGGAACTCCGGGTGAAGGAAAGCGACCGCATCGATGCCATGGCGCGCGGTCTGCGGGCCAACGGCGTCACGGTCAACGAGGGTGACGATTGGTGGTCGGTTGAAGGGCTGGGCATCGGCAACGTTCCAGGCGGCGGCACCTGCGAAAGCTTTCTGGATCACCGCATTGCCATGTCGTTCATGGTGATGGGTATGGGGGCACAGAGCCCCGTGAGTGTGGATGATGGCGGCCCGATCGCGACGTCGTTCCCGATATTTGAACCTTTGATGGCGTCATTGGGTGCAAAGGTAGAGCGCACGTGAGTTTCACGGTTGCCATTGACGGACCAGCGGCTGCGGGCAAGGGCACAATATCCAAGGCTGTGGCGACGCATTTCGGCTTTGCCCATCTGGACACGGGTTTGCTGTATCGCGCTGTCGGAAGGCGAACCCTGGAAGGGGTTGACGCGCTAGAAGCCGCGCAGGCCCTGACAGCGGAAGAACTTGAACAAGGGGATCTGCGCACCGCCGAGATTGCACAGGCAGCTTCCAAAGTGGCGGTTCTTCCAGAGGTTCGCGCAGCCTTGGTCGATTTTCAGCGCGCGTTTTCCCGCAGGGCAGGTGGGGCCGTTCTGGACGGTCGTGATATTGGCACGGTGATTTGTCCGGATGCCGAAGTGAAGCTGTTTGTTACAGCCAGTGCAGAAGTGCGCGCCGAGCGTCGTTTTCTGGAGCTTAGTGCAAAAGGCGCTGACGTAACCCGTGAACAGGTTCTGGCTGATGTCAGAGAACGCGACGCGCGGGATGCTGAGCGTAGCACAGCTCCGATGAAACCCGCTGAAGATGCTGTGCAGTTGGACACCACCGATCTGAGTATCGAGGCGGCGTTGGCCAAAGCCGTTGAGGTGATCAACGTGAAACTGCCCGCGACGCGCTAACGCCGCGGGCAAACGGGTCAGGTCTTACAGCTCGCCCACGGCGACGCTTTTGATATTCGCCCATTGGTCATCCGCGGTTTTTGCGGTGGCGCCAACATCCTTCAAGAAGGCTGCCCGGGTTTCTGCATTCAGGAAAAGAAACAGTTTTCCGTCTGCGACAAGGTATTGATCCGGGTCACCGTCAAACTTCTTGCCGACCGATACACCGAACGAACAGAAGCCACCGTGCTGCGGCAGGTATGCAGCAGGGTTTGCTTCGAACGCTTCTCGGTTCGCGGCGGACGTGAAATAGTAGGAGGCTCCGTCATAAGTTGACGAGTGAGTGGCGAAGCCTTCGACCGGGTTGCCATCATTGACCAGTGCAACCAGATCAACCCCATGGGCGGCCAGCGGCGCACCGGCGGCTGAAATGCCGTTGGACACGTTGATTTCGTCAGCAGCAAAGGCTGGGGTGGACAGGGCAATTGCAGTTGCCATGGCGGTAAAGATGAGAGATTTCATGATATTTTCCCTTTGGTTCTGGTTTCGGGTCGACCGCTTTGTCGACCGACAAGGCAAAATTAGGGAAAGAATGCCGAACGTTTAATCTCAGATACGTCGCCAAATGTTGCAGATCGTACAAACGGTCGAATGGATTGCTGTTCTCACTCCAATTCTCCACGATACATCTCGTGACACAGGCAGCTGAGTGCCGGGTCCCGCGCGGTGTTTCAAGACACTTCACCCTTGCGCTGCACTCGAAGACACAACCATGTGGTCCCGCGTCCCAATACCGAGAAACCGCCTAAAGAAGACCCGACGCGAACCGTGCAAGCCATTTCAGTCAGAACCCGCTATTGTTCAGGTTGCTATGACGCTCGGGGGGATCAGCGTTAGGCAAGAGTTCCTGCGCGCGCTGCCGCGCACCATAGGCTTTGCACTTGCACCGGTTCAAGATTCAGCCTATACGCGCGCTGTCGATACAAGGGCGGTCAACGTCCGGATGACGTTTCTGAGCAGGGCCGGGTTACCTCGGCCCTTTGTGTTTGTTTGCTCAGGGGCGCACCGGGTCACGCCAGACGGCATCATGAAACAAGACCGGCGGAGACAACCGCTCGGCCAGCAAAAACGTACTGTAAAGGAAATGAACGCCACATGGCTAACGCATCCATGGAGGAATTCGAAGCCCTCCTGAATGAAAGCTTCGAAATGGACACACCCGAAGAGGGTTCTGTTGTCAAAGGCAAGGTTCTGGCGATCGAAGCCGGCCAAGCCATCATCGACGTAGGCTACAAAATGGAAGGCCGCGTTGATCTGAAAGAATTCGCAAATCCCGGCGAAGCCCCTGAAATCGCTGTCGGCGACGAGGTCGAAGTTTACCTGCGCGCCGCAGAAAACGCCCGTGGCGAAGCTGTCATCTCGCGCGAGATGGCCCGCCGTGAAGAGGCATGGGACCGTCTGGAAAAAGCATATGCCGACGACCAGCGCGTCGAAGGTGCAATCTTTGGCCGCGTCAAGGGTGGCTTCACCGTCGATCTGGGTGGCGCAGTTGCGTTCCTGCCCGGCTCGCAGGTTGACGTGCGCCCCGTGCGCGACGCTGGCCCGCTGATGGGTCTGAAGCAGCCGTTCCAGATTCTGAAAATGGACCGCCGCCGTGGCAACATCGTTGTGTCGCGCCGCGCCATCTTGGAAGAATCGCGTGCCGAACAGCGTGCCGAAGTCATCGGCAACCTGTCCGAAGGTCAGACCGTCGAGGGTGTCGTCAAGAACATCACCGAATACGGTGCATTTGTTGACCTGGGCGGCGTTGACGGCCTGCTGCACGTCACCGACATGGCATGGCGTCGTGTGAACCACCCGTCCGAGATCCTGACGATCGGCGAAACCATCAAGGTTCAGGTCATCAAGATCAACAAAGACACCCACCGCATCAGCCTGGGCATGAAGCAGCTTCAGGAAGATCCGTGGGATCTGGTTGCTGCCAAATACCCGCTGGGCTCGGTTCATCAGGGTCGCGTCACCAACATCACCGACTACGGCGCATTCGTCGAGCTGGAAGCCGGTGTGGAAGGTCTGGTGCACGTGTCCGAGATGTCCTGGACCAAGAAAAACGTCCACCCCGGCAAGATCGTTTCGACCAGCCAGGAAGTCGACGTCATGGTTCTGGAAATCGACGGCGCCAAGCGTCGCGTGTCTCTGGGCCTGAAACAGACACAGCGCAACCCATGGGAAGTGTTTGCAGAAACACACCCCGAGGGCACCGAAGTCGAAGGCGAAGTCAAGAACATCACCGAATTTGGTCTGTTCATTGGCCTCGAGGGCGACATCGACGGCATGGTTCACCTGTCGGACCTGTCCTGGGACGAGCGTGGCGAGGATGCGATCCAGAACTACCGCAAAGGCGACATGGTTTCGGCCGTTGTCTCGGAAGTGGATGTCGAGAAAGAGCGTATCTCCTTGTCGATCAAAGCTTTGGGTGGTGACAAGTTCGCAGAAGCCGTTGGCGGCGTGAAGCGTGGCTCGGTCATCACTGTCGAAGTGACCGCAATCGAAGATGGCGGCATCGAGGTTGAGTACGAAGGCATGAAGTCGTTCATCCGTCGTTCCGACTTGTCGCGTGACCGTTCCGAACAGCGCCCCGAGCGTTTCTCGGTCGGTGACAAGGTTGATGTCCGCGTAACCAATGTCGACAGCAAGACCCGCCGTCTGGGTCTGTCGATCAAGGCACGCGAGATCGCAGAAGAGAAAGAAGCCGTGGAACAGTACGGTTCTTCCGACTCGGGCGCGTCGCTGGGCGACATTCTGGGTGCAGCGCTGAAGTCGGGCGACTAAGCCCGGGGCGCATCCCAAGTATGATTTACGGCCCCGCATGGAAGTGCGGGGCCGTTTTTGTTGCGAATCAACGTGTTCCAAACACGCTGCTTAAACTCGATTATGTTCGCGCTTGAAGTGTGTAAATCAGTCTGTCGGGCAAAATTTCGCGTGAGAATATGGCAAAATAAAGCCTCAACACGCAGAGTATCCGTTCCCCCGTTCTGGGTTTTTTCCTATACTGTCAAAACAGTAGACCTGTCACACCGGCTGCCTGGGAGGGTATCACGAATGATCCGTTCAGAACTGATTCAGAAAATCGCTGACGAAAACCCGCATCTCTATCAGCGTGATGTCGAGCGGATTGTGAACACCGTGTTCGAAGAAGTCACCGATGCCATGGCGCGCGGCGACCGGGTCGAGCTGCGCGGCTTTGGTGCCTTTTCGGTGAAAAAGCGGGATGCCCGCGTTGGGCGCAACCCCCGTACCGGTGAAACCGTTCAGGTCGAAGAAAAATGTGTACCATTTTTCAAAACTGGTAAGTTGCTCAGGGATCGTTTGAACGGTAAAGCCTGACCTCATGATGCGTTACCTTCGATATGCTTTTCTTGGGACTCTCGGGATCGTTCTGATTTCCGTTTCCCTGGCAAATGTTCAGTCTGTGGAACTGAAACTGATGCCCGATGCTCTGGCCGAGCTTCTGGGCTTTAACGTCAGTACCTCTTTACCGCTTTTTCTGGTCGTTCTCGGTGGCGTTGTCGCCGGTTTGATCATCGGTTTCATGTGGGAATGGCTGCGGGAACATAAACACCGCCGCGATGCGACCGTGAAAAAGGGCGAGGTCCGCAAGCTTGAACGCGAAGTCAAGAAGCTCAAGAAAAAGCAGAACGAGGGTAAGGATGATATTCTGGCCCTGCTCGACGAGGCCAGCTGAGGCTTATGTCTACCGTTGTGTCCGTCAAGATCTGCGGTTTGACCGCCCCAGAACATGTGCGCGCTGCGGTTGAAGCTGGCGCGCGCTACGTCGGGTTCAACTTCTTTCCCAAATCGCCCCGTTACGCGCCGATACCGCAAGCCGCGGCGTTGGCCGCCGAAATACCAATCGGCGTCGCCAAGGTCGCTCTGGCCGTGAATTTCTCGGACGCGCAGCTTGATGAGATTGTCGCGGGTGTTCCGCTGGATATGTTGCAGCTTCACGGTGGAGAGAGTCCCGAGCGTGTGGCAGAGATCAAGCAGCGCTATGGCCTGCCCGTCATCAAGGCGATCGGTGTTGCCGAGGCCGAGGACCTGGCTGCGATTGATCTGTATTCCGAAGTTGCAGACCAGCTTCTGATCGATGCAAAGCCGCCGAAGAATTCGGAACTTCCCGGCGGCAACGGTCTTCCTTTTGACTGGCGGCTGCTGGCAGGTCGCAAATACTGGCGCAGGCCGTGGATGTTGTCCGGTGGTCTGAACCCAGACAATGTCGCTGAGGCGATCCGCATGACGGGTGCGCGGCAAGTCGATGTGGCGTCCGGTGTTGAAAGCGCACCGGGCGTAAAGGACGCTGTATTGATACAGGCATTTATCGACGCGACACGCTGATTTTGTTTGCCGCTGCAAGGGGGCGACATGGTGCGTTTTGTCATGGCAAATCCCGCTACGACCACCTATGACAGACAGGTACGACGAGGGAGACACCCATGGCCAACGATCTTTTCAATTCCTTCATGTCCGGCCCTGACGAGCAAGGGCGATTTGGCATCTTCGGCGGGCGCTTTGTCAGCGAAACGCTGATGCCGCTGATCCTGTCACTGGAAGAGGAATACAACAAAGCCAAGGATGATCCGACCTTCTGGGCCGAGATGGATGATCTGTGGGCCAACTATGTGGGCCGCCCCTCGCCTCTGTATTTCGCGGAACGCCTGACCGAGCATCTGGGCGGGGCGAAGATCTATCTGAAACGTGATGAACTGAACCACACCGGCGCACACAAGATCAACAACGTGCTGGGCCAGATCATTCTGGCGCGCCGCATGGGCAAGACCCGGATCATTGCCGAGACCGGGGCAGGGCAGCACGGTGTCGCGACAGCCACGGTCTGTGCGAAATTTGGTCTGAAATGCATCGTTTATATGGGTGCCCACGACGTGCAACGTCAGGCCCCGAACGTGTTTCGTATGCGCCTACTGGGGGCCGAGGTGATCCCGGTCACTTCGGGTCGTGGTACGCTGAAAGACGCGATGAATGACGCGCTGCGCGACTGGGTGACCAATGTGCGCGATACGTTTTACTGCATCGGCACAGTGGCCGGTCCGCACCCATACCCGGCGATGGTGCGTGATTTCCAGTCGATCATCGGCAAGGAAGCCAAAGAGCAGATGATGAAGGCCGAAGGCCGTCTGCCGGATACGATCATTGCAGCTATCGGTGGCGGCTCGAACGCGATGGGCCTGTTCTATCCTTTCCTTGATGACAAGGCCGTCAACATCATCGGTGTTGAGGCCGGCGGTAAAGGTGTAAACGAAAAGATGGAGCATTGTGCCTCGCTGACAGGCGGTCGCCCGGGCGTTCTGCATGGCAACCGGACCTATCTGTTGCAGGATGATGACGGGCAGATTCTGGAAGGCTATTCGATTTCGGCTGGTCTGGACTATCCGGGTATCGGGCCCGAACATTCCTGGTTGCATGAGGTCGGTCGCGCGACTTACGTCTCGATTACCGACAAGGAAGCGCTTGAGGCATTCCAGCTGTGCTGTGCCACCGAGGGTATCATTCCCGCACTGGAACCCAGCCACGCTCTGGCGCATGTCATGAAGATCGCGCCAGAGTTGCCCAAGGACCACCTGATTTGCATGAATATGTGTGGACGCGGTGACAAGGATGTTCAGACCGTCGCAAAATACCTGAACTTCGATATGTCTGACACCGAGGGTCGCACTGTCGGTTGATTTCGAACCGGGGCCACATGCCCCGGTTTACAATTTCGATCAATCAAGCTGCCGGGAAAACCCGTCGGTCCACCCTTGATTGTAGTGCCGCTCCGAAATGGCTTTCGGATCCAATTTCTGTTTCACCGGGCGCAGATGGATTGTTGCTCCTACCCGGCGTGGCATCCGGTTTTGTCACTGTATGCTCGCCCTCGCAAGCGATCCTTTTGGACCCGCCGGAGCCCGGTCAAAGAATCGCCCACAAGCGATATCGCCCTGTTCCACTTGCGCTCGAAGGTTTCCAAATGGTGGTCAGTGCGGCAAGTGGAGCCACACTGTTGTAAAATTGCTGAAATTTCAGCGATTATGTCCCTTCTGTCTTTGCAGACGAGTTTCCAGCGTAGCCTGCCTTAGGTTTCTTTCTCCGCGAGACGACACCGTAAATACTGGGTGTTTCAAGCTGTTTGAGAGTTAGCCTTGGTCAAAACCCGGTTGTTCTAACAACACGACGTGTCCCGCACGCCCCAGTTGATTCCTGCCGCGTTCTATACAGCGTCTTCCAATTGAATTAACTTCTCATTAACCGGCGATTTGCCGCCGGTTCTGGGGATGTCTCTGCGAAGATGGGGCAAGGATGACGCTGCTTGGGATGCGATTTTAACCCCGGGCACTCTGGTGTTTGGCACCCACGCGGTGCTGTAGGAGGTAATATGGTTTGGTCCGCAATTACGAGGCTGTCGTGCCTGGGTCTTTTGGTTTCCGCGCTTTTGATGGGAAGCGTCAAAGAGGGTCTGGCGTTTGGCAACCCTTCGTTTCCGTCCCAGACAGTCGCAACACCTAACGGCGGGCAGATTTTCTTTTCCAATCTCCAAAGTACTGCGACAGCGTTCATGTCGTTGGGCGGCTCGGGAGAAGGCCCGGGAGGATCGTTCTATTTCAACAATGGTGTTTTGACTCAACCTGCTATTACGCCAGCAGGATTGGCCAATCTTGGATATATTGGCGCGACGATACTCAGCCAGAATGGAGCCGATTCCACTTACGCCGCTGATGGCTATCTTGGGGTCATGTTCACCGCGCGCGAAACCGTCGGAGGGTCGCTTTACCTTTATGAAATAGCGCTGTCGGGCGTCACGAATACCCAGATTATCAACACTAGGACTTTGGCAGACACGACGCAGCCGACGGCCTCAATTGGTGCGCTGACAACAATCGGGAACGGTACGTTCCAAGCGGTGATCACACTGAGTGAACCCAGCACAGATTTCACGGTGGGCGACTTGTCGGTTACCAATGCGTCCGCAAGCCTGACAGGATCGGGATCCAATTATGTTGCGACGTTGACTGCGCAAAATAACGGTACAATTGAGCTGTTTATTCCCGCAGGCGTTTTTTCGGATGCCGCCGGGAACCTGAACCTTGCGTCCAACAGGGTCAGCACACAACAGGGTGTAACGGACACACAGCGACTGGTGCAGGCCTTTCAGAACGCCCGGGCCAACAGCCTCGTGACCAATCAGCCAGAGCTGACGCAGTTTCTTCAGCAATCAGGATCAGGTGCGCTGGACTCGTCGGTAACGCAAGGATCGGGGTTTCTGAAATTTGCAAGTGACCCAACCCACCCGGTCTGGTTCAATCTGTCCGGGAACTGGAGCTCTCAAAACGATTACGACAGTTCTTATGCCTTGGCCGTGGTGGGGGCGCATGGCTGGGTGAACTCGAACCTTCTGATCGGCGCCATGTTGCAGATCGACTATGCCGAAACCGAAAACGGCCCGGCCAGCGTGGATGGCACAGGGTGGCTGGTCGGACCTTATGTCGTCGCCAAACTGCCCAGCCAGCCGGTGTTTTTCGAAGGGCGCGTTCTGTACGGTCAGGCTGATAACGATATTTCTCCACTGGGCACCTATACCGACAGTTTCGATAGTGAACGCTGGCTGATCCAGTCGCGCGTAACCGGAGAGTTCAAGCGCGGTGACCTGACGCTTATGCCGCTGCTGGATGTTAGCTATGCCAGCGACGATCAGGAGGCTTATACCGATAGTCTGGGCAACCTGATCCCACAGCAGGATTTCAGCCTGACCACTGCACGGCTGGGTATGGATTTCAGTCACCCAATCCAGGTGTCGCGTGGTCAGATGATGCTGACCGGTGGTCTGTCTGGTATTTGGAGTACAACATCCGGCTCAGGCACTGTTCCTGGCGTGACACCGATAGGGGATACCGCCCGCGCCCGCGCTGATCTGGGTTTTGATTACCGGCTGGAAAACGACAGCCTTCTGGCTGCAAACCTGTTCTATGACGGTATCGGCGAAAGCGGTTTTGAAAACTACAGTGTCAGCCTGATCTGGCAAATGGCATTCTGAATCAGCCATGCGCCCCTTAGGGGGTCCTTTAGGTCTTTGCCTTATTTTGAAGCAAAATGTCGAGTGGTACGATCTCAAGCGCGCGTTGATGTGTCGCCTCCAGATGAACCTGCGGTGCACATCCTTCGTCATGAGCTTGCAAAAATCGGCTGGCGCATAAACACCAACTGTCGCCGGGGCGAAGGCCTGGAAAGTCGAATTCGGGTCGTGCCGTGCTCAGATCATTGCCGACATATTTTGAGAATGCCAGAAACTCGGCCGTCATCACGGCGCAGACGGTATGACTGCCCTGATCCTCGGGGCAGGTATTGCACGCGCCATCCCGGAAGAACCCTGTCAAAGGGTCGCGAGAGCACGGGGCCAGAACGCCACCCAGTACATTGATACTTTCTTGTTTCTGCATAATGGCATCTTACAGACTTTCCGCAATCTTGCGGAACATTTCGATGTTAAGATCATTCACGCCGGGTTCACGGAACAGCCTGTCTGCACCAGTGGACACAATCAGAACGCCCCTGGGCTGGTTGAAATACATGTATTGCCCATAGACGCCACGGGCCAGAAACTCTCCTTCATGCGCGCCGCGGGGAATCCACCATTGATACCCGTACCCGATCTCTCCTTGTGCGGTCGGTGCGCTGGGTTGGGTGGCTTCGAAAATCCATTCGGCAGGAACCAGTTGTTTTCCATTCGCGATGCCGTCCTGCAGGATCATTTGTCCGAACCGGGCGAAATCACGTGTGGTAAAGTTGAGGCCCCCCAAAACAAAAGCGACCCCTGCACCATCAGTGATGTAGTATCCGTCCCGCTCCAGCCCCAACGGTTGAAGGATCTTTTCCGTCAGAAGGTCTGCCACGTTCCGCCCGGTCGCACCGCGTATCACCATGCCCAGAACATGGGTGTCGATCGACACGTATTGCCAGGTTTCACCCGGCGTCGCAAAGCTGTCTTGCAGCGAGGCTGCGAAATCGTCCAGCTCACCACCCAGGGCAACCACACGCCCCATCCGATTGATGTCGGAATTTGGGTCGAGATAATCTTCATCAAACGTCACGCCGCTTGCCATGTTCAGCACGTTGCGGATCGACGCGGTTTCATACGCGCTGCCTTTCAGTTTGGGCGCATATTTGACGACCGGGTCATCCAACGACCCGATTGCGCCCTCTTGCAGCAGGATACCGAAAAGCGCCGAAAGATAGCTTTTGGCGACCGACCAGGAAATCCTCCGGTCATCCGGCCCGGTGCCAAGATAATATTCCTCGAATCTGATCTTGCCGTTCTGCATGACCAGCAACGACGTGACCGATCGTTCATCGATCCAGCTGTCGGTTCCTTCCGGCAAGTCGAATCCTTCGCCATAAGGCAGGTCCCAGGTTGGCGCGTCTCCGCGCGGCAGGTTTACGGTCAGAAAAGCCTCGTCCATATGCGAGAAATTGTGAACGATCTTCTCTTCCGAAAATAACGAGTTTACGGCCAATAGGCGCTGCAACTCTTCGCGCTTCCACAGCCCGACGGCAGTGGTGGCCAGAACCAGCGCCAGTACGATGCGCAGCACCCACTTCAATATGGATTTCATCGCATTGCCTCCCTAGTTGGCCGGTATTGGAACGCGGGAGGTTGCATTCTGCAACCTCTACGTAACGGAAAGAGGCCGGGGTGCTACCTGAATTTGTCCAAAAGCTTCTGCATGGCAGACCGGTCGTCATCCTCGGTGTCGGGTGCGGGCGTTGAAGGTGTGTCGGCTTTAGGTGCAGCGGTTTTTGATGATCGCGGCGGGGCAGTGCGCAATGCAACTGCATTCATGAACTTGCCGCCCTCGTCCTGTGCCAGGTAGGGTGCCCCGTCCGAAACACCCCGAAGAACGTCGTCCAGCCAACTGGTTTCGGATTTCGCGAAATCACTGAGCACGTACCCCGAAACCATTTCCTTGCGGCCCGGATGCCCGATCCCAAGGCGTACACGGTCATATGCCGCCCCGATATGCTCATGGATCGAGCGCAGTCCGTTATGCCCGGCGTGCCCGCCCCCTGCCTTGACGCGCAATTTGCCCGGGGCAAGGTCCAATTCGTCATGAAATACAACAACGTCGGTGGACTCCAGCTTGTAAAACCGCATCGCCTCACCCACGGATTGACCCGATCGGTTCATGTAGGTCTGCGGTTTCAACAAAAGGACTTTCTCAGTGCCAAGCCGACCTTCCGATATCTCGGCCTGAAACTTCGACTTCCAGGGGCCAAACCCGTGATCTGCAGCGATCCGGTCCAGGGCCATGAACCCGATATTGTGCCGGTTCCGGGCATATTTCTGACCCGGGTTTCCCAATCCAACAAACAGCTTCATGTTTCTGTTCTGCCTTTGTCACTTCAAAGACATTTCATGCCCGGAAAACGTCAGGAAATCCAGTCGCGCGTGAATGTCGGGTCCCAAAAAAAACGGGGCTCACCCGAGCCCCGTTTCAAAGTCGGAAATTCTATTCCTAACTTATTCTTCTTCTTTGCCGACAACTTCGACTTCATCGGCTGCAACTTCAACTTCTTCATCTTCGTCGCTTGTGGACAGGCCAGTCGGCGCCGAGATGTTGGCAATCACAAAGTCACGGTCGATGGTCGGTTTGGTGCCCTCAGGCAGATCAACCGACGAAATGGTCACAACGTCGTTGATGTTCAGACCGGTCAGATCAACCGTGATCTTCTCGGGAATGTCGCCGGCGGTGCACATCAGTTCGACTTCCGGGCGGACAACCGTCAGAACGCCACCCTTCTTAATGCCAGGGGCTGCATCCTCATTGATGAACTCAACAGGAATGAACAGCGCGATCTTGGTGGTCCGACGCAGACGCATCAGGTCCAGATGGGTCGGCAGGTCTTTGACAACGTCGCGCTGAACGTCGCGGCAGATAACGCGGACATCTTCGTGACCTTCAACCTTGAGGTTCCACAAAGTCGACTTGAACCGGCCCGCTTTCAGGCGCTTGAACAGGACGTTGAACGGAATCTGGATTGGCAGCGGATCTTTGTCGCCACCAAATACGATGCCCGGAACCATGCCGTCGCGGCGTGCCTGACGAGCGGCGCCCTTGCCTGTCCCCGTCCGTTCCAGAGCTACGAGATCAGGAATCTCACCAGCCATGATATATTCTCCAATGTTAGGGCGGGCATCCTCCAAGGCTGTATACCCGCGTGAAGCCGCGTCCTTAGCTTGATTCACCCGATTTGGAAAGAGGTATTTCTTGCCATGCCGTTCGGTTGGGTTCTATCGCCTGTCCTGGAGTATTTATCTGGCGAACGACTGAAGGATCCCCAGCTTCATCTGGCCAAAAATATCCCGGGGGAGGCGCCCGGAACGGGCGTCGGGGGCAGAGCCCCCTTGTGAAACATCGCTTACGCTTGCCAGCGGCCCCCGAAGTTTTCAGGTATCAGCAGATTGTGACGCCCCAACGCTGCCACGTTTTTCTCACCACAAAGCGCCATTGTCGTATCAAGCTCCCTCTGGATCAGCTCAAGCGCCGTAGTGACACCTTTCTGACCCATGGCACCCAGACCATATACAAACGCGCGGCCAACATAGGTCCCTTTGGCCCCAAGCGCCAACGCCTTGAGCACGTCTTGCCCGGATCGGATACCACTATCCAGATGCACCTCGATATCGCCCCCAACCGCATCCATGATCTCGGGCAGGACACGAATTGAGCTCAGCGCGCCGTCAAGCTGACGCCCTCCATGATTTGACACAACAATCGCATCGGCACCCAGCTTGGCGGCCATCCTCGCGTCATCCGCATCAAGGATGCCCTTGAGGATGACTTTCCCGCCCCATTGCTCCATCAGTTTTTCAACCTTGGACCAGTCCAGGCTGGGGTCAAACTGTTCTGCGGTCCAGGCCCCCAATGAAGACGCGTCCGAAATACCATGCACATGCCCCACGATATTGCCGAACTCGCGCCGCTTGGCCTGCAGCATTTCAATGCCCCAGGCCCATTTGGTCATCAGGTTGGCGATGGTTTTTGCCGTCAATTTGGGCGGGGCCGACAGACCGTTTTTCAGATCTTTGTGCCGTTGGCCCAGAATTTGCAGGTCGAGTGTAACCACCAACGCGGAGCATTTTGCGTCTTTTGCCCGCTGGATCAGGCGATTGATGTAGTCCGTGTCCTTCATCGTATATAGCTGAAACCAGAAGGGCTTGTCGGTATACCCGGCCACATCTTCGATCGAGTTGATGGACATTGTGGACAGCGTAAAGGGTACACCAAATTCCTCGGCGGCTTTGGCGGCCTTCATCTCTCCGTCTGCATGTTGCATCCCCGTCAACCCGACCGGGGCAAGCGCCACAGGCATTGAAACGTCTTCGCCAATCATTTGCGAAGATGTCGACCGACCGGACATATCGACCGCAACCCTTTGGCGAAGGCGTATTTTTTCAAAATCGGTCGTGTTTTCGCGAAAAGTCTGTTCTGTCCAGCTGCCGCTTTCGGCGTAGTCATAGAACATACGGGGCACGCGGCGTTCATATATGCGTTTGAGGTCTTCGATATTGGTGATCACAGGCATGAAAACAGGGCTCCGCGTTCATTGGTTAGTTTTCTTTACCAATTCATTCCCAAGGCTGCAATGTTTTGACGCTACAACAATGAGTCACGAAATACCCGCCGCGGTACCCGCGACGGGTTACAATTCTCGCATGTTGGCTGCGAAATCAGGCGCTGTGCGCGCCATCCGAAAGAGATTTTACAAAGGTCAGCACGTCGGCCACAGGTTTACCTGCGCCGATCTGACTGACGATCGCTGACCCGACCACCGCGCCGTCCGACACCGAGGCGATATTGCGCGATTTCTCGGGCGTGTTGATCCCGAACCCCACGATCACCGGCAGATTGGTCGCGGCCTTGATGCGGGCAACCTCGGGGCCAACATCTGTTGCCTCTGCCTCGGCTGCGCCTGTTATCCCGGTGATCGAAACGTAATAAACAAAGCCCGAAGTGTTTTGCAGAACACGAGGCAGGCGTTTGTCATCCGTAGTTGGGGTCGCCAGGCGAATGAAATTCAGACCTGCCGCTTGCGCGGGCAGGCAGAGTTCTGCGTCCTCTTCGGGGGGGAGGTCCACCACGATCAACCCGTCAATACCAGCCGCTTTTGCATCGGCCAGAAACGCGTCGACACCGCGGCTGTAGATCGGGTTGTAATACCCCATCAGGACAATGGGGGTTGTATCGTCTGTTTCCCGAAACGTTCGTGCCAGATCCAATGTGCGTTGCAAGGTCATGCCCTGCTCAAGCGCACGTTGGCCCGCAGCCTGAATAGTAGGGCCATCGGCCATCGGGTCGGTAAAGGGCAGGCCCAGCTCGATAACATCCACGCCAGCGCCTGGCAGGCCTTTGACCACTTCAAGCGAAGTGTCATAGTCGGGATCCCCGGCCATGACATAGGCGACAAAGGCCTTCTTGCCTTCAGCTTTCAGGGCGGCGAACTTGGCGTCGATACGGGTCATCGGATGTCCTTGCACTCGGGTTTCGACCTGATGTGCAGAAACTTTGACCGAAAATCAATCCCGCCCAGACAGGAATGGATCAGAAGCCCAGATGATAGCGTACCAGCAGGGCATTCACGCCCGGGTTTTCGTCATTGGTACTGGCGTTGGATTTATGGGTAAGCGCGACAGACACGCTGTTGCCATTGTTCAGGTTATAGCCAAGACCCAAAAGGCTGCGAATCTGAAAATCGCCCCCAAGATCATTCAGGTCGTTGCTGGCATTATAGTAGCCGGGCATTACACTGCCTTCCACGAACCAGCGATCGCTCAGCGCATACTGCCCGATCAGGCCCGCGCCGATATGCGTGTCACCATCTTCATCTACAGTTAGGGCCGCACCCCAACCGGCGCGAAACCGCGTGGCCTGATGAAATGGTGCATGGTGGTATTCAATCGAGATCAGGCCCTGATCCTCGGACGTGTCTTCGGAATAATCTGCGTATCCAGCGCCAAAAACAATGGTCTGTGCCTGGGCTGACACGCAGGCTGTTGCCGCCATTACGGTTACAAAAAAAAAGTGTTTCATCGGGTTCCGCTAACAAAAAGTGATCGTGCGATATTAACTGGTTATCGTAGGCGCCGTTTTTCAATTTAGACAAGAACACATTTTCCAAACAATTTTGTGATGTGGCGAAATGGACTCGGCAAAGGTGCCGCCAGCAATCCCTTGCGCATCTAGGCGGACCTGCATAGAAGCTGCGATCGTATTATATGCAGGAGGCCGTGATGGGCTTTAAGATGGGAATCGTGGGTCTACCGAATGTCGGCAAGTCGACCCTGTTCAATGCGTTGACCAAAACCGCAGCTGCGCAGGCCGCGAACTTCCCGTTCTGCACCATTGAACCCAATGTCGGGGATGTTGCGGTTCCCGACGCCCGTCTCGACAGGCTGGCGGCGATTGCGTCCTCAAAACAGATTATCCCAACGCGTATGACTTTTGTGGATATCGCGGGTTTGGTGAAAGGCGCGTCAAAGGGCGAAGGGCTGGGCAACCAGTTTCTGGCGAATATTCGCGAAACGGATGCGATTGCCCATGTGCTGCGCTGTTTCGAAGATGGCGACGTGACACATGTCGATGGTCGCGTTGATCCGGTTGCGGACGCTGACACGATCGAGACCGAACTGATGCTGGCCGATCTGGAAAGCATCGAAAAGCGCCGCGCCAATCTGGTGCGCAAGCTGAAAGGCAATGACAAAGAGGCGCAGCAGCAGGACCGTTTGCTGGCCGAGGCGCAGGCGATGCTGGAAAGCGGCAAGCCCGCACGTCTGGTCGAAGTCAGCGACGAGGACGCCAAGGCTTGGAAGATGTTGCAACTGCTGACCACCAAACCGGTTCTCTACGTCTGCAACGTGTCCGAGGAAGACGCCGCACAAGGCAACGAATACTCTGCCCGCGTGGCCGATATGGCCGCCGCGCAGGGTAATGCCCATGTCATCATCAGTGCCAAGATCGAAGAAGAGATAAGCCTGCTGGATGAGGACGAAGCCCAGATGTTCCTTGAGGAGATGGGATTGGAAGAGCCCGGCCTCGACCGTCTGATCCGCGCTGGTTACGATCTACTGAAGCTGGAAACCTATTTCACCGTTGGCCCGAAAGAGGCCCGCGCCTGGACCATCCGCACTGGCACCGCCGCTCCGCAGGCCGCCGGTGTGATCCATGGCGATTTCGAAAAGGGTTTCATTCGCGCCGAGACCATCGCCTATGACGACTATGTCGCCGCAAATGGCGAGCAGGGCGCGAAAGAGGCGGGTAAGATGCGGGCAGAGGGTAAGGGCTATATCGTCAAGGACGGCGATGTGATGCACTTTTTGTTTAATACCTGATCAATTGGGCTGTTCCTGTCGGGTGAGCGGGGTATCCTGCCTTATCCGCAGCATTGGAGCTTTCCTTGATCGAAATCCGCGACCTGCAACTGCTCAGCGCTTTGGCGCGGCATCGGCATTTTGCCAAGGCGGCCGAGGAGTGCGGAATTTCACAGCCTGCGTTTTCTATGCGCATCCGCAATCTTGAGGATCGTTTGGGTGTCTCCATCGTCCGCCGCGCCAACCGGTTTCAGGGCCTGACCGAAGAGGGCGAGATGATCGTCCAGCGGGCGCGGCGTATTCTGGACGACACCAAGGCGCTGGAACAGCAGGTGCTTGCTGCAAAGGGCGAAATAACGGGCACACTGATCCTCGGCGTGATCCCGACGGCAATCGCTTTCACGGGACGGTTGGTCAAAAGGCTGCGTGACGCGCATCCCCGTATCGTCACACGCATTGAAACCATGTCAGCCACTGCAATTCAGCATCGGCTGGACGAAGGCAGCCTTGATGCCGGGGTGACTTATGGTGACAGTATCGGCACCGATTTCCGGCAGGTTCAGCCCCTTTACGAGGAAACCTATGTGTTGTTGGTGCCCACGCATCTGACGGACCAGAACGGCCCGATTCCGTGGGCGCAGGTCGCAGAATTTCCGCTCAGCCTTTTGGAACCGCAGATGCAGAACCGGCGTATTCTGGACCGGGTGTTTGCCGAACAGGGGCTGCACCCTGATATCGTGGCCGAAACCAGCGGTTTCACGGCTTCGATGGTCATGGTGCGGGAGGGGCTGGCGGCGACGGTTGTCCCTCGGGTTCTGGTGCGCGCGCTGGGCGATTTGAAGGGAACGAAAGTGTTGCCGCTGATCGAACCTGTTGTCAGCAAACCGATTTGTCTGGCGACCCTTAACCGGGACCCCGAATTGCCGACGGTCAAGGCTTTGCGGGATGTGGTGACCTCTTTGCGGTGATAAGGTGTCGTTATCGTGCGATTGCCAAAAGCGATTTGACGATATGTTTGCCTGATGAGAGACGGAACCTCAATCGGAGGGCATCATGGCACCATTAGATACCAAGCCATCAGGCACACCCAAGGGCGTCTGGAAGTCAGGTAAAGGCAAGGGGCGGCACACACCCAAGGGCCGTCAGTTCACGGATGAGGCGCAGGCTGAAATCACACGCCTGCTGGGCGATCGCCCGCGCCGCCGTGATCTGTTGATCGAATTCCTGCATTTGATTCAGGACGAACACGGCCATATCAGCGCCGACCATATCGCGGCATTGGCCGTCGAGATGCGGATCGGTCAGGCCGAGATCTACGAGACCGCGACTTTCTATGCCCATTTCGATGTGGTGAAAGAAGGCGAGACACCTCCTCCCGCTTTGACCATCCGGGTTTGTGATTCCCTCTCCTGCGAAATGGCCGGTGCCCAGCAGTTGCAGCAGGCACTGGAAGGCGGTTTGGACCCTGCCGAAGTTCGCGTTGTTCGCGCGCCCTGCATGGGGCGTTGCGATACCGCCCCGGTATTGGAGATTGGCCACAATCACATTGATCATGCGACCCCCGAAAAGGTGCAGTCGGCGATTGCAGCAGGGGACACCCATGCGCATCTGCCCGACTATGAGACCTTTGCGGCCTATGAGGCCAACGGCGGCTACGCCACGCTGAAAAATCTGCGCAACGGCGGAAACTGGGAAGAAGTACAGGAAACTGTCTTGGCCTCGGGCCTGCGTGGTCTGGGTGGCGCTGGCTTCCCGTCGGGAAAGAAATGGGGTTTTGTTCGCATGAACGAAGGCCCGCGCTATTTGGCTGTCAACGGCGACGAGGGTGAACCCGGCACGTTCAAAGACCGCTATTACCTGGAGCGCACGCCGCATGTCTTCCTTGAAGGCATGCTGATCGCTGCATGGGCGGTCGAGGCCGAAACCTGCTTCATTTACATGCGCGACGAATACCCAGCAGTGCTGGGTATTCTGCGTCGTGAGATTGCGGCTCTGGAACAGGCGGGTATTGTCGAAGAAGGCTATATCGACCTGCGCCGGGGTGCTGGCGCTTATATCTGCGGTGAAGAATCCGCGATGATCGAATCGATCGAAGGCAAGAAGGGCCTGCCACGCCACCGTCCTCCGTTCGTGGCGCAGGTTGGGGTCTTCAACCGTCCGACCTTGGTGCACAATGTCGAGACGCTGTATTGGGTCTCAAAAATTTGCCGCGAAGGGCCGCAGATTCTGAACTCTGTTGAAAAGAACGGCCGCAAGGGCCTGCGCAGCTATTCGGTCTCGGGGCGTGTGGCGAAGCCAGGCGTTTACCTGCTGCCCGCAGGTTCGACCATTCTTGATGTGATTGATGCCGCCGGCGGCATGGCTGATGGCCATGTGTTCAAGGCGTATCAACCGGGCGGGCCGTCGTCTGGTCTTCTCCCCTCAAGCATTGACGGCGTCCCGCTCGACTTCGACACGCTTCAGCCGCTTGGCACCTTCATCGGGTCTGCCGCCGTTGTGGTTCTGTCCGATCAGGACACCGCCCGCGATGCCGCGCTGAACATGCTGCGGTTCTTCGAGGATGAAAGCTGTGGTCAGTGCACACCCTGCCGGGCAGGTTGCGAAAAGGCGGTCAAGCTGATGCAGGCCGACAAGTGGGACACCGATCTGTTGGAGGATCTGTGTCAGGTAATGGGCGATGCATCGATCTGCGGTCTGGGGCAGGCGGCCCCGAATCCGATCCGCTTGGTCATGAAACATTTCGCTGACGAAATCTGAGGGAGACAGAGCCATGCTTGACGCAAGCCCAACCAAGACCGTCACCTTCAACCTGAACGGCGATGACGTCACTGTGCCCGAGGGCACCACGATCTGGGAAGCAGCCAATGGCCGGGGCCTGGTGATCCCGCACCTGTGCCACAAGCCTGCGCCGGGATACCGCCCCGATGGCAACTGCCGCGCCTGCATGGTCGAGGTGGAGGGCGAGCGCACGCTGGTCGCCTCATGCATCCGCCCGGCGGCTGACGGGATGGTGGTCAAGACCGATACCGACCGTGCCGAAAAATCGCGCGCTATGGTGATGGAATTGCTCGTGGCTGACCAGCCCGAGCAGCCGCATGACGTATCCAGCCATTTCTGGGATATGGCCAAGCTGAACGATGTCAGCGACAGCCGATTTCCTGCGAAAGAGGCCGAGAAAATCCCGCTGCTGGATGACAGCCATGTGGCGATGCGGGTCAATCTGGATGCCTGCATCAACTGCAATCTTTGTGTTCGGGCCTGCCGCGAAGTGCAGGTGAATGACGTGATCGGCATGGCTGGTCGCGGTCATACCGCGCAGGTGGTGTTCGACCAGAACGACCCGATGGGCGCGTCAACTTGCGTGGCCTGTGGTGAATGTGTTCAGGCCTGCCCGACCGGTGCGCTGATGCCGGCCACCGTGCTGGACGACCAGCAGCAGGGGGACAGCAAGGACTACGACAGCGAAACCGAAAGCGTTTGCCCCTTCTGCGGCGTGGGCTGCAAGGTGTCACTGAAGGTCAAGGACGGCAAGGTGAAATATGTCGAGGGCATCAATGGCCCCGCAAACGAAGGTCGTTTGTGTGTCAAAGGTCGCTTTGGCTTTGACTACATCCACCACCCGCACCGCCTGACCAAACCTTTGATCCGGCGCGAGGATGCGCCCGCCAAGGGGCTGAACGTTGATCCGGGCAACCTGTCGAGCCATTTCCGCGAGGCGACCTGGGAAGAGGCGATGGACTTGGCCGCGACCAAGCTGATGGCCCTGCGTGCCGAAGACCCACGTTCGGTTGCGGGCTTCGGTTCGGCCAAGTGCACCAACGAAGAGGCGTACCTGTTCCAGAAGTTCATCCGTCAGGGCTTCAAGCACAACAACGTCGATCACTGCACCCGTCTGTGCCACGCTTCATCCGTTGCGGCGCTGATCGAGAATGTAGGTTCGGGCGCGGTGACTGCGACCTTCAACGAGATTGTGAACGCCGATGTGGCGATCATCATCGGCTCGAACCCGATCGAGAACCACCCTGTCGCGGCGACCTATTTCAAGCAGTTCGCCAAGCGCGGAGGCAAGCTGATCGTGATGGACCCCCGCGGCGTTGGTATGCGCAAGTTTGCCGACGAAATGCTTCAGTTCCGTCCGGGGGCGGATGTCTCGATGCTGAACGCGATCATGAACGTTATCGTCCAGGAAGAGCTGTATGACAGCCAGTACATCCATCGCTGGACCGAGAACTGGGAGGCCGAGAAAGAGCACCTGCGCGCCTTCACGCCCGAGGCGATGGCCCCGATCTGTGGTATTGAACCGGATCAGCTGCGCCGGGTCGCCCGCACCTTTGCGCAGGCCAAAGCGGGCCTGATCTTCTGGGGCATGGGCGTCAGCCAGCACATCCACGGCACCGACAACTCGCGCTGCCTGATCTCGCTGGCCCTTATGACCGGCAATGTCGGCAAACCGGGCGCGGGTCTGCACCCGCTGCGGGGGCAAAACAACGTGCAGGGTGCATCAGACGCCGGGCTGATCCCGATGTTCCTACCAGACTATCAGTCGGTGACAGACGACCGCGTTCGCGCCAGATTCAATGATGTATGGCATTCGGATGACTTCTCGAACGAGAAAGGTCTGACCGTTACTGAGATCATCGATCAGGCATATGCGGGCAACATCAAGGGCATGTATATTCAGGGTGAAAACCCTGCCATGTCCGACCCGGATGTGAACCACGCCCGCGCGGCGCTGGCCAAACTGGATCTGATGATCGTACAGGACATCTTTCTGACCGAGACGGCGAACTACGCTGACATCATCCTGCCTGCCTCGGCGCTCTATGAAAAGAACGGCACTGTGTCGAACACCAACCGCCAGGTACAGCGTGTACGGCCTGCCGTTACCCCCCCGGGTGAAGCGCGCGAAGATTGGAAGATCACAGTCGAGCTGGCACAGCGCATCGGGTTGAACTGGGACTACACCGATGTGTCGCAGGTCTTTGCCGAGATGAAACTGACCATGGCGTCGCTTGACAACATCACGTGGGAGCGTCTGGAGACCGAGACGATTACCTACCCGTCGCTCAGCGAAACCGATCCGGGTCAGGCCATCGTGTTCGGGGATGGTTTCCCCCGCTCGGGGGGCAAGGCGAAGTTCACCCCCGCCAGCGTCATTCCGCCGGATGAGGCTCCGGACGACGAATACCCGATGATCGCCACCACTGGCCGTCAGCTGGAACATTGGCACACTGGCTCGATGACCCGCCGGTCCAATGTTCTGGACGCGGTTGAGCCCGAGGCGAATTGTTCGATGAATCCACGTACGCTCAAGCTGATGGGAATCGAACCAGGCGACATGATCCGCCTGACCACACGCCGTGGTTCGATTGAGATCATGGTCCGCGCGGACCGGGCGATTGCCGAGGATATGGTGTTCATCCCGTTTGCCTATGTTGAGGCGGCGGCGAACATCCTGACCAATTCGGCCATCGACCCTTATGGCAAAATCCCCGAGTTCAAATTCTCGGCCATTCGCGTCGAAAAGATCGAAAGCGCAGTTGCGGCTGAGTAAGATCAACACATATCAAGCAAAGAAGGCGGCCAGACAGGTCGCCTTTTTCTTTTCTTGACAGACGCTTGTGCTCGACCAACCTTGTTTGGGAATATGGTGGAGGAATTTTTTATGGCACGTCGTTTCGTCGATCTGTCCGTTCCGTTGGAAACCGGGATCGTGTCTGACCCGCCAATCATGTTGCCGCAAATCGAATATCTGACCCATGACCAGACGGCAGAACAGGTCATGTCATTCTTTCCGGGCCTGGAACGGCAAGACTTGCCGAACGGTGAAGGATGGGCAATCGAACGGTTGCAGATCGCGACCCACAACGGCACGCATCTGGATGCGCCGTATCACCATCATTCCACGATGAACAAAGGTGAACGGGCGATAACCATCGACGAAGTGCCGTTGGAATGGTGCATGAACTCTGGCGTCAAGCTGGACTTTCGACACTTCGAGGATGGGTATGTCGTTACCGCGGCAGATGTCGAAGCCGAATTGAAGCGCATCGGCCACAAGCTTTGCCCCTTGGATATTGTTGTGGTCAACACTGCTGCAGGGACACGTTATGGCGCGCCGGATTATCTGGTCAGAGGATGTGGAATGGGGCGCGAGGCGACGCTTTTTCTGACTGAACGTGGCGTGCGTGTTACCGGCACCGACGCCTGGAGCTGGGATGCACCGTTTCCGCTCACCGCTCAGGAATACGCTGAGACCCGAGATCCATCTATAATCTGGGAAGGCCACCGTGCGTCGATGGATATCGGCTATTGCCACTTGGAAAAACTGACCAATCTGGAAGATTTGCCGCCCACAGGGTTCGAGATTTCCTGTTTCCCTTTCAAGATAAAAGGGGCCTCTGCCGGATTTGTCCGGGCCGTTGCAATATTTGACGAACAAGACGCACAGTAAAGGGGGCCAGATGCAGCCGACTATGACACCTCTTGGCGGGCATGATGGCCCATATGCCGCGCCGGTGGAAATTCGCGGCTTTGAAGTACGGCCCGAATGGATCGACTATAACGGCCATATGAATGTTGGGTTTTACGGTGTCGCCTTTGACATGGCTTTGGAAAAGCTGATGGTTGACCATCTCGGTTTGGGCGAGGTGCAGGTCAAGGCGTTGGGGCAGGGACCTTACATCCTGCAGTCTCATCTGCATTTCGTGCAGGAAGTCAAAGACGGTTCATCGTTTTATTTCAGGTTCCGAATGTTGGATGCTGACAGCAAGAGAGGACATTATTTCGCGCAGATGCTTTTGTCAGAAACTGACGAGATTTGCGCGACGCAAGAGGCGCTTTTCATGAATGTCAGCCACTGCACCGGGCGCTCCGAGCCCTATCCGGATTGGGCAGCGGCACGTCTTGCGCAAATGGTGGATGATCACAAATCTCTGGAACCGGCTTCGCAGATCGGCCAGCCGATAGGAATTCGCCGAAATTAGTTTCCGGGGTCGGACGCGATTCTAGTAGTCCTTTGAAAAGAACACTCCGATGCCTGTTTCTCCACGACCGTCAACCGTGCCCTTGACCGAGAAATTGTCGGTGACATCAAGGTTCAGGTTCACCTCGGTATTGCCTTCGGTATTGACGGTGAAGTCGGTGTAGAGGTTTTCACCCAGATAGGCCCCAGCACCTAGTCGGCCCGCACCACCTTCTGACGCACCGACATCAATCGTATCAACACCGGTAGAATCACGTAGTCCCTTGGTCGCGTCCCCGCCAGCACCGCTGAGTTGCGCCAGCGATGCGGCCATCTGTGCAATCAGGAACGGCGAGATTTCCGAGAACCTGTTCCCAAAGAGCAGCATCGCCAGTGCCTCTTCAGCCGGGCGCTCGGGATCGGAAAACACGTTGACCTCAGGTGAATCCAGCGGCCCTGCGATTTCGATGGTCGCGGTTCCGTCCGAGGTGCTGGCGGAGGATTCAAACTCGATGTAGGGCGTCAAGTCACCCTGCAGGGTCACGATACCTTTGGTGAGGGCCAGCCTGCGGCCCAGAATATCGAAATTACCACGGATCAATTCAACCTGACCTGATGGGACAACTGAGGTCGTGGTGCCACCAATTGAAATCCGGCCACCCAGCTCGGCATTTACACCGCGCCCCCGTACGAACACGGCTTTGGGCGCCAGCAAGTTGATGTCCAGCGCTATTCTGGATGTGCGTTGGCCCTTGTCTTCGGTAGCCACCAGACCTGCGCGCTCGCGCGTGATGAAACTGGCACCGCTTTCGTTGACATGCTGTATCTCGGGGATTGGTGCAGCACCTACAGCCCCCGAAGCCGCAGCGAGGTTGATATTGGTCTCACCAAAGGTGATCTGCCCGGCCAGCGAACTGTTCCCGGCTAAGGCGCCGGTCATGGCAATCTGGCCATTCAAAGTCGTCTCATACAAAAGCCGATCGGTCAGGACGAGGTTGTCGATTGTTGTCGTGATCTGCGCGTTGAACGGGGGTGTTAGATCGACAGGTCCATTGACGGTAAAGCCACCACCGGCCCGCACACCGCCGTTCAGTTTGATGGTTGCACGGCTTTGCGCCAGATCCACCTGTCCGTTGATCCCGGTGATGGTCTGACCCGCGCCGGGAAGTGCTAGGGATGTTCCCGAGGTGGTAATCGATCCGCTTAGGGACGCCAGATCAGCCGGGCCTTTGAGGGCCAGATCAAAACGCGCGGATCCTTCAATTTTTCTGGGTGTAATAAAGGCATTCGCAATCCCCAAGTTTACGCCACCCTGCGCAGAAATATCAGCATTGCTGCTGGTTTCATCAAATGTCCCTGCAACCGTGCTGACGATGTCCGCGGGACCTTGTGCCTTGGCGTCGATGGTCCAAACGCCACTGTCCCGCTTTGCATTCCCCGCAGCGGTAAGGGTGCCGGGAAACTCTGGCACAAACCTTTCGATGCGGTTGAACTTGGCATCAAAGTCCAGATCGGCGGATCCATTTGTGTCCACCGTACCGGCCACTTTGGCATAAGAACTCTCTGGCCCAAGCAAGTGAGCGGTTCCTTCGAGCCCGGACTGTGTCGGAGCGACGTTGCCGTCCAGTTTCAGAGGCCCGGAGAGTGTTTTTGACAGCCGCCCCAGATCATCCAGTGCTGCGGAAAAGGTCACTCCGCCCGCATCGCGATCCAGTTTGCCGGATGCATCCGCAGAAAGGGCGGTGCCGATCAGTTGGAATGTGCGAATGTTCAGACCGGCCTCGTCATTCACCGCATCCACGGTCAGGTTCGTTCGCCCCGGGATCAGGGTGTCAACCGCGTTGATGCCGGACTTGATGTCATCAGCAGCCAAGTTGCCTTTGACGTCAAATACCCTGCTGCCAACCGTACCTTTGCCAGCGACGTCCGCTATGACCGAGCCTGCAAGATCTCGCCCGGCAAGGGCTGAAAAAGGTGACAGGTCCGGGACGTTCAGACTAACCTTTCCGTTCACGGCCAGTGCATCCGTCGGATCGTCAATTGTTGCAGTGGCGCTTGCCACAAGGGCTGGACCTTTGATCACCGCGTCGCGGATTTCAATCTGCTTCTGGCTCAGCGCGCCATCGAATGTGATCTCGGTCCGACCGACCAACAGCGGGTCAATCTCGGGCAGGCCCGTTTTGATATCCCGGCTCATCACGCTGGCGGTGCCATCAAATTCGAGCGTCTGAACAGCGCCTTTGCCGTCCAGTTTCGCCTGTACCGCACCGCCAAGCTCACGTTTGGCGAGGCCCGAGAACACGGAAAGATCACGCGCGTTGACTGTTGCTTGCCCGTCAATCGTCACGTTGCCATCAGGGGTGGTAACCCTGCCGTCAGCCTGCGCGCGCAGAGTGTCGCCGATCAGAGTAAAATCACGGATTGTTACGCCATCAGCTCCGCGTTTGGCGTCCAGCGCGATTGTTGTGTTGCCCCGGATCACCGGGTCAATGTCGTCGCGCCCTGTGGAAAGATCGCGCCCCTCGACCTCAAGCTTGCCATCGAAGCTGCCTTCAAGCGGTGAACCCTGGCCCGTCAGCCGGGCAGAGGCCTGACCGCCCAACTCCATTTGCGCCAGGCCCGAGAACCGTGCCAGATCGGTCGCCTGCAATGTCGCGGCACCATTGACGGCCAAACCACTGGACAAGCCGCTGATCTCGGCGTCAACGCCCAGTTCGTAGTCCGAGCCGACCATCTCGACCCCGGACAGGTTCAACGTCTGATCCCTGCCATACTGGAACGTACCGTCCAGCGTAATGCGGTCGCCAACGGCGGTGTTCAGGGCATCGTCAGCCAGGTCGATACCATCCAAAGCTGCCTGCAAATCACCGTCGATCCGCAAAACGTCACCCTGTTCCAAGGTCCCTTGCGCCGTAATCTGCGCGCGTTGCAGGTTCAGGGTGTCGGATTTTATGGCGTTTGCGGTCAGGCTCAGATCCCAGAGATTGCCGTTTTTCTCATCAAACAACGCAGAGACCTGAGCAGCCTCTATCGATGTGTCGCCACCTGATAACGGAAGGACGACGCTTTGCCCCTCTGGCGGCGTAATGCGTCCTTGCAGGGCCGCCAGTTGCAGCCGACCGCCCGGCGCCAGTTGCAGCGCCCCTTTCAGGTTCAGTGCCTGAGAACTGAGTTCCAGATCACTGATATCCAACGCTCCTTCAGGCAGGGTACGCCCATCCACGATCAACTGCGTTTTGGGGCCGAAAAACGTATCCATATTCTCAGCGACAAAGGGCGTCAGGTCACCGCCCAGATCTGCGGTAAAGGCGATGCCCTCCTCCGCGCTAGCCGCGGCTGTTGGGGCAGAACGCAAACGAACCTGCCCGGTCACTCGTGGCTGCCCATCACTGCTCAGGCCGATATCGGCCGTAAAATCTGTCACCGGCCCGGACCCTTTTGCGGTCAATCCGATCGGAGAGCTGTCCGGCATTTTCAAGGCGGTCGAGATCAGACCCTCTGCAGCTTCGACGACCTGAAGGTCAAGATCGATCTGGCTGTCGGAGTTCCGAAAACCCGCAGCCAAGGAGATTTCATCACCGGTCCGATCCAGTCGAGTGATGTCCAGTTTGGTGTCCAACGTGCCGTCGGCCAGCGACAGGTTGCCATTGACGGCCAGTTCCGCCGCGACACCGATCAAAGGTTTGCCCAATGCCAGTTCGCCAATACGGATTTCGCCGATTTCGATGGCCACGGGCAGTTCAGGCAGTTGAAAAGCCTGAGTCTCGGCAGAAGGGGACGGTGTGTCCTTGGTCGTGGTGCCCGGTGCGCGGGCGACGTCGATTTCCTGCGCGGTCAGCGCGTTGACCGAGAACCGCCCGCGGATCAGCGCCAACCGGTTCCAATCCAGTTCCGCTTCCCGGATGGTCAGCCAGACCCCTTCATCATCAGCCACCGTGATCTCGGCAATGGTGGCGCGTGAACTCAGCGCGCCTTGCAGGCCTTTGACGGTAACATTCTGATCGTCGCCCGACAGCGTGTCCTGTAGGAACCGCTCGATCATGCTGCCGCCTTCGTCCTCCTGCGCGGGGCCGGCTACTGGCACAAGCATTAGCGTGCCAATCAGCAGTGGGTATGAAAGGTGCCGTCTCAAAACGCTTGCCCGATCCCGATATAGAACTGCAGACCGTCGCCGCTGGAGCCGCTTACCGGGAAGGCCAGGTCAAACCGCAGGGGTCCGAAACCGCCCAGATCATATCTTACGCCGATACCAGCCCCTGCATGATCTTCCGCGCCACTTCCTATAAAGGAAGAGGTATCGACGACACCGTAGTCGTAAAACCCGACCAGCGACAGGGAATCTGTCACCTTGCCCCGGATTTCACCTGAAAGTCCAAGAAAGGACTTGCCGCCTGCGACACCGGTCCCGACAGGGATGCCAAGGCTTTCATAGGGTTGCCCGCGCACGGTTCCCGCGCCACCGGAAAAGAACAGAAAATCAGGTGTAACGCCACTCGCAGGCGGGCCAATGACCGATCCAAGCTGCGCCCGCCCGGCCAGCACTATCCTTCCTCCCGTGCCAAGGCTGGTATAAGCCCGACCGTCGAAGAACATGCGAAGTCCCGTATCGGTGCCAGAAAAACCGACAAACGGCATTATCTGAGAATCCAGATAGAAACCGCGTGTGGCACTAACTTTACTGTCGCGCTCATCCCATTCCGAGCGGAAGGGCAGGATAAAGTACCTGAACTTGCGGCCGTTTCCGTAGGCGTCGTCAGCATCTGACCACTGTAACCCAGCCGAGGCTTCAGCATAGAGCGTGTCCGAGAATGTACGGCGCGCACCATACGCCACAGACGCAACCGAGACATTGTAGTTTTCGGTATTGCGGCGCTCCAGCAACGCGTTCCAGAATGTATTGTCGTCCGGACCCAGACGATCGGGCTGATCCAGACGCAATCCGATCCGCCCATCAAGATCTTCGGAACCACCGATATTTCGTATCGCGGCCTCAAAACGCAGGCGTTCCGCGCGTTTGAACATGTTGCGATGCATCCAGGTCGCGGTCACATCGATACCGTCGCGCGAGGCCAGCTCGAGCCCAAAGGTCAGTTGGCGCTTTGGCAGGTCTTCAAATGTGGCGTCGAAATCCAGTGTCCCGTCGGGGTTTGCTGTCTCATGTTCCTGCAATGAGACGACGTTGAATGTGCCGGTTCGGCGCAAACGCGTTCCAACCTTCTGGATTTTTTCTGGTGAGTAAACTTCTCCACTTGGGAAACCGGCGATTTTTTCGATGGACCGGTGGCGCACATCCGTGTCGCCCCTGATAAACATTCTGCCAAACGTCAACCTGCGCCCCGGGTCCAAATCAATCTGCGCATCCAGACGGGCCTGCGCGTGGCGGGCGATAATGGTCTGATCCTCAATTTTTGCCTTTGCATGGCCCGCATTCCGCCATCCCTGCACACCGTCCGAGCCTGCATTTTGAATGGCTCCGGTCGTTGCCAGTTTGCCGGGGGCGAAACCTTCGGGCAGCACGGTACCAGACGCCAAGGGCTGAACAATGGCCGTGCCGAATTTGAAGCTTGGCCCGGTTTCAACAGTAATTGCGGCCCTATTGATCTGTGTTGGCACAGTCAAAGAGCTCAACTCAGCGGCTTCCTGCCCGTCAAGCTTGATGCTGACAACCGGGCTGAAATACCCTTCATCATACAAGATCTGTACAAGCGTGCGGTAATCCGACAAGGCGGCAGACAGGATCTCAAGTGGCGTGTCCAAGCCCCGCTCTTTCGCTGTTGTAACCGATGATGTCTTTTTCAGGCGTTCAACCAGTTCCTTCGAAGCGCCCGGCGCCGTCAGAGAGGTTTCCAGCGCCATCAGAGCGTTCGGGGTCAGTGCCATGACAATGGCACTCAGCCAGAACTTCAAACGGCCTTGCGGCGTGCGCCCTTGCATGAATTGCCCCAACTGTCCCAGTTCCAAATCTCAGCTACCGTGTCACGGACGGTCTTATAGTGTCAGGTTAGAACATCTGAATGCTATTGGGAAAAGAGATAAACGCGGGATCGGGTAATTTTGGTCAAATTGTCCCGGTCTGTGCCGACACAATCGTATTGCGCATCTAGATTGGCAGACTGGAATTGCCGCGTTGCAGGCGATAGCCAACCGTATGCAACAAATGTCCGGGCCGGCCTTTGGTCTTGGCCCAGTGCAATTCACTAGGCAAACGGGCGGTTCTTCGGTATTCCCAGTATATTGTCAACGGGTATCAAAAAAACCGAAAAAATGTCCTATCTCGACAACATCCGAACCTTTGTCAGGGTTTACGATCTGGGCAGCATGTCTGCGGCCGGGCGGGATCTTAGGATTTCGCCAGCGGTGACATCGGCGCGAATATCGCAGCTTGAGGACCATCTGGGTGTACGTCTGTTCCAGCGCACCACACGCAACCTGTCCCCGACAGAGCAAGGAAAGGCATTCTATCCCGGTGCGGTGGCGGTTCTGGATGCGGTGGACGAGGCCGAGGCTCAGGTCACACATCTGACCGAGGCACCGCGCGGGTCGTTGTTCGTGGCGTCTCCACTGGGGGTGGGGCGGCGACTGCTGGCTCCACATGTGCCCGAGTTTCTTGCGGAATACCCCGAGATTGATGTCCGCTTGCGCCTGACGGATCGCTCGGTTGATCTGACGACGGAAGGTCTGGATCTGGCGTTTTTCATTGGCCAGCCCGAGGACAGCACGTTGCGTATTCGCAAGATTGCCGACTGCCAGCGTGTACTGTGCACTGCGCCGGACTATGTGGCGCGGCGCGGTATGCCTAAGACCGGGGCTGACCTGATTGCCGACAAGCATGAATGCCTGAATCTGCGCTTTCCGGGTGCGACCGAGTTTCAGTGGATGCTGGTCACACCCGATGGTCCGAAACGATTTGCCGTGTCCGGGCGGTTCGAATGTGATGATGGGGATGTTCTGACGGATTGGGCGTTGTCCGGTCAAGGCATTGCAATGAAGCCGGTTTTCGAGGTGGCCGAGCATCTGAAATCCGGCCGCCTCGTGCCGGTTGCAACGGAAACTCCGCCTGTTTCAGTTCAGATGGCCTGCCTATACACGCATCGGCGCCACCAGGATCCAAAGGCACGCCTGTTCATGGATTTCATGATTGAACGGATCAGTAAGGTGGTTCGCGTTACAGAATACCCTGTCGCGGGGCCTAAACCATAGTTGCCGACCCGACGCTGTGTACGAAGGTTAGTCCGGTCACGACGCGGCCATCAGACGGGCCACGTCCAGCATGCGAGCCGAAAAGCCCCATTCATTGTCGTACCAGCCGAAAACGCGCACCTGATTTTCTCCGACCATGCGGGTTTCCGGCCCGGCAATGACCAGCGAATCCGGGCGCGCCCGCAAATCGGAAGAGACCAGCGGCATATCCGTCCAACCCAAAACCGGTGACGCGACAACAGCCTGACGCAAAGCATGATCGAAATCCTCGGCCCGCATACCGCGTTCCAGCGTGACCACGAGGTCGACCGCCGAAACGCTGGCTGTCGGGACGCGAACTGCGGCACCCGAGATGCGCCCGGCCAGATGTGGAAGGACCACGTCGATCAGGTGTGTGGCGCTGGACGTTGTCGGAACCATGGACAGCGCACCGGCCCGCGACCGGGCAAGGTCGCCGCGCGGGGCGTCAACCATGGGTTGGCTGTTGGTATAGCAATGGATGGTTGTCATATGGCCCGACAAAATACCGCCAATGTGGTCCAGCACTTTGACCAGCGGTGCCAGCCCATTCGTTGTGCAGGAGGCGTTCGATACGATCCGGGCGCTGCCCAACTGATCCTCGTTCGCCCCCAGAACGACGGTTAAGTCGGCCGCAGGCGAAGGACCCGAGATCAGGACCTTGCTGGCGCCCGCAGACAATCCGCGACGCGCCACGTCGGATGCGCGCGCGACCCCGGTACAATCCAGCATCACGTCTACGCCGGATAAATCAACGCGTGTCAGATCGGCACTGTGCGTCATAGGAACAGTGCGTCCGTCTACGATCAGCGCGGCATCGCCCTGTGACACATCGCCGGGATAGGGGCCGAAGGTGCTGTCGTATTTGAACAGGTAAGCACAGGTCTCCAGCGGCGCGATGTCATTGATCACCACCAGCTCGATATCCGACCCTTCAGGCAGGGCCAGAACCTGCCGCAGGATCGTGCGGCCAATGCGGCCGAATCCATTAATCGCGAGTTTCATGCGCAAGCTATGGCAGGGCGTCGGGGCGACCTCAATGCCTGATCAACAACAGCTTACTTGCAACTGACCTGAGAAAAGAACTGACCCGAAATATTCTGGTACATGCTGTTGAAGATCACCTTGCAGCCCGTCGCTTGTTGAATGGCAGCAATTGCTTGCGTTGTCCGAAGGCGTGGGGGCGGACCGAACGGGTTCAGGTTGTTGTTGTCGCGTGTGGCGCGATAAACGACCGGTTCGTCTGCGACCTGTGTCACAGCCCAGTTGCGGCTCATGACGAAGACGGATTTGGTCTCTTCCCCTGCAATGGCGGGTGCGGTGTGCAGGATTGCAGAGGTAGCGAGTGCGGCAACGGCTATCAGGGCAAGTCGCAGTTTCATGGACCAATCTCCAATGCTCAAGACAAGAAATTACTTGGATTTCAGCAAATTCCGACCCTTGTGTGAAGCCCTGGGGCAAATAATCACTGCGATTTTTTTCCCAACCCGCCGCTTAGCGGTGCGACAGGGACAGGGACATATGCCGGTTGACGTCTTTATAAAGCAGATACCTGAACCGGCCCGGCCCCCCTGCGTAACAGGCTTGCGGGCAAAAAGCGCGTAGCCACATGTAGTCTCCGGCCTCAACTTCGACCCAGTCCTGATTGAGGCGATAGACCGCTTTCCCTTCCAGAACATAAAGACCGTGTTCCATCACATGGGTTTCGGCGAAGGGAATGACCCCGCCCGGTTCGAAATTGACGATGTTCACATGCATGTCATGGCGCAGGTCCTGTGGGTCAGCGAACCGCGTGGTGGACCATCGGCCGTCGGTGCCCGGCATTTCTACAGGCGTCACATCACGTTCGTTGGTGATGATCGGGTCTGGCGCGGGCAACCCGGGAACGGCCTCATAGGCTTTGCGGACCCAGTGGAACCGGGCTGCCGTCTGGCCAGTGTTCCGCAATGTCCAGTCGCTGCTGGCGGGGATATAGGCATATCCGCCTGTCTCCAACACATGGTTTTCCGAATTCAGTGTCAAAGTGACTGTTCCTTCGACGACAAAAAGCACCGCCTGAGCTTGCGCGTCTGTCTCTGGCTGATCGCTGCCGCCGCCGGGCTGCACTTCCATGATGTATTGCGAGAACGTTTCGGCAAATCCGCTGAGCGGGCGTGAAAGAACCCACAGGCGTGTTCCTTCCCAGAACGGCAGATAGCTGGTGACGATGTCGCGCATCGTACCTTTGGGAATGACCGCATACGCGTCAGTGAACATGGCGCGGTCGGTCAGCAACTGGTTCTGGCCGGGATGGCCGCCGGTCGGGGCGAAATAGGTCGGATGGGTCATTTGTGTGCCTCGGGATCGTTTGAATGGCACTATGGGCACAAAGGCGCGGCGCTATTAGGTCCTGACGCGCGATAGGTTTGTTCGGGATATTTTGAAGGTCGGTACCCCGGGGGCTTGGCCCTGCTGAAACAGAGGTATATCCTTGGTCACAAATGATTTCAGTTCTGTGAGGCCGCTATGAAAGCCCAGTTTTTACCCGTCATTGCCGCGTGCGGCACCCTATTGATGACCGGTTCCGCCGACGCCAAGTCACTCTCCCGAATCATAGCTGAGATGGGGCTGTCCCCGGCAGACTTTGAAGTGGTCAGCGCAACCTCGAATGCGCTTTTGAACAATGGCACGCCCTCTGTAGGGCAGGAACGGTCCTGGCAAAACGACGAAACCGGCTCGAAAGGAACGGTCCGGGTGCAAAACGTTCAGGGCAACTGCGTCGGCCTTCAGCATGTCATCCAGCCTGAAGGCAGCGATCAAAGCCGCGAGATCAGGACTCGCCGGTGCAATGACGGTAACGGAAACTGGATCCTGACGCCCTGATCTCTGACTTGGTTATCAGTACCCCAGATCCCGGCTGACTTCGTGCAACAGGGGATCGCCGGACCTGAGCCTGTGGTAGTTCTCGGCCACATCCGACAGTGCATCACCCAGATACCAGCCCGAGACATGCGGTGTGATCGTAACGGCAGGGTGCCGCCACAAGTGGTTGTCTTTTGGCAGCGGTTCCTGTGATGTAACATCCAACACGGCATGGCCTGGTGAGCCGTTATCCAGCGCCGCGATCAGTGCGGCCTCGTCAATCAGGTTTCCGCGTCCGGCGTTCAGCAACTGACTGCCCGGCTTCATCGCGGCCAGCGTCTGCGCGTCAAACAGACCCACGGTTTGCGGCGTCGAAGGCAGGATGGCGCAGACGTGATCACATTGCCCCAACAGCCGAGGCAGCGCGTCTTGCCCATGCAGGCAGGTGACACCATCGATGGACTTTGGTGAGCGGCTCCAGCCCATGACCTGAAACCCGACGGCACGTAACATGCGGGCAGTGCGGGCCCCGATATGGCCCAGACCCAGAACGCCCACAACCGTATCAGGTGTGAAAACGGGCGCGCGCGGCAACCACTCGGCGCGACTCTGGGATGCCTCGTGAAAAACCATGTGGCGCTGAGCGCGCAGGATATAGGCCAGAAACCACTCGGCGATGCCTTGCGCAGGCGCGTCTGGCTTCAATCGCGCCACACGGATATGCGGAGGCAGGTCAGGATGGCCGACAATGGTCTCAACCCCAGCCCCCAGCTTCTGGACCAGTTTCAGGTTGGGCAACTTCGCAGGGTGATTGCTTTGCATGTTGACCACGGCCAGCATCGTGATGTCGCCGGGGTCGCCCAGCGTTTCGGGTGTGCGGATGTCGGCACCGGGTGCCAAGGCCTGTAATGTGGCGGCGATTTCCTCATCCCCGATCCAGTCCGACAACCCGGTTTCAATCAACAACGCCATATGCGACCCCACTTGGATGTGATGTGGTGACGTCCCGTCACAGCGGTGGACAGGATCAGGTCAGTTAAGCCATCCTCGTGCCCAAAAGTACAGCCTGGTTTCAAAACCCGAAAAGGACAGTTTCGTGAAGGTACCACTTACCGCGCGCCGGGGAAACCACGTTACATCGCAATCGGTTACCGGTATGAGTGAGCCGAGGCACACAACGCAGCGAATGATCAGAGGGGACTGATGGCAGGGCTCGACTTCACGGATCAGACTTATTTCTGTCAGCGCGAGGATGGGGCGTTTGTCGGAAATGATCCCGCACGCGGTCCATGGTCTGCCGATCATTGCCACGCAGGGCCGGTAAGCGGGTTGATTGTGCGGGCAGCGGAAACCGAGATTGGCCCCGAAAAGATGCTGACCCGCCTGACAGTTGACCTGTTGCGCCCTCTGCCCTTGGCCGGGTTGCGGGTTGCCGCAGAAACCACGCGCCATACCAAGACGCTGGCGACCACACGGGTTGCGGTGCACGATCTGGATGACACACTCTGCGCCACGGCCACCACCATGCATCTGGCGCGGCGCGATCTTGGCGCGGTGGCAAACGTCGAAACCAGCGCGCCACAGTTGGAAGACGCGGTAGAAGGCCCTTTTCCAATCGGCGAGATTCGTCACGATTTGCCAGGGTTCGCCCATTACAGTGACATCCTTTATCCCAAAGACGGCAAACAGGGGGCCGGACCCAAAACGGTCTGGATGCGCACCCCAAAGCTGTTGAGCGGCGAAGATCAGTCGCCCATTCAGGCACTGTGCCCGTTGGCGGATTGCGGCAATGGAATCTCGTGGAATGCTCCGACGTCGGAAATGGGGTTCATGAACACCGATCTGACCGTGAATATCCACCGCGAACCGGTGTCAGATTGGCTGGCGTCCAGTTCGGTTTCACATTGGCAACCTACGGGAATCGGCATGTCTCAGTCCGTGCTTTTCGACACGCAAGGCCCTGTAGGAACCGCCCTGCAAACACTGGTGCTGTTCCCGCCAGTCTGAAGGTCGGCCAGTTTCCGCATGCGTGTGTAAAGGCCGTTGTCGCCGTGTCCCGTCAGACCTATCTTGCGCATATGCGCTGGCTCTTCACCTTCATGACCTGTTGCCTGCCGATCCCGGCACTATCCCACCCGCATGTCTTTATCGACACCGGGCTGGAATTCATCGTGGATGAGGCCGGTCACCTGACCCATATCCGGGTGACGTGGGCATATGACGAATTCTACTCTCTGCTTGTTCTGGAAGACATGAATCTGGATCAGGATGCTGACGGCATTCTGACGGAAAACGAAGAAAAACGTCTGAGCGGGTTCGATATGCAATGGGTCGAGGGGTACAACGGCGACCTCGTGCTCACCAAAGACGGCGCACTGGTGGCTCTGTCCGGTCCAATGGAGCCCAGTGCGACAACGGAAGACGGGCGGATTGTAACCACCCATTTGCGGGTGGTCGAAGGCGACGCAATACTTGCCACAGGGCTTTCCGCCAAGGCATTTGATGAGTCCTTCTATACGGCCTATGAGATAACGCGCCCTGTAACTGTGACAGGCCCAGCTTTATGCCAGATGGATCGTAACGAACCCGACATAGATGGGCAGCTTGCACAGATGCAGGCGTTTCTGTTGACACTGGACGCGGATTACGACCTTGAGGAAAACGATATTCCCTTGGTTGGTGAGAGCTTTGCGACTGAGATCCTTGTTTCATGTCCCGTTTCCTGATTGTTCCGGTCGCTCTGGCCTTTGGTTTGCTGCTTTGGTTCTGGGGCAGCGGTGGGTTTGACAGTCTGGCAGGTTGGGCTGCCGGAGAGCAGCGGGACTTTCAGAACCAGATCGCGCGGTCCCTGCGTGCCGCGCGCGCGGAACAGCCTCAGGCGGTGGCCACGCTTCTGACCATCTGTTTCGCCTACGGGTTCTTTCATGCTGTGGGTCCGGGCCACGGGAAGGTTTTGATAGGGGGCTACGGTTTGGGTCGGCGTGTCGCCTTCTGGCGGTTGTCGGCGATCAGTGTATTGTCCAGCCTTGGTCAGGCGGTGACGGCGGTTGTGCTGGTCTACGCGGGGGTGCTGGTCTTTCAGATGTCCCGCGAAAGCCTAGTTGGGACGACCGAACAGGTGATGGCTCCGATCAGCTACGGGGCCATTGCGTTGATTGGGCTTTGGCTGGTTGTACGGGCTGTGCGCAATTTCGCACGACAGCAAAAAAAGCATGTCTCTAACGATCACACCCATCAGCACCATCATGATGAGGGAGCCTGTGCGGAGTGCGGTCATCGTCATGGTCCAACCGCGGACGAGGTCGCAAATGTGGGCACGTTGCGCGAAGCCCTGATCCTGATCGCAGGCATAGCAGCGCGGCCTTGTACCGGTGCCTTGTTTGTACTGATCCTGACGTGGCAAATGGGCATCGCCATGGTGGGGATCGCGGGTGCTTTCGCCATGGCGCTTGGCACGGCGACTGTGACTACGCTGGTCGGGTGGACGTCTTTTGGTCTGCGCGGCGGGCTACTGGCTTCGGCGTCGGCCACGCGCTTTGCGTCGGTTCTGGCACCCTCCATCGAACTGGTGGCGGGACTTGTCATTGCGGTGATTGCAGGCGGGTTGCTTCTGCGCGCGGTTTAGATCAGTCGAACACCGGTTCCGGATATCCGACCCGCGCCAGATACAGCCCGTGCGGCGGACACACCGGCCCGCAGGCAGCGCGGTCGGCGGCTTCTAAAGCCTCACGCACATCTTCCGGGGTCCACGCTCCGGCGCCCACACGTTCCAAGGTTCCGACGAAACTGCGCACCTGATTGTGCAAAAACGACCGAGCGCGCACGTGGAAATGAACCTCGGGGCCGGAAAAGCCCTCGACCCATTCAACGCGCAGTTCATCAAGGGTTTTGACCGGGCTGGCCGCCTGACAGATCGACGACCGGAACGTAGTGAAATCATGCCGACCCAGCAGCATGTTTGCGCCTTCCTGCATGGCGTCGACATTCAGCTGGTGGCTAATCTGCCAGACCTGTCCCCGGTCGTGGGTTGCGGGCGCCCGGCGCATCAGGATGCGGAACAGATATTGCCGTTCAACCGCTGAAAACCGCGCGTGCCAATCCTTGGTCACGGGGGCGGCCTTTACGATGGCCACTGGGAGAGGCTTGAGGTGATAGTTCAGCGCCTCAGACAGGCGGAACGGGTCCCATTCCTTTGCCATGTCGCAGTGGGCAACCTGCCCCAGAGCGTGAACGCCGGCGTCCGTGCGCCCCGCTGCAGCAATCGTATGCGAACCCGGTTGAATGCGGGACAAGGCCTGTTCGATGGCACCTTGCACCGACGGCTGATCCTTTTGCCGCTGCCATCCGGCAAACGGTTCCCCCTGGTATTCAACTTTCAACGCATATCTGGGCATGTGCCGCTGGTACAGCGCAGCGCAGGATCGGGCAAGGGGGCGAAAGCGCTGGTATGTGTCGCGACCGCTACCTATCTTGGGTAAAAGGAAAATTGCGGGGCGGCGGATTGGTCATCTCTTCACTGGCAGACAGTCTTGCACGTGGCGTCGAAAGCATCGGCGACAGCGTGTCCGAGACATTTTTCGAGCCGGTCATCCGTTTGGGTGTCACCGGGCTGGCGCGGTCCGGCAAAACAGTATTCATCACTTCGTTGGTTGCCAATCTGTTGGATCGGGGCCGTATGTCCGGGCTGGTTGCGCAGCAGGAGGGGCGAATCAATGCCGCCTTTCTGCAACCCCAACCGGATGACACCGTGCCCCGGTTCGATTATGAATCGCACCTGTCTGCCCTGACTGGACCGACACCGCACTGGCCAGACAGCACGCGCGCTGTGTCTGAATTGCGCTTGTCCTTCAAAGCCCGCCCCGCCGGGCTGCTTGCCGGGTTGCAGGGGCCGCGCACGATCCATCTGGATATCGTCGATTATCCCGGAGAATGGCTGCAGGATCTGGCCTTGCTGGACAAATCTTACGCAGACTGGTCTCAGGAAACACTGGCACTGATTAAGACCCGCGCAGAGGCAACCGCATATCTGGCGCTGGTCCAAGATACAGACCCGTCGGCAGGGCACGATGAACTTGCCGCACAAGCTCTGGCCGCGTCGTTCACCGCCTATCTCAACGCAGCGCGCGATGCCGGGTTTTATGACTGTACTCCGGGACGGTTCCTGTTGCCGGGCGATCTGGCGGGGTCTCCGGTTCTGACCTTTGCACCGTTGGCAATCACGGGCCCGTCGAGGCGCAGGACCCTTCAGCGCGAGATGGAACGGCGGTTCGAAGCCTATAAATCTCAGGTCGTCAAACCATTCTTTCGGGATCACTTCTCGCGGATTGACCGGCAGGTGGTTCTGGTTGACGCGCTGGGCGCAATTCACAAGGGTCCTCAGGCGGTTGAAGATATGCGCCGCGCGATGGCGGATATTCTGTCGGCTTTTCGTCCGGGCCGGAACGCATGGCTGAGCCAGCTTTTGCTGGGTAAAAAAGTCGAACGCATCCTGTTTGCTGCGACAAAAGCGGACCACCTGCACCACACGCAGCATCCCCGCCTGACCGCAATTATCGAGGCTTTGACACGCGAGGCGCGCGATCGTGCGAGTTTCGCCGGAGCCCGGACTGCGGCCCTGTCTCTGGCCTCGTTACGTGCAACAACCGAAGAGATACGCAGCCACGACGGAACCGATCTGCCATGCGTGCGTGGCACTTTGTTAGGCAGCGGCAAACAGGCCGCTTTTTATCCCGGAGAATTGCCCGAGGATCCGGCGCATCTGTTGGGTCCGGCGCGAAAAGGGGCGGAGAGTTGGTTGAACGAAGACTATGGGTTCATGGCCTTTGCCCCGGCAAAACTAACCTTGAAACCTGGTGACGGCCCCCCGCATATTCGACTGGATCGTGCGGCGCAGTTCCTGATCGGAGACAGATTGTGATCGCGACACTGCGCCCCGCACGCACCACGGATGCCGGTACAATCGGTATGATCTTGCACGGCTTCGCTTTGGAAAACGACTGGATGCCCAAATTGCACAGCTGTGCTGAAACCATCGCCTTTTGCGGCCGGATGATTGATCAGGACTGGGTCACTGTGGCCGAGGCCGAGACAGGCGTGGTCGGGTTTCTGGCGCTGAATGGGGGTGAAATCCATTCACTTTATCTGGATGCGCAAGCTCGGGGGCAGGGGATCGGTCAGCAATTGCTGGATCACGCGAAATCATGCCAGCGGCGGCTGGGCTTGTACGCGTTTCAGAATAATTCCCGTGCCTGTCGGTTCTATGAGCGAAACGGCTTTGCCGAAGTGGCACGCAGCGATGGGGCGGAAAACGACGAAAAGCTACCGGACATTAGGTTTGTCTGGCACAGAAAGGATGCGACAAATGGCTAAAGGTCCGGTTCTGATCGATCTTGACGATGATGAACCCGCTGCTGATGTCGCGCAGGCTGTACCGGTGCCGGATATTGTGCCGCCTCAGGGACAGGCGATGCAAAGCGCGGCCCGGCTGGCGGCCCGCAAACCTTCGGCCCTTGCGCGCTGGTTCTGGGGGCTTGCGCTTTCGGTGGTCGGGGCCGCCATATCGGTGGCCGCCTGGGATTTTGCAACCTCTCTGGTGGCGCGGACGCCTGTATTGGGTTGGATCGTTGCCGGACTGTTGGCTGCATTGGTTCTGGTGGTTGTGATCATCGCGCTGCGCGAACTCGCTGCTTTGGGGCGGTTGTCCCGTGTTGATGGGATGCGCCGTGCAGCGGATATTGCATTGGCTGATGAAGACCTGGCTCAGGCGCGTGCTGTCACACATCGCATCATTGCATTCTACAAAGGGCGCGAGGATACCCGATGGGGTCGCGAGCGATTGTCCGAACGGATGGGGGAACAGTTCGATGCCGAGGCGCTTTTGAACCTTGCCGAGGATGAATTGCTGGCCCCGCTCGACGCCGCCGCCAGCCGTGAGGTTGAGGCCGCCGCACGGCAGGTTGCCACCGTGACCGCCCTGGTCCCTCTGGCACTGGCGGATGTTGTAACGGCACTGGCTGCGTCCCTGCGAATGATCCGTCGCATTGCGGAAATCTACGGGGGGTGGGCTGGCACGTTGGGAAGCTGGCGTCTGACCCGTGCCGTCTTTGTGCATCTGGTCGCAACAGGCGCGGTGGCCGTTGGTGACGATCTGCTGGAACCTGTTCTGGGCGGATCTGTTCTCAGCAAATTGTCCCGACGGTTCGGAGAAGGTCTGGTTAACGGTGCACTCAGCGCCCGAGTGGGTGTGGCCGCGATGGAGGTCTGCCGCCCCTTACCGTTCTCTAAGCGCCACAAACCTTCCACACGAGGCATCATTAAACGGGCCTTGCAGGGTCTGTTCTCCAAGGGTTGATCCAGAGCAAAGCGTCGGACCACACCCTTCTGCACTCTACCTGTGAAAAATAGGAGCAAACCATGACGGATCACGGTCACAGTCCGCAGGAAATTGCCGACCGGATCAACGCTCCGCCTGGGCGCGGTGTGTTACGCGACGTTGTGTATGGCGGCATTGATGGTTCCGTCACCACGTTTGCCATTGTTGCCGGTGTCGCGGGGGCGGGTCTTTCCCCGTTTGTTATCGTGGCACTTGGTTTGGCAAACGTTCTGGCGGACGGGTTTTCAATGGCTGCCGGGAATTACTCGGGCACCAAGGCCGAACTGGACAACATACGGCGCATTCGGGCGATCGAGGAACGCCACATCGCACTCTACCCCGACGGCGAGCGCGAGGAGGTCCGTGAAATTCTGTCACAAAAAGGGTTGTCAGGGGAAATTCTGAACGAAGCTACCACCGCGATCACATCGAGCCACGAACATTGGGTCAACCTGATGATCGAGGGTGAATATGGGCTGGGCAGTGTCGACCCGCATCCGATGAAAGCCGCGTTGGCCACGTTTTTCGCGTTCCTTGTGGCCGGGATGATCCCGCTGTTGCCGTTTTTTGCGTCGGTGGAGAACGCTTTTGAGATGTCGGTCTGGATGACCATGGGGGTCTTCTTTGCGATTGGTGCGTTCAAAAGCCGGTGGTCGTTAGCGCCCTGGTGGCGGTCAGGTATCGAAACGCTGTTGATCGGTGGTCTGGCGGCACTGATCGCGTATCTCGTCGGGTCTCTGTTCCATCCATAAATGTCGCAGCTCGGTGGTCGCGACTGGTCAAACCTACCCGGATAGGTAGAGTAGTGCAAAACGGGTGCAAAGGCCGATGGCAGATCACGAGCTTTCTGGAAAGAGCGTATTGGTTCTGGGTGCTTATGGGTTCATTGGCGCCGCCGTCACGCGGGCGTTGTCAGCCGCAGGTGCCAGAGTTCAGGGCATGGGGCGCAATCTTGAGCAAGGGGCAAAGGTCCTGCCGGTGGTTTGGATTCAAATCCGGTTGCGCGACGACGCGCGAATGGCGGCAGAGCGGGGAACGCAACTGCCACCGGAGTATCACCGCTTGTTTCGGTTCTGGTTCGCCTGCGGGGTTCCGGCGTTTCTGGCGGTTTTGACTATCCTGTGGCTGATGATCGCCCGTCCGGCGATTTCGGTACTTTAGACTTTGTCACGGCTTTCCTGACTGTTGCTGACCGACAGCACAAGATAGCTTGGCCGAAATTACGGATCGGAGAGACTCGGTTGGAAACGTTGCTTGTTCTTATTGGCCTGGTTGTTCTGGCCATCCCGGTGACATTGATTGCACTTCTGGTCGGGCATTCCCGATTGCGTCGCCGGGTCGAACAACTGGAAGCGCAGATCAATGCGTTGGTGTCGGGCGATGCGCTTGCATCGCTGCAACCGGAACAGGATGCACCTGCACCGCAACCTATGGCAGAGGAACAGGTTCACAGCCCGGGGCCGTGGGACGCGCCAAAGCGGCAGGAAGACGAAAGTGCCGAAGATGTAAACACCGAGGCCGCTACGCCTGCAATTGTATTTCGCCATGACAGGTTTGCCGCGCTGGGCGCGTGGCTGCGTGAGAACTGGTTTTACGCGGTCTCAGCACTGTCGCTGGCATTGGCCGGTATTTTCCTCGTGCAATATGGCGTTGAGAACGGATTGTTACCTCCGGCGGCCCGCGTTTTTGCCGCGCTTGGCTTCGGCTCGGTTTTGATTATCGGGGGTGAGGTTCTGCGCCGCAGGTTCGGGGATGACGAAGCGGTGGCCACTGCCTATTTGCCATCGGTCTTTTCCGGGGCCGGCCTTGTTACCTTGTTCGGCGCCATCCTGTCTGCGCGGCAGCTCTATGGCTTGATCGGGGCCGAGACGGCATTGGCAGGGATGGTCGTTGTCGCGTTTGTTGGTCTTGTTCTGGGGTGGTTCCACGGCCCGCTGCTTGCTGCGGTTGGACTGATCGGAGCTTTTGCCGCACCCTTTCTGGTTGGAGGCGCATCTGACGATCCCTCGTGGCTCTATGCCTATTTTCTTTTGGTTGCCGTTTTGGGGCTGGGTATCGACACGGTGCGGCGTTGGGCGTGGATTTCGGTTCTGACGTTGGTCGGGGTTTATGCGGCAAACCTGCTTTTGATAAGTGGGGCTCCGAATACGGAACCGGGATATCTGGTCGCGACAACAGTGCTGGCACTGCTGGCAACGGCCATTCCGGTACGGCGCGTTTGGCCCGATCATGCAGGGCGCATGATGTCTCAGGTGATCCGCAATCCCAGAACCCGCCCGTGGCCCGAGTTTCCAACTCGGCTCGCCGCCGGAGCGATTGCGGCCAGTGCCGCGATCCTGTCCTGGCATTGGGCAGACTCAGCGGCTGAATTCTGGTTGGGTGTCTGCCTGCTGTCCGTCCTGCTTCTGGCACTGCTTTTGTGGGCCAAGGATGCGCCTGCGTTACAGGATCTGACCGTCCTGCCTGCGACGGGCCTTGTGTTTTTTGTGGCCTCTCACGGCCTGGAATACGGCGCAGTTCTGCGCAGTTTCACCGACACCTATGCCGAGACACCCGAGGCCGACTTTCCGATGGCAGCCACCGCGCTGGTTGCTTTGGGCGCGCTCATGTCGATTTTGATGGCATGGCGGTCATTCAGGGCAAACCAGTATAGTGCAATCTGGGCCGGGGGCGCTGTAATTCTTGCACCAGCGCTGGCCATCGCCTTGGAATTGGGCTGGCATCCTGCCAAGGTTATCGGTGCGTACGCCTGGGCCCTGCACGCGATTGTCCTGGCAATTCTGATGGTGGTTCTGGCCGGGCGTTTTGGTCGCGCCGATGGCGACGACCGGATGCGGGCCGCTCTGGCCACGTTGTCCGCGTTGTCTTGTCTGGTCTTTGCTTGCGTCATCGTGCTCAGCTCGGCCGCGCTGACGATTGCGCTGGTGGCCAGCATCGTCGCAGCAGCAGCCTTGGATCGCAGGTTCACCTTGCCGCAGATGAGTTGGTTTATCTGGGCCGGTGTCTTTACCGTCACGGTGCGCTTGGTGCTTGACCCGGGTCTGGACTGGGCCAATGCGGCCCCGGTGCCCGAAATGGCGATGGTCTATGGTGCGGCCACGTTGGGTTTCGTGGCTGGCTGGTGGCTGTTGCGTCCCTTGCAGCGGCCGGTTGCAGCACTGTTGCTGGAAAGCGCGGCATGGGCGACGGGCGGCATTCTGCTGTCCCTGTTGCTACTGCGGTGGCTTGAAGGTTTCGGTGAAGGCGGGGCCGACAACAGCCATTGGGGTCTGGGCCTGCTGGCGGTCATCTGGCTGCTGCTGGCCTTCGCTCAGGTTCAGAGGTTTGGGCTGGGTGGCAAGCTAAATTATGCACGGTACGTGTTGGCGGCGTTCTTTGCCGGTCATGGCGTGTTCCGTCTGACCCTGGCTTTGACCGACCAAAACCCGCTTCTGAACCCCAACGCCGACCCGGTGCTTGGCCCACCGGTTCTGAACACCCTTGTCCTTGCCTATCTGGTGCCCGCACTGACCATTGGATTCTCGGCCTGGCGGATCAAGGACATGCCAAAGCAGATCAGGCTGGCTAGCTACGCCATTGCGGGTGCGTTGATTGCTGTGTGGTTTGGCCTGACTATCCGCCATGTCTGGCAGGGCGCAGCAGGCATGTTTGAAGGTAACGGCGTCACGCAGCCCGAGCTTTATACATATACCCTTGTTCTGCTGCTGGTTGGGGCGGTGCTGTTCTACCAATCTCTGGCACGCGGTTCGGATGTGATGCGCAAGGCGGGGCTGGTGGTGATCGGGCTGGCGGTGGCCAAGGTCTTTCTGATCGATATTGCCGGTTTGGGCGGGCTGATCCGCGTGTTCTCACTGCTGGCGCTGGGGCTTGGGTTGGCCGGTCTGGCATGGTTGAATCGCTGGGCCAAGCTGCGCCATTCGCCGCATGGGCCGGAACCTCTGGACCATTGAAGGCAGGCGTCTTATAAGCGCGGCCATGTATGACCGGACAGCCATCATTATTCGAATTATATCCCCGGCGCTCTGACCCTCTGAGACGCCGGGCAAAGGTGTTTGAGAATTCGCACCGACCGCTTCGATCCTAGTACGACCAGATCATCCAAAGGACGCTCAAAATGTGCGCCGACACGACCCAAACGCCTGACTATAAAGACACGCTGAACCTGCCCAAAACCGATTTCCCCATGCGCGCGGGCCTGCCTGCACGCGAACCCGCATGGCTGGAGCGGTGGGAGACCATCGGTGTCTATGACCGCCTGCGCGAGAAAACGGGGCGCAAACCCTTTACTCTGCACGACGGCCCCCCCTATGCGAATGGCCACCTGCATATCGGCCACGCACTGAACAAGACGATCAAGGACATGATCGTGCGCTCCCATCAGATGATGGGCTTTGACGCGCGTTACGTGCCCGGTTGGGACTGCCACGGCCTGCCGATCGAATGGAAGATCGAAGAACAGTACCGCAAGAAAGGCAAGAACAAGGACGAGGTGAACATCGTCGATTTCCGTCAGGAATGCCGCAAGTTCGCCGAAGGCTGGATCGACATCCAGCGGGAAGAGTTCAAGCGCCTGGGCATCACCGGCAACTGGCCTGATCCCTACATCACGATGGACTTCCATGCCGAGGCCGTAATTGCCGACGAGTTCATGAAATTCCTGATGAACGGCACGCTGTATCAGGGCTCGAAACCCGTGATGTGGTCGCCCATCGAGAAGACAGCGCTGGCCGAGGCCGAGGTCGAGTATCACGACAAGGAAAGCTTTACCATCTGGGTGAAGTTCAAGGTCGTGAACGCGGGTGATCTGGATGATGCGTTCGTCGTAATCTGGACCACCACTCCCTGGACTATGCCGTCGAACAAAGCGGTCGTGTATGGCAAAGACATCTCTTACGGCCTGTACGAAGTCACTGGCGCGCCTGAGGAATGCTGGGCCAATGTGGGTGACAGGTTCCTGCTGGCTGACAATTTGGCCGCAGATGTGCTGGGTCGTGCCCGTTTGAACGATGATCAGTGGACCCGTGTACGTGATGTCGCCACCGATGAACTTGAAGGTGTTCAACTGACCCACCCACTGGCCGGTGCCGAAGGTGGTAATGGCGAATGGGACGATATCCGCGACTTCCGCGCGGCTGACTTCGTGACCGATACCGAAGGCACCGGTTTCGTTCATTGTGCGCCGTCACACGGTATGGAGGAATTCGAGCTGTACCGCGATCTGGGTATGTTGGAGCAGGTCATCACCTATAACGTGATGGATGACGGTAGCTTCCGCGCTGACCTGCCATTTTTCGGTGGCAAATACATTCTGTCCCGCAAAGGCGGTGAGGGTGACGCGAACAAGGCCGTCATCGACAAGCTGGCCGAAGTTGGCGGGCTGCTGGCGCGCGGCAAGATCAAGCACAGCTATCCGCATTCATGGCGCTCGAAGGCGCCGATCATCTATCGCAACACGCCGCAGTGGTTTGCATCCGTTGACCGCAAGCTGGACGACGGCATGGGTGAGATGGGGGACACCATCCGCGAACGTGCGCTGCGCTCGATCGACGAGTTGGTGAAGTGGACGCCGCAGACCGGTCGCAATCGCCTCTATTCGATGATCGAAGCGCGCCCGGACTGGGTTCTCTCGCGCCAGCGTGCCTGGGGCGTGCCGCTGACCTGTTTCACCAAGAAAGGTGCCTTGCCAACCGACGCGGATTACCTGCTGCGCAACGCCGAGCTCAACGCGCGCATCAAAGCGGCGTTCGAGAAAGACGGCGCGGATATCTGGTACACCGACGGGTTCAAAGAGAAGATCCTAGACGGCATCGACAACCCGGACGATTACGAACAGGTCTTTGATGTTCTGGATGTGTGGTTCGATTCTGGTTCGACCCACGCGTTCGTTCTGCGCGATCGCGAGGACGGGACCGAGGATGGTATCGCCGATGTCTATATGGAAGGCACCGACCAGCACCGCGGCTGGTTCCACTCGTCGATGCTGCAGGCTTGCGGCACCAAGGGCCGCGCGCCATATCGGAACGTCGTCACCCATGGTTTCACGCTGGATGCCAAGGGCAACAAGATGTCCAAGTCGCTGGGTAACACGATTGTGCCGGAAGAGGTCGTCAAACAATATGGTGCCGATATCCTGCGTCTGTGGGTGGCACAGACCGACTATACCGCCGACCAGCGGATCGGGCCGGAGATCCTGAAAGGCACCGCCGACAGCTATCGCCGTCTGCGCAACACCATGCGGTTTATGCTGGGCTCGCTGGCGGATTTCACCGAGGCCGATCGCGTCGCGCCCGAAGATATGCCGCGTCTGGAACGCTGGGTGCTCAGTCGGCTGGCGGAATTGGATGAGCAGGTGCGCAAGGGCTATGCGTCTTTTGATTTCCAGGGCGTATTCAGTGCGGTCTTTACCTTTGCCACGGTTGATCTGTCGTCCTTCTATTTCGACGTTCGCAAGGATGCTCTTTATTGTGACGGCGACACGCCGCGCCGTCGTGCTGCGCGGACGGTGTTGGATATCCTGTTCCATCGCCTGACCACGTGGCTGGCACCGGTTCTGGTTTTCACCATGGAAGAGGTCTGGTTGGAGCGCTTCTCGGGCGATGATAGCTCGGTCCATTTGGTCGACTTCCCGGACACACCTGCCGATTGGCGCGATGCCGAGCTTGAGGCCAACATGGGAAAGGTGCGCCGAGTGCGCCGGGCCGTAACTGCCGCGCTGGAAATCCAGCGCCAGGACAAGGTGATCGGCTCAAGCCTCGAAGCGGCCCCGATCGTGCATGTCGATGATGGCGATACCCGCGATCTGCTGGCCACGTTCGACGTGGACGACATGTGCATCACCTCGGGCCTGACCGTGACCGGCGACCCGGCCCCTGCCGAGGCGTTCCGTGTGCCCGAAATCGAAGGCGTGGCCGTCGTGTTCGAAAAAGCAGAAGGCGAGAAATGTCAGCGTTGCTGGAAAATCCTGCCTGACGTGAACCGTCACACCCACACCGGAGTTTGCCGACGCTGCGATGAGGCTTTGGGGTAAACTAATACGCCCCCTTGGGTACATTCGAGGGGGCGTTTTGCCGGATTATGTCTGTTTTTTTCTGAGGTGTCGGGCTGAACAGGTCAAAGCCTATGGCAGGATCCTTCAGGACCTTCCAAACTTGATAATCCGTGAAATATCCGGTGTGACCACCGGGCTCGACCGGAATGTTGCGGTTTGCGGATATCAGCCCGCCTTCGATCTCGGTCCCTACAAAGTCATCCTGCCTGAAGATGTTGAACCATGCGGCGTTCAGGTTTTTGGGAACGACTGTGAACATCTCGGGAAAATAGCGCTGATAGATATGGGTCACAGGACAGCCCATCGTAATCAGCGTCACGTTGCGCCCATTGATAAGCTTTTGCACGCGTGGATCAGCCAGCATCTGCGTGGCAATCACCGTGCCCTGCGAGTGTGAAATCACAGTGATGTGGTCCGCGGCAAAGATATCCACCACGTAATGCAGTGCACGATAAAACCGTTCATCTATCGCCTTGCGATCGGGATAATTGCGCAGCCTCGTTTTCAGGTCTGCTTTCAGTAAACACTTGTCGCGAATGGCATAGGTGACGATGTCTCTTGCCACGCCCAGCCCTGCTGCGACGAAATCGGAAAAGCGGTACATCAATGCTGTTGCGCCCAGGACGATCAGGCCGATCTCGCCCTGTAAACTTGCCAGTTTGTTCAGAACCCGGCCAATCAGGTTGCAATTATCCGTTCCGATCTGGCACAGGGGATCGACGTGCTGGCTCGTCGCGATCTCTCGGATAGTGACCATCGCCAGTACGATTGCACCGAACAAAAAGACCCATTGTGCAAAACGATTGAGGATGGCGCGACTGATCAGCCCGTCGCGGATATGCAGGTTTGCCTTCAACCTTCTGCGACCGGCAAAAAGGCCAACGCCGACAAATGCAAGAAGGACAATTGCCGCAAAGGCAACACTGAGTGTTTCGATGGAGTCACTGAGGAAATTGTCAAACAGACCGGTCAGTTTTCCATCCGACAGCCCCGGAACCGTGTCGAGCATTTCCCGCAGCATTAGCCACAACCCGGATATAAAGAACATCCAGAACACCAGCATGCCTGCACAAATGCTGGGGTACAGCCGCCTGTGTTCTTTCAGATTGTCTGACTGAACCTTTTCATCAAGCCTGGTCGCAGAAAGCACGTACAAAATGATTGTCATGAAGATCAGCGAAGCCCAGAAGAAAGCCAGCAGGTAAACCTGAAAAGCTACAAACTGCTCCAGCGCCGAAGGGCAAGCTGGGCTATCCGGCAAGGGTGTGCAGGCTCGGATTTCCAGACCAAGCGGACCTATGATCAGGCAGATCAGCAGCAAGAACCCCATCCCGAAAATGCCGCGCCAGAATACGCGTCTCAGATAAGTCGGGGCTGTAAAACTGCGCCTTAGTCCGTATGCGGCCCCTCCGGCATAAAGCGTGAACAAGAGCCAGAACAGCAGGATCGTGCTTTGAAAGAAAATCCCGGGAACGCGATCAACCATCACCGCGACCGCTCCGATCAGTAGATAGGCATTCAGAGTCGCGACTGCGCCGAAGAAAACCCAGGTAAAAAGGTGAACCAACCAGGCGGCCAAAGTGTTCCTGCCGTTGGCTTGGTCCGCGGCCACATCCGCGCGGCTATGCGTTTGTTCGGCATTGTCCATGGCCAGATAACCCAGCGCGAGAACAACCCAGATCAGGTCCAATGCTGTCTTAATGGCTCCTTTCGGGGCAGGCGAGCGGTCGGCCCAGAAAACCTCGGCAAACATGGCCTCGTCCTGCGGTGCTGACGGTTTCGTCACCTTGCGCAGGTTGACCGGGAATAGTTTTGCGCTTCGGCGCGTGCCGTCGAAGGTTGTTTCGGCCAGCTCGATCATCCCGCGCTGAACCTCAATCGGTGGTTCGGGATTGCCATCCAGCCAGGTTGTCGCGGCCCCGACCACCTGATCGACGGTCTCACCGGGTATTTGTTCGCCAATTCCGTGAACCGTCAGGATCAAATGACGACCCATCCCATGCTCCAAATCTCTTTTTGACAATGCGGCCAAACTAACATGATTGCCGCATTTCGCAAAATCCGCGCGTCGCGCAGACCCCCGTGGCTTCCCCACTTGAACTTGGAGGATTGATCTGAAACCGTCAGCCCATGGCGATGATTGCAGTTGATACTCAGTTCGGAAGACTTGGGATCGAGGAAACGGATGGCGCCCTCACGCGGTTGGTCTGGGACGGTCAGGACGACGGCGAGCCGACCGCTCTGCTGCGCGAGGCGGCGGCGCAGTTGGCGGCCTATGACGCTGGGCGGCTTGCCCGTTTCGATCTGCCCTACCGCATTCATGGATCGCAGTTTCAAAGACAGGTCTGTGATCTTATGTATGCCATTCCCCTTGGGGAAACGCGCACCTACGGGGATATCGCCAAGGCGCTGGGACAACCGGCGCAACCGGTCGGTCAGGCCTGTGGGGCAAACCCGATTCCCGTTATTATTCCCTGCCACCGGGTGCTGGCTGCCAATGGGCTGGGCGGGTTTTCCGGGTGCGGCGGGATCGAGACAAAGGTTGCACTTCTGCGGCATGAACGGGCGGCGGGTCTTTTGATCTGAGCCTCGAAATTCGGTTGCAATCCGGTTCTAGGAAGCACAACTTATAACCGTTGTTGAATTTGAAGGATCGCATTGAATGAGCACCGAAAAAGATCGCGCAGCCAAAAAGAAGGCCATTATCGACCGGTTGATGTCGCTTGAGGCGGAGGAGCTTGCAACGGCGCAGGCCCATTACGATGCGTTTCTGAAGGATGCCCAACTGGACGACCGGGAAGGCCACGACAAGGATGACATAGCCGCATCGCGCGAAAATGCCGATTTGGCGGCTGCGTTTGACGCGCCTGTTCATGCACATCATGCCAAGATCGATGTGATCGAGAATACCGATTTTGGTCTGACAGATACAGTTAGGCCGGGATCGGTGATCAGGTTCAACAACCGCAGCTTTGTTGTCTGTGTTTCGACGACCCGGTTCGAAGTGGGCGGAGATACGTATATGGGGATCTCGACGCAAAGCCCGATCTATCTGGCCATGGCTGGTCTGCGCGCGGGTGACGTCTTTACCCATAATGGCACTGAATTTGAGGTTCAGGACGTTCTTTGAACCGGGTCCGGCAGCGCTCGTATCAGGTACGGCGCTGCGGCACCACCTGCTGTGCGATACCTGCAAATGTCAGGTACAGACTGGCGAGGACCAGACCCCAGTGGGCCCAGCTTTCGGGATGAAAATCGACCCATGCGGCCCAGCCCGCAAAGAACGTCCACGCAAGGGCGACCGGCAAGGTCAGACTGCGCCAACGCTCGGTGCGCACGGGGTGAACGAATTTCAAAGGCAGAAACATCGCAAGCGACAACAGCGTGACCAGCAGCAGGATGATCCAGAAATTGGGCTCCAGCGCGAAGATCACGACAACGAACATGTTCCAGCATCCGGGAAAGCCTGAAAAGGAATTGTCCTTGGTTTTCATGCGAGTGTCCGCGAAATACATCGCGCTGGCGAAGGTGATGACGATGATTGCGAACCAGCCGGTCCACCCATCCATCAATCCGGACTTGAACAACGCAAAGGCCGGGATGAACACATAGGTCAGATAATCGATGATCAGATCCAGCAAGACGCCGTCAAACTCGGGTGCGTTTTTCTTGACGTGATAGTGCCGCGCCAACGGGCCATCGATGCCATCAACAACGAAGGATACGACCAGCCAAAGGTACATGAGGCTCCATTTCTCTTCCACTGCGGCCAGCATGGCCAGCATTGCGAAGACGGCGCCAGTGGCAGTGAAAAGATGTACGGCAAGAGCTTTGAATCTGAGTGTCATGCTAGGGTCATGACCGATGCACGCCAGAGATGCAAACCAAAAGCCCGAGGTTTCTGATCGATGTGTCAGTCACGCCTTTGGATGCGCACGGTTGTAGACTTCCATAAGCCGTGCAGTATCCACGGCGGTATAGGTCTGTGTGGTTGACAATGAGGCGTGCCCTAACAGTTCCTGAATGGCCCGCAGATCTCCTCCTGCGGACAGCAGATGGGTGGCAAAGCTGTGTCGCATGGCATGAGGTGTGGCGGTTGAAGGTAGCCCCAGTTGCATCCGTGCCTTGGCCATGACGCCTTGAATCGCGCGCGGGTTCAGCGGGCCGCCACGAGCGCCCCGGAACAAGGATGCGTCCTTCGCTTGCGGGTGGGGGCAAAGCTGAAGATATCGGTCAACCGCGTCTCGGGCGGCGGGAAGAACCGGAACGATCCGTTCCTTGTCACCCTTCCCGACAATGCGCAATGTCTCGGGCAAGGGCGCGTCTGCACCGGTCAGAGACAAGGCCTCAGATATCCGCAGGCCGCATCCATAAAGCAGGGTGACAACCGCAACATCACGGGCCGCAACCCAGTCGGACACAGATTGCAGCTCGACCGTGTCAATCATGGCGCGCGCGGCGTCTTCGGCCAGAGGGCGGGGCAGTTTCTTGGTGAATTTGGGCGCGCGGGTCGACAGAACGGCGGTGGGTTCAAACCCCTCTCGCTCGGCCAGCCAACGATAGAAGCTTTTGACAGCAGAAAGCTTGCGCGCCAGGGATCGCGCGCCAATATCCCCGTTGCGCTGATCCGCCATCCAGGCGCGCATGTCCGCCACGGTGATCCGTTCCAGCGCCTTCAGCCCCTGCCGCTCCGCGTGATGTAGGGTCATGAAAGACAGGAACTCGGTGACATCGCCGCGATAGGCGGTTTGCGTGTTTTGCGACCGCCCCGCCAGCGCGCCCAGAGTGTCCAGCCAGTGCTGGAGCGCGTCGCGGCAGGCGGGTGAGATCAGGTTCACGACAGCCAGTGGCGCATCGAGCGTTCGAATACGCCGGAAAAGAAGGTTAAAAGATCGGTGCCGAGTTGCGGTGTGAAATGCCGCGGATCACGGGCCCCCATGACGATCATGCCCGGCAGGCGACCCGGACCGAGGTCCAGCTTCAGGCAGGCTTCCGAGCGCAACTGATCCGCCAGCGCGCCGAAAACACGTCGGTTCGGCTGATGAGTTTCGCGCAAGGTCACGTCTCGGACAGGGCCACCGCGACCATTGGTCAGGTATTGGTTGATAAAGCCGGGCTCTGCGATCGTCAGAACGCCTCCAAGCCTGTCCACGGCAGGATCGTTCTGAACCACGGTGGTTTCCAGAACCAGCGTGATGTGGTCAACCCGCAGGATATTTGCGACATCGGTGCCAAGGGCGCGCAGGAAATCCTCGAATTCGACCGGTTCCAGCAGGCGCAAAATCGCGCGGTGAACCTGATTGGTGCCTGCAAGGTTTTCATAGGCCGCAGCGATGACCGAGCGGTGAGTGTCTTCCAGCCGGTCCAACCGCGCCTCTAGCCGCTGCATGGCGATGCCACGCAGATCGATCACATTGTCACCTCGGGCGCGTTCGTTCGCGGCCACAAGTGCTTGCATCAGGTCCTTGTCATCCAGAACGACGTCGGGCTCGGCCAGAATTGCCGCGCGGAGATTATCCTCGAGTTTGGGATTGCTGCTCATGTCCTGTCCGGTCTTTTTTTGTTGGGCGGCTTATAACATGCCGAACCGGATTTGCCTTGGGAAAAATGCACGCAAGAGTGGATTTCCCCGGATGCTGTGGCGGATAGGCTCCCGCCTGCCGCGCCTGATCGTAGATCAGGCTTTGGGCCGTTGGGCCGTGCGCGGCGCCTGATAGCGCCGCGCGGTTGCAAACCAGATCAGAGGATTTTCTGACCGGTTTTGGCCCAGTCTGCCAGAAAGGTTTCCAGACCTTTGTCGGTCAGCGGGTGATCGGCCAGTTTCTTGATCACGGCTGGCGGCGCGGTGATGACGTCCGCACCAATGCGGGCACTTTCGGTGACGTGGTTCACGGTGCGGATCGAAGCAGCCAGAATTTCGGTTTCGAATCCGTAATTGTCATAGACCTGACGGATGTCGGCGATCAGATCCATGCCATCCAGGTTGATATCGTCCAGACGGCCGATGAAGGGCGAAATGAAGGTCGCACCTGCTTTTGCAGCCAGAATCGCCTGATTGGTCGAAAAGCACAGGGTGACGTTGACCATCTGCCCTTCGTCGCTGAGCGTTTTGCAGGTTTTCAGACCGGCCCATGTCAGTGGAACCTTCACTGCGATATTCGGGGCAATCTTGGCCAGCTTGCGGCCCTCGGCGATCATGTCATCAGCTTCGGTGGCGACAACTTCGGCGGAAACGGGACCGTCGACCAGATCGCAGATCTCTTTGGTCACTTCCAGAATGTCGCGGCCTGATTTCAGAATCAGCGAGGGGTTGGTGGTCACGCCGTCCACCATGCCCAGGTCGTTCAGTTCAGCGATGGCGTCGATCTCGGCAGTGTCTACGAAGAATTTCATGAGGGCAGTCCTTTGATGGGTTGGCCTTGGTCGCGGATGGCTTTACCTCAAAGAGAGCCATGCTGGAACCCCCTGCAAAGGATATGCTGTGAGCGCTAACGGATTTTTCGACGAGGGAGAGCTGATTGCGGTGCTGACAACGCAGCCGCTGGACCGGACGTTGGATTACAAAGCACCGGAAGGAGGATGCTTTCTGGGTGCGTTTGTCGAGGTGCCACTTGGTCCGCGCAAGGTGTTGGGGGTTGTCTGGGGGCCGGGGCAGGGTGGATTCGATCTGAACAAGGCGCGGTCGGTGATCCGTGTGCTTGAAGTTGCGCCCATGCGCGAGGAAATGCGGGCATTCCTCGGCAAGGTTGCCGACTACACTCTGACACCAATGCCCGCGATGTTGCGATTGGCGACCCGCGCGCCGGGGCTGGGTGACCCACCTTCCATGCGCAAGATCTATCGTTTGGGAGCCTCCCTGCCAGACCGGATGACCGACGCCAGAACCCGTGTACTTGATTTGTTGCGCGACTATGGTGGGCTGGCATTTACGTTAAAGGAACTGGCGGAACAGGCCGGGGTAACTTCGTCCGTTGTCAAAAGCTTGGTCAAGCAAGGCGCAGTTCGCGAAGAAGACAGCCCGCGTGACCTGCCGTTTCCACGTCTTGATCCCGACTTACCGGGAAAGGTTCTGACCGAAGATCAGGCAAGTGCGGTTGCGCAGCTTCGCGCCGGGCAACGGACGGGGAAATACGGCACGACGCTTCTGAAAGGCGTGACGGGTTCCGGCAAGACCGAAGTCTATCTGGAGGCCGTGGCCGAAGCGCTGCGCATGGGGCGGCAGGCGCTTGTCCTTTTGCCGGAAATTGCGCTGACCGCAGAGTTCCTGACCCGCGTTGAGGCGCGGTTTGGCGCGCGCCCCGCCGAGTGGCATTCGGGCGCGACCATGACTGAACGCAGGCGGGTCTGGCGGATGGTTGGGCAGGGGGAAGCTCAACTGGTTGTTGGCGCGCGGTCAGCCCTGTTTCTGCCATTTCGCGATCTGGGGCTGGTCGTGGTGGATGAGGAACACGACACCTCGTACAAACAGGAAGACGGGGTGCATTACAGCGCGCGAGACATGGCGGTCCTGCGGTCGGCCATCTGCGGCGCGCGGGTGATTCTGGCCAGCGCAACCCCCTCGCTGGAAAGCTGGGCGAATGCCGAGGCAGGTAAATATGATCGGATCGACCTGACTTCGCGTTTCGGCGCGGCGGTATTGCCCGAGATGAAGCCCATCGACATGCGGGCCGAACAGATGCAGGCCGGAACGTGGATATCTCCGGCTTTGGGGCAAGCGGTGCAGCAGCGGATCGAGAAAGGCGAACAGTCGCTGCTGTTCATAAACCGCCGTGGCTATGCGCCGGTTACCCTGTGCCGTGCGTGCGGTGAACAGATCGCCTGCGACCATTGCGACGCGCGCATGGTCGAGCATCGGTTTCTCAAGCGCCTGATGTGCCACCAATGTGGTGAGACCAAGCCGATGCCCGAGATCTGCCCTTCTTGCGGGGTCGAGGGCAAGCTGGCCCCGGTAGGGCCGGGCATTGAGCGTTTGGCCGAAGAGGCCGAGGCGACCTTCCCCGAGGCCAAGATCGCCATGCTGAGTTCTGATCTGTTCGGCTCAGCCCGGGCACTAAAGGCCAAGATCGAAGAGATTGCGGCCGGGGATGCCGATATCGTTATCGGAACGCAGCTGGTGGCCAAGGGGCACAACTTTCCCAAACTGACATTGGTGGGGGTGATCGATGCGGATCTCAGTCTGCATGGCGCAGACCTGAGGGCCGCTGAACGAACATTTCAACTGATGCGACAGGTTGCGGGGCGTGCCGGTCGGGCTGAAAAACCAGGGCAGGCGCTGTTGCAGACTTTTCAGCCGGAACATCCGGTGATCCGGGCGATTCTGTCGGGTGATGAGGAAGGGTTCTGGAAAGCTGAGGCAGCGGGTCGGCAAGCGGCCGGTGTGCCGCCCTATGGTCGCATGGCCGGGATCGTGTTGTCGGGGCCCGAGGTCGGCCCGGTTTTCGATATCGGCAATGCAATGGCCCGCAACGATGCGCCCTTACGCGCTATCGATGCTCAGGTCTTTGGCCCCGCGCCTGCACCCATTGCGCGTATACGCGGCCGCCACAGAGTGCGCTTGTTGGTGAAAGCCCCCAAAGGGGCGCCGATTCAGGATGCCATTGCCCGCTGGATCGCCCCATTGCGTCTCAAGGGTGATATTCGCCTGACCGTCGATATCGACCCACAAAGTTTTTACTGACCTCTGCATCTGTGCAGGGTGATTGTGCGCAGACCGCTTCCCTCTCGCCAAAGCAGTGAAATGGGCGTAGAGGACTCTCATGCTGAAACCCATGCCCCTTGCCGAGGCGCAGAGCCTTCCGTTCTGGCGTCGCCCTGTCACGCTTCTGTTCGTGATGGCCTTGACCATGCCCATCGCGTTCAACGCGTGGAGCGCGCTGTTGAACAACTTCGTCATTGAGGCAGCGAAATTCGACGGGGCCGATATCGGCCTGCTGCACACGGTGCGCGAGATTCCGGGCTTTCTGGCGGTCGGCGTGATTGCCGTCATCATTTTCATTCGCGAGCAGGTGCTGGCCATGATCTCGCTGATGATGCTTGGGATCGCAACGGCTTTGACAGCCTGGTTCCCAAGCCTTGGCGGATTGCTGTTCGTGACCTTGTTCAGTTCAATCGGGTTTCACTACTATGAGACTGTAAACCAGTCGCTTCAGTTGCAATGGCTTCCCAAGGATCGCGCGCCGCAGATTTTGGGATGGCTGGTCGCAATGGGCTCGGCTGCAACGATGGTGGTGTACGGGCTGATCGTTCTGACCTGGGAGCGGTTCGATCTGTCGTACAACTTTGTCTTCATGGCTGCTGGCGGTGCAACAGCTTTGCTGGCCCTGTTTTGCCTGTTTGCCTTCCCGCAATTCGATGCCCCCACGCCGCAAACAAAGAAACTGATCGTACGCCGTCGATACTGGTTGTATTACGCGCTGCAATTCATGGCGGGTGCGCGGCGACAGATTTTTGTCGTGTTTGCCGGGTTCATGATGGTCGAGAAGTTCGGCTTTGAAGTTCATGAGCTGACCAGCCTGTATCTGATCAACCTGATGATCAACATGATGGTTGCTCCGTTGCTGGGTAAAGCGGTGGCCAAGTTTGGCGAACGGCGTACATTGATTTTTGAATATACCGGTCTGGCAATCGTGTTCGCGGCCTATGGTGGCATCTACTGGTTCGGCTGGGGCGTGCTGTTGGCGGCGATACTCTATGTCATCGACCATGTGCTGTTCGCGCTGGCGCTTGCACTGAAAACCTATTTTCAGAAAATCGCCGATCCGGCGGATATTGCGCCAACTGCCGCAGTCGCGTTCACGATCAACCATATCGCCGCGGTTTTCTTGCCCGCGTTGCTGGGTTTGCTCTGGGTCGTGTCACCAGGTGCTGTGTTTGGCCTTGCGGCGGCTATGGCGGTCGTTTCTCTGCTGTTGTCCCTGCTGGTCCCACGCCACCCCGAACCGGGTAATGAGACCATCCTGAGCAAGTACGCACCGGCCCTGGCGGAGTAGGTCGCAAAGCTTGACGTTGGCGGCGCGCCGTCCTACGCGCAGTGCCAACTGACACAGGAGGCCCCCATGCCCACATTCACTGCGCTGACCACGCTGACAGGTAAGAAAGCCGCCGAAGGTCTGGGCGAAGCGATGGAGCGGTTGGAGCCCGAACCCACCGGCGTCGGTGTGTTCGAGGTCGAAGACGGCTCGGGTCTGTGGGAAGTGGGTGGATATTTCACCGAAGCCCCGGACGAGACCGCATTGGCCGTTCTGGCAGTTGCCTTTGAAGCCAAACCTTTTGTTGTGTCGGAATTGCCTGAAACCGATTGGGTGGCCCATGTGCGGCGCGAGCTTGCCCCGGTTCAGGCGGGCCGCTTTTTTGTTTATGGCAGCCACGATGCCGACAAGCTGCCCGACGGTCGCATTCCACTGCTGATCGAGGCGGCAATGGCCTTTGGCACCGGACATCATGGCACCACGCTGGGATGTCTGAAAGCTCTGGACCGGTTGTTGGATGAAGGGTTCAGTGCCTCCAAAGTAGCGGATATCGGTTGCGGCACGGCGGTTCTGGCCATGGCGGCAGCCCGGGTATGGGACGGTGATTTCATTGCCAGCGATATCGACGAGGTGGCCGTTGAAGTGGCCGAGGCCAACCTGAAGGCAAACGGTATGTCCGGCGCGGTTCAATGTGTTGAAGCCGCAGGTTTCGACCATCCCGACCTCAAGGCGCACGCGCCATACGATCTGATCTTTGCCAATATCCTCAAAGGGCCTTTGGTGGCTTTGTCACCGGAAATGGCAGCGAATCTCCGCCCAGGTGGGCACGCGATCCTGTCGGGAATCCTTAACGAACAGGCCGATGAAGTGGTTTTCGTTTATTCACAAAACGGGTTCAATCAGACCTATAGGGCCAAGATTGGTGAGTGGACGACCCTAATTTTAACCAAACAGGGCGCGAATTAGGCCATTTGCAGGAGTTTTATAGGTTTTTGCCACGTTTTTGTCGCAATCTCTTTTTACCGTTTTCTGAATGAAGTCGAGGGGGGCGGTTTTTTGGAGGCTGCCATGACGGGTAAACAACTGGAGTTCAATCAGCGCGTAAGTCGCCTGAACAAGAAACACCAAAAAATGAGCCGTGGCTATCGCGCGACGATGCGCAAGGATGGCCTGGTGGTGATGAAACCGCAGCGGGTGAGCTCGGCGGTGCCAGCAAAGGTACTGTTGCTTACGCTTGTGGGTTTCTTCGCCTTCAAAGCATTTCTTTTGTCCCACCTTGGCCCGACTGGCTATCAATATCGGATCGACAGCCTGAACGAAGGAACGCCGGTCGAAAAAGCCGGTGTCTGGGTGATGCAAATCGATCCTGTGTCGCAAGCCCTCGCCGCTCAGCTGAACAAAGTTTTCTACTAATCCGCTCCCTCGGATTAAAAAAACACCGCGTACCCTTACGGTGCGCGGTGTTTTTGTGTGCCCCTCAAGGGAGGAGGAAGGGGCAAATAAGTGTTGGGGTCGGTTCTTAGCGGCGACCTTCGGCGATGGTGTCGATGTCACCACGGCACAGGCCGATATCATCCAATTCGCGATCGGTCAGACCGGTCAGCGCGTTGCGGGTTACGCGGGCGTCATTCCATTCAACTGCGGCGTTAACGGCCGATACGAAAAATGCGCCGATACGGCCAACAAGGCCGAACGAGCCAGTGGTAGCGACGCGGGTTGTGTCCAGTGCAGCCATATCCTGTTTCCTTCTGGTTAGTGTTCACATTGCATTTCTGCGATCTGCCGGGCATCTAGTGCTGTAACTTCGTCCGCACAAGTTCAGTTTTTGCATGTGTCCTATGCGTTTTCTGCAAGGCTTCACGAAGCTGTAACCCCCTTTAACAATTGGTGAAAAAGCCTTTGGGAAAGTGTCGAATTCAGACTTCACTGGGTCGCAAAACGCGCTCGAAGTCGCGCCTGAGACACGCGTGTCGTTTTTGGCCCTGGGGTCAATTCGCTTGGAAAATGTTCACGCTTCGTGCTAGGCGTTGAAAAAAGATCACACAACCCGAGCAGGCCGAGGCAAAATATGCGAATTCTGGGCATCGATCCGGGGCTTAGAACCCTGGGATGGGGCGTCATCGAATCAAATGGCAGCCGCCTGAGCCATGTGGCCAATGGATTGTGCAAATCGGATGGGGACGATCTGGGCGAACGGCTGCTGTCGCTGCACAATCAGATTGTCGAAGTTATTGCGGATCACAGGCCCGATCAGGCCGCTATCGAACAGACATTCGTGAATAAGGACGGGGCCGGAACTCTCAAGCTTGGGCAAGCGCGTGGCGTGGCGTTGCTGACGCTGGCACAGGCTGGTCTGCCGGTGGGCGAATATGCCCCCAACCGGGTCAAAAAGACCGTGGTGGGTGTGGGCCATGCCGAGAAAGAGCAGGTTTTGCACATGGTCAAACTGCAATTGCCGGGCTGTTTGCCGAAAGGGGCCGACGCGGCGGATGCACTGGCGATTGCAATCTGCCACGCCTATTACGGAAAGACGCAACAGGCGCGTGTGAAAGAGGTGCGGGCATGATCGGCAAACTGACGGGGCGGCTGGATTACCGCGCGGCGGACCATGTGCTGATCGATGTCCGGGGCGTCGGCTATCTTGTCTATTGTTCCGACCGGACCTTGGCGGCATTGCCGGGGGCGGGCGAGGCGGTATCGATCTACACCGACATGGTTGTCCGCGAAGACCTGATGCAGCTCTACGGGTTTCTGTCGCTTGTCGAGAAAGAGTGGCACCGCCTGCTGTGCTCGGTCCAGGGGGTCGGCGCGAAGGTGTCGCTGGCGATCCTGAGTGCACTGGGGCCCGACGGTGTCAGCCGCGCAATTGCCCTTGGGGACTGGGGCGCGGTCAAGGCGGCCAAGGGCGTCGGGCCAAAAACCGCCCAGCGGATCGTGTTGGACCTCAAGGATAAGGCACCTGGCGTGATGGCCATGGGCGGCACGATTGCTCAGGCGATGGACGGGCCGGAACTCGAGGTTGTTGAACCGAATGACACTACGCCCGCGCCGAGACGTGTTTCGAAACCGCCATCGGGTGCAGCGGCCGCGTCTGCCGGGGCGTTGTCGGCGTTGGCCAACCTTGGATATGGGCCGTCCGAGGCGGCAGGTGCCGTGGCTGAAGCGGCTGCCAGTCAGCCGGATGCGGACGAGGCTGATCTGATCCGCGCGGCCCTCAGGCTGTTGGCTCCGAAAGGGTAAGAGAATGGTTGAAGCTGATCCCACCCTGCGCCCGGAACCCCTGCCGGAAGACAATGACCGCGCTTTGCGTCCTCAGGGACTGGATGAATTCATTGGTCAGGCTGAGGCGCGCGCTAACTTGCGCATCTTTATCCAGTCTGCCCGGCAACGCGGCGAGGCGATGGACCACACCTTGTTTCACGGACCTCCGGGGTTGGGTAAGACGACCCTCGCGCAGATCATGGCGCGTGAGTTGGGGGTGAACTTCCGCATGACCTCAGGCCCGGTTCTGGCCAAGGCGGGGGATCTGGCGGCGATCCTGACCAATCTTGAATCGCGTGACGTGCTGTTCATCGACGAGATTCACAGGCTCAACCCGGCGGTGGAAGAAGTGCTGTACCCGGCGATGGAAGATTTCGAGCTGGATCTTGTTATTGGTGAAGGTCCTGCTGCGCGCACCGTTCGGATCGAATTGCAGCCATTCACGCTGGTGGGGGCCACCACGCGGATGGGTCTGCTGACAACGCCCTTGCGTGACCGGTTTGGTATCCCGACCCGGCTTCAGTTCTACACGGTCGATGAATTGCACGAAATCGTCACCCGGAACGCGCGGAAACTGGGCGCGCCCGCGGATAACGATGGTGCGCGCGAAATCGCACGCCGGTCGCGCGGAACGCCGCGTATCGCCGGGCGATTGCTGAGGCGTGTTGTGGATTTCGCGATTGTCGAAGGGGATGGGCGGATTACACGGGACCTGGCCGATGGTGCCTTGACCCGTCTCGGCGTCGATAATCTGGGTCTTGATGGTGCAGACCGGCGGTATCTGAAGCTGATTGCCGAAAACTATGCGGGCGGCCCGGTAGGGATTGAAACCCTGTCTGCCGCGCTGTCCGAAAGCCGCGACTCGCTTGAGGAAGTGATTGAGCCCTATTTGCTGCAACAGGGGCTGATCCAACGTACTCCGCGTGGGCGGATGTTGGCGCAGAAGGCGTGGACGCATCTTGGGATGGCCGCGCCCAAGCGGCAAAGTGATCTGTTCGGTTGAAGCCAGCGCGCTTAGATTTTATGCCTTTCGGCGAGAGTATTTTTAAAAAAGATGAAGGGCTGGCGGTGACACCGGAAGAAATTGAAGCGCTGTTCACACGCGAAAGCGGCGAGTTTCTGTTTGCGCGTTGGGGGCGGCCAATTGTTCCGATCGTTTTCGGCGTCGAAGACGAGACGCTGGCCACCGTAAAGGGGGCTTTTGAGGCGGTTGTCGCGCTGGCTGGTCACCAAATGGCCGAGACGGACCCTGAGCTTGGCGCGAACTGCATGGTTTTCTTTTTCCGGGACTGGCAGGAGCTGCTGGAGGTACCGGACCTTGATCGATTGATCCCGGATCTGGAACCTTTGGTCGCGCGTCTGGTCGCGGCAGATGCAAACCAGTACCGCATTTTCCGGTTCGAAGAAGATGGCGCGATCCGCGCAGCGTTTGTTTTTCTGCGCATGAACAAGGAATTGTGCAAGGTTCCGGCGGAAACCCTTGCGCTCAATCAGGTCGTGCAGACCATCTTGCTCTGGTCGGACACTGCATTTCGCAATCAATCGCCACTGGCAATCGCAGGTAAGGCCACGATCCTGCGTCCCGACATCGCGGCCTTGATCCGGGCGGCCTATGATCCGGTTTTGCCACGGGCGGCACAGGATGCCTCGCACGCGTTAAGGCTGTTTGCCCGACTGGAGGCGTTGCAATGAAACACACCTACCCCATCCGCGTGTATTATGAAGACACCGACATGGGTGGGGTTGTCTATCACGCGAACTACCTGCGCTATATCGAACGCGCGCGCTCGGACTGGGTGCGTAATCTGGGCAATGACCAAAACGCCATGCGGGACGAGGGCATTGTTTGGGTTGTGCGGCGGGTCGAGGCCGAGTATCTGGCACCTGCGAGGTTCGATGATGAATTGATCGTCGAAACCGAAGTCACCGAAATTTCGGGCGTGCGTCTGACCATGGCGCAGCTTGTCCGACGCGGTGAGACCGAAATATTTCGTGCATCTGTCACGGCCGTTTGCATCAATAAAGCAGGCAAGCCGATCCGTTTGCCGGCAGAGATTCGCGCATTGATGTAACAATTTGCGGACCATGGGTGGTTCTGTTGGCTTTTCATGACCAACTGAGATAGCGTTTGGCAAAACAAGGCCAAACGAACGGCCATCAGGCAAAACAAAGAGCAGGTTCATGGAAGCTGAAACGCTGGCGCTGGCGCAGGAGATCGACTTCTCCATGTGGGGGCTGTTTGCCCGCGCGACCTTTATCGTCAAACTGGTGATGCTGGTACTTACCGGCGCATCCATCTGGTCCTGGGGGATCATCATTCAGAAGCTGATCAACTATCGCGCGGCCCGACGCGAGGCGCAGGTTTTTGATGAAAGCTTCTGGTCGGGCAACCCGTTGGATGAGTTGTTCGAGCAGATCGGAACCCAGCCGGATGGCAGCTCGGAAAAAATCTTTGCATCAGGCATGATCGAATGGCGCAGGTCGCATCGCAATGATGGCGGGCTGATTGCCGGGGCAACCGCGCGGATCGACCGGTCGATGGATGTCGCTATCGCGAAAGAGGCGGAAACCCTGCAAAAAGGGCTTCCCATACTGGCGACTGTTGGCTCCACGGCTCCGTTTATCGGGCTGTTTGGCACCGTTTGGGGTATCATGAATGCGTTCATCGAGATTGCCGAACAGCAAAACACCAACCTTGCCGTTGTGGCCCCTGGTATTGCCGAGGCGTTGATGGCGACAGGTTTGGGCCTTTTGGCGGCGATCCCGGCGGTGATTTTCTATAACAAACTCAGCGCTGATAGTGACCGGATCGTTGGCGGCTATGAAGCTTTTGCGGATGAATTCGCAACCATCCTGTCGCGCCAGTTGGACAGCTGACGATGGGCGCTGCGATCCAGCAATCGTCGGGCGGCAAAGGGCGCAGACGTGGTCGGCGTCGCGGTCGCGCACAGCCGATGGCCGAGATCAATGTGACGCCATTCGTGGATGTCATGCTGGTGTTGCTGATCATCTTCATGGTGGCCGCGCCATTGCTGACGGTTGGCGTTCCGGTCGATCTGCCCAAGACCGCAGCCAGCGCGCTGCCCGGTGACAATGAAGAGCCTTTGACCGTGACCCTGACCGCAGACGGCCGCGTGCAGATCCAGACCACCGATGTGTTGCGCGAAGAATTGATTGGTAAACTGCGTGCCATTGCGGCAGAGCGGAGCAGTGACCGGGTTTTCCTGCGGGCCGATGGTGCAATCCCTTACGCACAGGTGATGCAGGTCATGGGTGCGCTGAACGCGGGCGGGTTTTCCAACGTTGGCCTTGTAACCGATACCGGCGGGCCGACGCTGGATGAAGGTGGAGAGTGAGGTCGCACGGTGGATACCGGCACCAAGATTTCAGCGATTGCGCATGTCAGCCTGATCGGATGGGCGATGTTCGGCGGTACCTTCCGGTCCGAACCGTTGCCGATGGCTGTGCAGGATGTCTCAGTGATCACGGCTGAACAATTCGCGGCCATGACGGCCCAGCGGGATGCGCCGGAACTCCCCGAAGTACCGACCGCGTTGCAGCAACCGCCCGAGCCGGAGGCTGTGACCAAGCCGCCGGAACCCAAGATTGATGAACAGCCCCGCCCTGAACCTGTTGCACCGGCTGAACCAGAACCAGAGCCAGAGCCCATCATCGTGGAAGCGCCGCCAGAACCGGAGGTTCCTGACGAGCCTCCGGTTCTGACGGAACCTCAGGTCGAACCTGTTGCACAGCCTGCGCCGCCCGGTCCGGAGGCACAGCCGCGTCCATCAGATCGCGTCGCGCCCGAGGCGATAGCTCCGCCACCGCCCGAGGCAAAGCCTGATGATTTTGAAACGCCGCCGGTATCCCTGGATGAAGGCGCAGAGGTTCAGCAGGAACAGCAGGATCAGACCGCGCCGCAAGAGGCAGCCCCGGAGATTGTGACCGAGGCAGAGGAAGCCAAGGAACAGTCGCCCCTGACATCTCCGCGGCCGCGCGTGCGTCCAAACCGGCCAAACCCGCCGCAGGAACCCGCTGTGGTCAAAACGCCTGAGGCGACCGCGGAACCCGAAAAACAAACCGATGAAACGGCAATCAACGACGCCCTGGCCGAAGCCTTGGGCAGCGGGTCCGAACCTTCTGGCCCACCGCTGACCAGCGGAGAGAAAGACGCGATGCGACTGGCTGTTTCTGGATGTTGGAATGTGGGTTCCTTGTCCACGGATGCGCTGAACATTGTGGTTGTTGTTGCGTTCTCACTGAACCGCGATGGTACGGTCGTCGACGGCAGTGTTCGGATGCTGGACAGCTCTGGCGGCTCGGCAGGAGCCGTTAAACAGGCCTACGAAGCCGCGCGACGCGCTATTTTGCGCTGCGGAGCCAAAGGATATGATTTGCCTGCTGACAAATACGAACATTGGCAGGATGTTGAGATTACATTTAACCCCGAGAGGATGCGGATCAAATGATGAAGCTTCTGACCAGCCTCTTTGTCGGCCTGACACTGATGTCTGCGCCGGTTTATGCACAGAACGGGCCTTTGCGTCTGGAACTGGATGAGGGGATTATCGAACCCTTGCCCTTTGCCGTTCCGGATTTTGTGCCGGACAGTCCGGCCGCAGCACAGTTCGCGCAGGATATCTCGCGCGTGGTGGCGGCTGACCTGACCGGGACCGGGTTGTTCCGCGAAATCTCCTCGGATGCGTTCATCAGCCGGGTCAGCAGCTTCGAAGCTCCGGTTCAGTTTGCGGATTGGAAGGCGATCAACGCTGACGCGCTGATCACGGGCGCTGTCAATGTGTCCGGTCAGAAACTGACGGTTCGGTTCCGGGTGTGGGATGTGTTTTCGGGCCAGGAACTGGGAAATGGTCTTCAGCTGGCAGGTACCACCGACGGGTGGCGGCGCATGGCGCACAAGGTGGCCGATCAGGTCTATAGCCGGATCACAGGTGAAGGCGGTTATTTTGACAGCCGCGTTGCCTTTGTTTCGGAAAGCGGGCCGAAGGACCAGCGCCTGAAGCGTTTGGCGATCATGGATTACGATGGCGCGAATGTGCAGTACATGACCGACAGCGCCGCAATCGTTCTGGCGCCCCGGTTCTCACCCACCGGTGACCGGCTGCTTTATACCAGTTATGAAAGCGGCAGCCCGCGCATTTACGTGACTGAAGTCGGGCGCCCGAAACCGCGGGAACTGAAGACGCAGGACGGGACGATGAGCTTTTCGCCTCGGTTCTCGCCGGATGGCCGGTCGATTGTCTATTCGTTGATTCAGGGCGGCAATACCGATCTGTGGAAGATGGATATCGTTTCGGGTCAAAGCACGCGCCTGACCAACACGCCCGCAATTGAAACTGCCCCCAGCTATTCACCCGATGGCAGCCGGATCGTCTTTGAAAGCGACCGCTCCGGCACGCCGCAATTGTACGTGATGGCAGCAAACGGGGGCGAGGCCACGCGGATTAGCTTTGGCGCAGGCCGCTATGGTACCCCGGTCTGGTCACCGCGCGGCGACCTGATCGCCTTTACCAAGCAGAACCAGGGCCGGTTCCATATCGGCGTGATGCGCATCGACGGGTCAGAAGAACGTTTGCTGACAGCCTCTTTCCTGGATGAAGGCCCCACCTGGTCGCCCAATGGCCGGGTCATCATGTTCACCCGCGAAACGCAGGGGGCCAGTGGTAGGGCATCGCTTTACTCGGTGGATATCTCGGGCAGGAACCTGCGCCCGGTACGTACACCGGACGGCGGCAGCGATCCGTCCTGGGGCCCATTGCAGAATTGATCGCAGCAAAGTTCACAACAAATCGTCCCTGTGGTAGACAGGCGGCAATAAACATAACACGAGGCACCTGAAATGAACGTATTGAGCAAAGTTCTGGCGCTGGGCGCGCTGAGTGTGATCGCCGCCTGCACAAACAATGACCCCTCAGCCTTGGGTAGCGGTGGTGGTAGCGGAGGCATTGGATCCATTGTCCCCGGATCACCGAGTGATCCGCGCTCGCCCGCGTATTTCCAGCAAACAGTCGGGGACCGTGTCCTGTTTGCCGTTGACCAGTCAACCCTGTCGCCTGAGGCGCAAACAGTGCTGCAAGGGCAGGCGGACTGGCTGCTGGCCAATCCGGATTTTGTAGCAACGATCGAAGGTCACGCGGATGAGCAGGGCACGCGGGAATACAACCTTGCACTGGGCGCACGCCGGGCGAACGCTGCGCGTGAGTACCTGATTTCGCGCGGCGTCGCGGGCAGCCGCCTGAACACCGTGAGCTATGGCAAGGAACGCCCGATCGAGATTTGCAGCACCGAGGAATGTTATTCCAAGAACCGTCGTGCGGTAACGGTTCTGACCGGGTCAACTCTGGGGTAAGATGATGCGCATTGCAGGATGGGTTTTGGCGGCGGTTGTAGCGACGGCTGGTGTTGCACAGGCACAGGATCAACAGACCCTTGCGGATATCCGTCAGGAACTGACGGTGTTGCATGTGGAAATTCAGCGTTTGAAGCGCGAGTTTTCCACTACGGGTTCACCCGCACCAAACCTGTCCGGCAGTTCGGTCCTTGAACGGGTGGATGCCATCGAGGCCGAATTGCAGCGCCTGACCCGCCAGACCGAGCAATTGAACCAGCGGGTGCAGAACATTGTCACCGACGGCACCAACCGTATCGGTGACCTTGAGTTCCGGCTGGTTGAACTGGAAGGCGGCGATTTGTCGACGTTGGGTGAGACCTCGACATTGGGTGGTGACACGGCCACTGTGATAACCGGACCAACAAGTATCGAAACGCCAACGGCGACCGATAATGGTGAACTTGCCATAGGTGAGCGTGCTGATTTTGATGCTGCCTCGCAAGCGTTGGCCGACGGCGATTTCCAGACTGCTGCCACGTTGTTTGCGCAGTTTGAAACAAGCTATCCCGGCAGTCCGCTGGCGCCCGAAGCCAACCTGAAACGCGGTCATGCCCTAGAAGGGATTGGCGACACACGCGAAGCGGCCCGGGCATTTCTGGCCAGCTTCACGGGTGATTCCGAGGGCGCGTTTGCACCCGAGGCGCTGTACGAACTTGGCGCGGCGCTCGGCCGTTTGGGACAGACCGATCAGGCCTGCATCACGCTTAATGAGGTCGGAGTACGCTTTCCTTCTGCGCCAGAGTTTTCGAGCGCCACGCAGGAGATGACCGCGTTGGGATGTACTTGAACCATCACTCCGGCAAACTACTTTCAGACCTGCGCGCCCGGCTACCCGAAACACTTCCGCGCAAGTTGGGGATTGCAGTTTCGGGAGGCGGGGATTCCGTCGCCTTGATGCATCTTTTGCATCAGGTGGCGCAAGATGAGGCCATCACTCTTTTCGTTGCCACGGTCGACCACGGTTTGCGACCCGAATCCGCGTGCGAGGCCGAAACCGTATCCCGGCAGGCGGCTGCGTTGGGGATGTCTCATGATACGCTGCGTTGGTCGGGATGGGACGGTACCGGCAACTTGCAGGACCGGGCACGTCAGGCGCGATATGATTTGTTATCCGAATGGGCAAAGGGCCGAGGAATCGACGCCATTGCGCTGGGCCACACCGCAGATGATCAGGCGGAAACACTGCTGATGCGGTTGGGCCGATCATCCGGGGTCACGGGCCTGTCCGGCATGTCGGCTATTCGGAAACAGCGGAGGCTGGCGTTGCTGCGTCCGATGCTGGGGATCACCCGTGAACAGCTGCGCACCTATCTGACTGAGACTGGCGTGGCATGGGTGGACGATCCTTCGAATCAGGATGCCAGTTTCGACCGGATCAAGGCGCGCGAAGCTTTGGGTGGGCTGGAACCTTTGGGAATTGATGCGCTTTCATTGTCCCGCGTGGCGGACAATCTGGCGCAGGCACACACGGCACTTGGCGTCTGTGCGCAAGAATCCGCACGGTCCGTGGCGCAGGTCGATCAAAGTGACGTGAGGGTGAACCGGGCCGGATTTGCCGCGTTGCCCCTTGAGATTCGGCGTCGTGTCCTGCTGGGAATCCTCTCATGGATTGCCGGGTCGGGTTATCCCCCGCGTCAGGCGGCAGTGGATCGGGCGATGGATGCAGTTGCGAATGGGCAACCGGCGTCAGTAGGCGGTTGTCTGATTGTTCCACAAGGCGGGAGTGTTTGGATTTGCAGGGAATTTAATGCCGTGAAATCTCAGATGGCGGCGCCCGGTGCTGTGTGGGATGGCAAATGGCGGGTCAGTGGACCCGCAACAATGGGCGCAGAAATCCGTGCTTTGGGGGGTGAAGGGTTGCAACAGGTGCCCGAGTGGCGTGCAACCGGACGTCCCAGGATAGCTTTGACGGCGACGCCTGCGGTTTGGAATGCGGACAGGGTGCTGGCCGCCCCGCTTGCGGGTCTTGCGAATGGTTGGCAGGCTAGGTTTGCGTCAGATTGGCCCGAGTTCCACGCATCTTTTTTATCGCATTGAACATACGACAATCCTCTCTATTTTAAGAGGTAACTTGGCAGCGTCTCACCTGCCGGAACTTTTAGGAGAATTTCCTTGGGCAACGCTCGCAATATCGCGTTTTGGGTCGTTTTGTTCCTGCTCATTCTTGCACTGTTCAATCTGTTCAGTGGACCGGGCGGAACGCTTCAGAGCAACGAGAAAACCTATTCCGACTTTGTCGGTGCCGTCCAAAGCGGTGAAGTCAAGAACGTGACCCTGGATGGTGAACAGATTCGCTATACCATGCAAAGCGGTGCAAGCTATGTCACGATCAAACCCGGCGACGCCGAAGTGACCAAGCTTCTGATCGAGGAAAACATCCCCGTTCAGGCTGTAAAGCAACAGCAATCAGGCTTTCAGTCATTCCTGATCACGCTGCTGCCTTTCCTGTTACTGATCGGTGTCTGGGTCTATTTCATGAACCGGATGCAGGGCGGTGGCAAAGGGGGCGCGATGGGCTTTGGCAAATCCAAGGCCAAGATGCTGACTGAAAAGCATGGCCGCGTGACCTTTGACGATGTTGCCGGTATCGACGAGGCCAAGGAAGAGCTGGAGGAGATTGTCGAATTCCTGCGCAACCCGCAGAAGTTCAGCCGCCTTGGTGGCAAGATTCCCAAGGGCGCGCTGCTGGTTGGCCCTCCGGGTACCGGTAAGACGCTGTTGGCCCGTGCCATTGCGGGTGAGGCAGGCGTGCCGTTCTTCACCATCTCGGGTTCGGATTTTGTCGAAATGTTCGTTGGTGTCGGTGCGTCCCGCGTGCGCGACATGTTCGAGCAAGCGAAAAAGAATGCACCCTGTATCGTGTTTATCGACGAGATTGATGCTGTGGGCCGCCATCGTGGCGCCGGATATGGCGGTGGCAATGACGAGCGGGAACAAACGCTCAACCAGTTGCTGGTCGAAATGGACGGGTTTGAGGCCAACGAAGGTGTAATCATTCTGGCGGCGACAAACCGCAAGGACGTTTTGGACCCTGCGCTGCTGCGACCGGGCCGGTTCGACCGTCAGGTCACAGTCGGCAACCCGGACATCAAGGGCCGCGAGAAAATTCTGGGCGTTCACGCACGTAAGACGCCGCTGGGCCCGGATGTTGATCTGCGCATCATCGCGCGCGGTACGCCGGGCTTTTCGGGTGCGGATTTGGCCAACCTCGTGAACGAGGCTGCGTTGATGGCCGCGCGCGTGGGCCGTCGCTTTGTCACCATGGAAGATTTTGAAAACGCCAAGGACAAGGTGATGATGGGGGCCGAGCGCCGCTCGATGGTGCTGACGCAGGATCAGAAGGAAAAAACAGCCTATCACGAAGCGGGTCATGCTGTTGTTGGTCTGTCTCTGCCCATGTGCGATCCGGTCTACAAGGCGACAATCATACCGCGCGGAGGCGCGCTGGGTATGGTGGTTTCGCTGCCGGAAATGGATCGCCTGAACTATCACCGTGATGAATGCGAACAGAAGCTGGCGATGACCATGGCGGGTAAAGCTGCCGAAGTCATCAAGTATGGCGAAGATCACGTGTCGAACGGTCCTGCCGGGGACATTATGCAGGCCAGCCAACTGGCACGTGCCATGGTGATGCGCTGGGGTATGTCAGACAAGGTTGGCAATATCGACTATGCCGAGGCGCATGAGGGATACCAGGGCAATACTGCCGGGTTCTCGGTATCGGCTCATACCAAGGAGCTGATTGAAGAAGAGGTAAAGCGCCTGATCCAGCAGGGCTATGAACAGGCGCACAAGATTCTGACCGATCAGAACGAGGAATGGGAGCGTTTGGCCCAAGGTTTGCTGGAATACGAAACGCTGACCGGTGACGAAATCAAACGCGTCATGAACGGGGAGTCGCCCGGCGACAGCGATGACCAGAATGACAAGTCGGACGAGGGCAGTGCGCCCAGCGTGACAGCCATCCCCAAGACCAAGGCCAAGAAATCACCGCCTGAGGGCGGGATGGAACCTGAACCGACAGCATAACCAGCAAGAACCCGGGCTCTGACCCGGGTTTTTCTCTTTCCATCAGAGCGTTACTGGGCATTATGCGCTGGCAGACACCAATGGGAAGGGAAGCGCGTATGCCGTTTTTTCGGGAAACCGAATTTGCAGCCGAAGTCGTTTGGCTGGGTCTTGTTTCTGCCGGCGGATCGCTTCGTGCCAAGCCCGTTGAGTTGCTGGATCTTGGGTTTGAGGGCGCGAAAGGCGAACGGCACGAAGGTCTGAGCCGTGCGTCCTGTGTTCGGGTCTCGAACCTCTATCCCAAGGGCACTGAAATCCGCAATGTTCGTCAACTGTCGGTGCTGTCCTTGGAAGAGTTGCAGCAGATCGCGCAGAACATGGGGCTGGACCAGCTTGACCCGTCTTATCTGGGCGCATCCATAGTGCTGAAAGGTATACCGGATTTCTCGCACATTCCGCCGTCCTCGCGTCTTCAGACGGTCAACGGGCTGACGATCACTGTGGATATGGAAAACGCGCCCTGCGTATTGCCCGGTCGCGAAATCGAAGCGGATCATCAGGGGTATGGTGCAGGGTTCAAACCTGCTGCCGTCGGGCGCCGCGGTGTCACGGGCTGGGTCGAACGTCCTGGGCGCATTCAACTGGGCGATCACCTCAAGCTCTTTGTTCCAGACCAGCCTGCCTGGAGCCCTGAAAATATGCAGGTTTCCGATTAGTTACCGATGAAGTGACCTGACGACGCTTCGCGACGCCAGAATGTCGGAATCCATGGCTAATCAGATTGTACACAAGGGTATGGAATGCGTAGCGCCGACGTTGGACGTCGGTTTTGCACGGTATTCAATCAAGGACCCCGGCCAATGAGCTATAAATCCGACATCGAAATTGCGCGTGAAGCGAATAAGAAGCCGATCCAGGAGATCGGCGCGAAGCTTGGAATATCCAGTGACGATCTGTTGCCGTATGGGCATGACAAGGCGAAGGTGAGCCAGGAGTTCATCAACTCGGTGCAGGGTCGTGAGGACGGCAAGCTGGTGCTGGTGACGGCGATCAACCCGACGCCTGCGGGTGAGGGGAAGACGACCACAACGGTTGGTCTGGGTGACGGTCTGAACCGCATCGGCAAGAACGCGATGATCTGTATCCGCGAGGCCTCGCTGGGCCCGAACTTCGGCATGAAGGGCGGCGCAGCGGGGGGCGGCTATGCGCAGGTTGTTCCGATGGAAGAGATGAACCTGCACTTCACCGGCGATTTTCACGCGATCACCTCGGCCCATTCGCTGCTGTCGGCGATGATCGACAACCACATCTACTGGGGCAATGAATGCGAGATCGACACCCGCCGGGTCGCATGGCGTCGTGTGGTCGACATGAACGACCGTGCCCTGCGCCAGATCACCGCCAGCCTGGGCGGCGTGTCGAACGGGTTCCCGCGCGAAACAGGTTTTGACATCACCGTGGCGTCCGAGGTCATGGCGATCCTGTGCCTGTCAAACGACCTGAAGGATCTGGAAAAGCGTCTGGGTGATATCATCGTGGCCTATCGCCGCGACAAGACGCCGGTCTATTGCCGCGACATCAAGGCCGAAGGCGCGATGACCGTTCTGCTGAAAGACGCAATGCAGCCGAACCTGGTGCAGACGCTGGAAAACAACCCGGCCTTTGTCCACGGTGGCCCGTTCGCGAACATTGCGCATGGCTGCAACTCGGTGATCGCGACCAAGACTGCGCTGAAAGTGGCTGACTATGTGGTGACCGAGGCGGGCTTTGGCGCCGATCTGGGTGCCGAGAAGTTCATGAACATCAAGTGCCGCAAGGCGGGCATTGCGCCCTCTGCCGTGGTTCTGGTTGCCACCGTGCGCGCGATGAAGATGAATGGCGGTGTCGCCAAGGCCGATCTGGGTGCCGAGAATGTCGCTGCGGTCAAGGCGGGCTGCGCCAACCTGGGCCGCCATATCGAGAACGTGAAGTCGTTCGGTGTGCCGGTTGTTGTCGCCATCAACCACTTTGTCACCGACACCGATGCCGAGGTTCAGGCGGTGAAGGATTATTGCGCCTCTCATGGGGTCGAGGCGGTTCTGTCGCGCCATTGGGAGCTGGGCTCGGAGGGCTCCGCCGATCTGGCCCGCAAGGTTGTGGAAATCGTCGAAGGGGGCTCTGCGAACTTCGCGCCGATCTACCCCGACGAGATGCCGCTGTTTGAGAAGATCGAAACCATCGCCAAGCGCATCTACCGCGCCGACGAGGTTCTGGCCGACAACAAGATCCGCACCCAGCTGAAAGAATGGGAAGCTGCGGGGTATGGCATCCTGCCGGTCTGCATGGCGAAAACCCAGTACAGCTTCTCGACCGACCCGAGCCTGCGGGGCGCGCCCACCGGCCATTCGGTTCCGGTTCGTGAGGTCCGCCTGAGCGCGGGTGCGGGCTTTGTTGTGGTTGTCTGCGGTGAGATCATGACCATGCCGGGCCTGCCCCGCAAACCGGCCGCGGAAACCATCTGCCTCAATGACGCAGGTGAGATTGAGGGCTTGTTCTAAGCCGCTGAATAAGACATCTCGTGGTCCGGGACCCCCGGGCCATGAGGAGACGATGATGCCCACTCTGACACCGCCGCAGGATTGCCAATCGATGCGGGATCTGCGGGTTCAGATCGACAGGCTGGACCGCCAGCTGATCGGGATGCTGGTGAGGCGCGCAAGCTATATCGACCGCGCGACTGAGCTGAAGCCGGGTGAGGGCCTGCCCGCCCGCATCCCGGACCGGGTCGAGGATGTGGTGCAAAAGGTGCGCGACAGTTCGCAGGCGGCGGGGATGGACCCCGATTTGTCCGAAACGCTCTGGCGCATTCTGATTGACTGGTCGATTGCACGTGAGGAACGTGTGCTCGGCCCCGAGTAAAGACCGGGCGCGTTCTGCGCCCGTTTGGGTTTTGAAAGAAGGAACCAAAGGATGGTAGCGCAGGTTATCGACGGGAAGGCCTTTGCCGCCAAAGTGCGCGCGCAGGTGGCCGATCAGGTTGCAAAGCTGAAAGAGGAAAACGGCATCACCCCCGGCCTGGCCGTGGTTCTGGTGGGCGAGGATCCGGCCAGCCAGGTCTATGTCCGCTCGAAAGGCAAAATGACCGTCGAGGTCGGCATGAACAGCTACGAGCACAAGCTGGATGCGGAGACCTCGGAGGCGGAGCTGCTGGCACTGATCGACAAACTGAACACTGATCCGGCGGTGCATGGCATTCTGGTCCAGTTGCCGCTGCCCAAGCACTTGAACGAGGATCTGGTGATCAATTCGATCGATCCGGCGAAGGATGTGGACGGGTTTCACATCTCGAATGTGGGTCTTTTGGGCACTGGTCAGAAGTCGATGGTGCCCTGCACACCGCTGGGCTGCCTGATGATGCTGCGCGATCACCACGGTTCGCTGTCGGGCATGGATGCGGTTGTCATCGGTCGCTCGAACATCGTGGGCAAGCCGATGGCGCAGCTGCTGCTGGGGGACAGCTGCACCGTGACCATCGCGCATTCGCGCACCAAAGATCTGCCGGATGTGGTCCGCCGCGCCGATATCGTCGTGGCCGCTGTTGGCCGCCCCGAAATGGTGCCTGGCGACTGGATCAAGGAAGGCGCCACCGTGATCGACGTGGGCATCAACCGCATCGAGCGGGATGGCAAGACCAAGCTGGTCGGCGACGTCGACTATGCCAGCGCTGCCGAACGCGCCGGCGCCATCACCCCCGTCCCCGGCGGCGTCGGCCCCATGACCATCGCCTGCCTGCTGGCCAACACCCTCACCGCCTGCTGCCGCGCAAACAAACTCCCCGAACCAGAAGGCCTGACCGCGTGATATACGCGGGGGCCGGATCGGACACTTCGGACCGGCCCCCTTTTTTTGGCAGGCAAAGTTCCAGCCATATTGCTCCCTGACCGCCCCCTGACTGCATGGGCAAAGCGCCCTGAATGGGTTTGACAGCCGAATGAATCGTGATATCCCTGTAATCCCAGTTGGTTACAGGTGAAGACACTTTTGTGTCTGACGCGTTCGGGTTGAGCTATGCTAATTCATGCACAAAAGCGGTATGACGTCTAAAATAAGTATAATCCAGAAGGCATTTTCGCCGCAGCGTGTCGTAGCGGGTTTGGTCTTTCTTCCTTTACTTGCATATGCGTTTCCACCCTTCCATGATTCTGACCTGTCATTTGGATTGCGGCTTGTATTCTGGGCCGGAGTGATGGTCCTTGCTTTGACGGTGACCGGGCTTGCCAGAAAGCTGATGCGGAAGAATCCCGTTTTCCTGAATGTTCCGGCGCGGGACCTGGCATTTGTTACTTTGACCCTGGCATTGTTCACGCCCTCACTTTGGATGTTGGCCTGGGTTCTTTTCACCTGTGGTGGATATATGGCACCGGACGCCGAAAGGGTTGTGGTTTATGGCGCTTTGTTCGCGACTGGCTTGATGCTTGTTCAGCGCAACGATCTGAACGCTGCGGCAAATACTGAATCTGATCCTGAAAAACCACGCCTTGTCAAACGCTTGCCACCCGGGTTCAACGGGAAAATCTATCGCCTGACCGTTCGGGATCACAATGTAGATGTTGTCACCTCAGAAGGCACCTTCACGCTTAGGTCGCGTTTCACGGATGCCATTGCCGAAATGGAACCTGTCCCGGGTCATTGTTCGCACCGTTCGCATTGGGTTACCGACGCGTCCATTGTAAGTGTCGAAAGAAAAGGTGGTAAAATCTTTCTGAAACTGGTCAATGACGATCTGGTTCCGGTCAGCCGGAAATACAAACCCATGCTGGAAGAGGACGGCCTGATCTGAACCTATCGCGGCATTGGCATCAAGTGAGGAAGCGGGCCTGTGAGGATCGCCATCGCCTGCGAACCCATGAGTGCCGACAGCACATTATCCGTACTGCGCAGCCCCCCGGTAAAGGTGCCATAAGCCGGAAGTATCAGGCGATGATCGTTCAGCAGAAAGGCGGGCCGTGAAATATGACGCCCCTTGACCCTGACCCGGACTTTTGGATGGTAATGGCCGGAAACTTCTCCTCGCGCGGGATCCTGCGCGATATGACGGAAAACAAGCGGACCACGGTGCCATTCGAACAGATGGGTTCCACCCAGCTCAATAGGACCGGGATCGTGATTCCCCTCAATCCAGATCCACTGACGTCCGGATTGTAAGGTCGCGATCCTCTGCATTTCTGATTTTGGCAGCGCTCGGGCAGCTTCAAGATCATCGAAGCTGTCGCCCAGACATACAACGGTTTTGGCGTTCGTGTGCGCCAGATCATCCTTCAGGCGGTCCAGCGTTTCACGGCTGTCATAAGGCGGAAGCGAAGGCCCGCCACGCCGCGCCACGCGCTCGGATTTGCCCAAGTGCAGGTCCGACACGCACAGCAAGTTTTCGTCGGGCCACCAAAGCGCACCGGACGGCAAAGCACACAAGCACTGATCCGCAAACGGAAACTCAAGTTCGTTCATGATACGTTCTTGACCTGTTTCAGCACCCGGCGCAAGCAGATCAAAGCTGTTCCAACCCCGCCTCTTGCAGCAGACGCGCGCTTTCTTCCGCCAGAAGCCTTTCTTCGGCACTGCCTTTCACCGGCACTTTGCCAACCTCAAGAAACAGTGGTGCTGACAAGGGCGAGACACGCTCGAGCCGCACCAGATCGATTCTGTCGCCAATTCGGACCAACATTGTTTCGATCCGACCGAAATCGACAAGCCCGCGCATGGCTTCTTCGCGGGTGATCTGCATCAATAGGTGATCGGGATCGTATTTCAGCAAGGTGTCATACAGGATATCTGACGAAAACGTAGCCTGCCGCCCGCTTTTGCGTTGCCCTGCCATGTTGCGTTCGATCAGACCCGCAATGGTGGCCGATGCACGAAACGTGCGCTTCATAACGGCGTTACCTGCCAGCCAGGTGTCCAGTCCGTCGCGCAGCGCATCGGGTTGAAGCAACGGGCGGGGATCGGTAACCGCGTCCAGACCCCAGATCAGCGTGGCATAGTCCGTGGCGACAAACCCCAGCGGGGCCAGTCCGGTTTCCTCCATCCGTTTGGTCAGCAGCAGGCCCAGTGTTTGTTGCGCGTTGCGACCAGCAAATCCGTAGACGCACAGATGTTCACGCCCATCGCTGGGAAAGCTCTCGATCAGCAGACGATCACGCTGGGGCAGGCGGGACATCTGGCGCTGCAAATCCAGCCATTCAGCCGTATGAGGGGGAAGCTGTGGCCAGTCAGTTTGGGCAAACATGCGCAGAATGCGGTCGCTGAGTTGCGTGGAGGTTGCGAATTTCGTGCCCGAAAAGGTCGCAATCTTTGGCTTTCGGTCTGCGCGCCGCGAGACTTCGACCACCATCTCGCGCAGTCCCTCATACCGCACGATTTGCCCGCCGATCAGGAAGGTGTCGCCGGGCGTCAGCGAGGCAGCGAATGCTTCTTCAACCTCACCCAGAGGTTTGCCGCCCCGGTTACGTTTCAGACGAACTTTGAGCGTATCCGTGTCCTGAATAGTGCCTAGATTCATACGAATGCGCGATGCGGCGCGTGGGTCGCGCAACTGCCATTTCCCGTCGGTACGCTGCTGCAACCTTTGCCAGCGATCATAGGCTTGCAGAGCATAGCCGCCGGTGGCGCAGAAATTCAGGCAGGCGTCAAACTCTGCCCGCTTCAGCTGAGCGTAAGGCCCGGCGGATGTCATCTCGGCATATAGATCATCTGCGTTAAACGGCCCGGCACAGGCGGCAATCAGGATATGCTGGCACAAAACATCGCGCGGGCCGCGACCGCGGGGTTCCCCATCCAATTCATGGGCTTTGGCGGCCTCTAGCGCGGCGACGCATTCGACCACTTCGAAGCGATTGGCAGGCACCAAAAGCGCCTTGGAAGGTGCGTTATAGCGGTGGTTGGCCCGTCCTATCCTTTGCACCAGCCGTTTGACATTCTTGGGCGCGCCGATCTGGATTACCAGATCGACATCCCCCCAATCGATGCCCAGATCCAGCGAACCGGTGCAGACGATCGCGCGCAAGTCACCTCGAACCATTGCCGCCTCGACCCGCTCGCGCTGCTGCCGGTCCAGACTGCCGTGATGGATGCCGATGGGCAGACCGTCATCATTGGCCAGCCAAAGATTGTGAAAGAAAATCTCGGCCTGGGCGCGCGTATTGTGAAAGATCAACGTGGTCTTGTGATGCTTGATCTGCTCCAGCACAGTTGGAATCGCATAAGCCGCGCCACCACCAGACCAGGGTGGCATCTGTGACGTTTCCAGCATTCGGATATCCGGGTCCGGGCCGGGGTCGGCCTGTACAATCTGGCAGGGATCAGGGTGGCGGGTCAGAAAGCGGGCAACCGCAGCAGGATCTTCCACCGTCGCCGACAACCCGACGCGGCGCAGATCGGGATTGAGGTGTTGCAGACGCGCCAGCGCCAGCATCAACTGATCTCCGCGCTTGCTTTCAGCCAGTGCGTGGATTTCATCGACAATGATCCGCTGCACCCCTTCAAACATACGCGGGGCATCCTCGTACGAGGTCAGCAACGCCAGACTTTCCGGCGTGGTCAACAGGATATGCGGCGGATCGGCCCGCTGGCGTTTCTTTTGCGTGGCCGAGGTATCACCGGTTCGGTCTTCGATCCTGACAGGCAGGCCGATCTCATCCACCGGGGTACGCAGATTGCGTTTTATGTCGGCGGCCAGCGCCTTGAGCGGCGAGACATAGATCGTGTGCAATCCATTGTGACCAGCGTCCGCAAGTTCGGCAAGCGACGGCAGAAAACCGGCCATGGTCTTGCCGCCACCGGTGGGTGCAATCAACAGTGTCGCCGGGCTGCATGCGCGGTCGAACATCTCTTGCTGATGCGGGTGGATGGACCAGCCTTTGGTGGAAAACCACGCGGCAATCCGTGCGGGAATCTGCGTCATGAACGCAGACTACCCGCCCCGGAGTGGTAATGGCACGGCGTTATTTGACGATTTTCTCGTCTTTGACGAACATGTTGGCCCAGGCCCGGTCGATCAGTTCCGGGCTCATCTGATAGGGGATGCCTTCGAACTCGCAGATCGAGATCATCTGGTCGATCAGAAAGATCGGTTGATAGTTGGCGTAGATGTTGTTGATGGTCGGGTATTTGACCTTCAGCAGATGCACCAGCGCCGCCTCATCCAGCGGCATCCCGCGTTTACGCGCAACCATGGCGAAAATCTTCAGGAAGTTCTCCTGATTCGGACCGTCGATCTTGATCTTGAAGAAAATCCGGCGCAGGGCTGCCTGGTCAAAGATCTCGTTCGGGTGGAAGTTGGTCGAGAAGATGACCAGCGTATCAAACGGAACTTCGAATTTCTCACCCGATTGCAGGCCCAGGATATCCTTGTTTTCTTCCAGTGGAACAATCCAGCGGTTGACCAGCGCCTGCGGCGGTTCGGCCTGACGGCCAAGGTCGTCCACGATAAAGATGCCGCCCGTGGATTTCAGCTGTAGCGGTGCCTGATAGGTTCTTGCCGTGGGGTTGTAGACAAGGTCCAGCATACTAAGCGACAGTTCGCCGCCGGTGACAACGGTTGGGCGTTCACACTGCACATAGCGTGAGTCGAACCGCTTGCGGCGGCGCAGGCTGTTCGGGTCGTCGGCTTCCTGCTCGATCGCGGTATGCACGATCGGGTCGTAGACCGTGATCACCTGCCCCGCATATTCGATGGCATAGGGGACATAGACATTGTCCCCCAACGCATCGCGAATGCCGTTCGAGATGGACGACTTACCGTTGCCCGGCGGGCCATACATCAGGATCGACCGGCCTGCGCTGACCGCCGGGCCCAGATGATCCAGCAGGCTGTCGGGCAGAACCAGGTGCCCCATCGCATTGGTCAGCTGGTCGCGCGTGACCTGAATGTTGCGGATCGACTGGCGCTTGACCTGCTCCCGATAGACGTCCAGCGGCACGGGCATCGCACCGAAATACTCGGACTGGCTGAGGGCATCCAATGCGCGGGCCTTGCCGGCATCAGTCAGCTGATATCCCATCTCGTTGCCACTGTTGGCGTTCAGCGTCCCCGTAGCCTCAAGCAGCTTTTGCTCGCGCGCGATATCGATCAGTTCCTGCGTGACTGCGCCGGGCAGACATATGGCTGCTGAAACTTCTGACACCGTGCTCGCATTCTTGCGGAATATGGTCTTCAGCAAGATGTCCCGCATCATCACCAGCGGAAGCTTCATTTCGCCTAACCCCTTCGGGGCAGGGGGGGCCATAACAGAGGAAGTCTGCATATTCATGCGCGGTGCTCGTTCGTCAAATTGTAACGCCAACTGCCCGAATAAGGGCGACTTGAAGGAAAAGTGACCCAGCTTTGTGGCGGGACAAAGGCAGCGGCAAGGCGCGCTGATGATAGTTTACGAACCGAGAACAGTACCCAGAATCAGATACATGGCCAACGATCCACCCAGTGCGAACCCCATGGGGAACTGTTTGCCCCGATCCCAGCTTTCCCAATGTGGAGCAATGGTACGCAACCTTGTGATTTTCGCCAAACGGTGCGTGACCACAGCGGCCAGAATACAGGCGGTCAGAATAAGCAGAACCAGCTTCAGATCGCCAAGCCAGACAAACGGCGCGGATGCGGCAAGAAATTTCGCGTCGCCCGCACCCATCGCTCCCGAAGCGTTCAGGAGAATGCCGAAAATCAACACCACGAGGATATGTAGAAGGTGCCAGAAATAGATCGGCATCGACACATTGATCAGCAGCAGATGGCCGCTAACCGCGCCGGTGGACCACGGCGGGATAGCAATCAGCCCGACCACGACAAAAATCAGTGCTAGGGCAACTACTGCGTGGTTCTTGATCCGCATCTCACGCATATCCGTAAAGGCCACGTAAAAGCAGATCGGCAGCACGAAGGGCAGGAACCATGCCGCCGCCGCAGCGGGGATTTGCATGTGTCAGGCCTCTTCAAGTGCACGAAGCGAGCGGACCGCTTCATCGAAATGCTGCGGATGGGTGGCAATGGCCTCGCGGAACAGGTTTTTCGCGGTTTCTACGTCGCCCTGCTTGACTGCGGAAATCCCCATCGTGTTCAACAGTTGGGCCCGTTCGACCTGGGTCATTGGAACCACCGGAAGGCTGTAGTTGCCCTGCGCTGACCGGGCCAACACCAGATTGTTCTTGGCAGTGAACAGAGAGCTGTCCTGGCGAACTGCGTCGGTGAACAGGCGTTCGGCTTCGGCATACTGGCCGCGGGTCAGCTTCGAGTACCCCCAATTGTTCATCACGCTGCCCGGGCGGGTGGTTAGCCCTACGGCCGTTTCATAGAAATGATCAGCCCGCTTCCATTCTTTCCGGGAATCCGCGACCACCGCCTCAAGGCGGTAGCGTTTGAAGGTTTCGAAAGTTGGAGGAACCGAATCCAGAATGGTTTTGGCCTGAGACCAGTCGCCATTTCGCACTAGCGCATCGGCGTACTCGACCTTGTCCGCGGCGTTCGTACCCTTCATTGTCGTCACGCGCTTCCACGCTGCTGCCGCTTCGGTGGTGCGTTTTGCGCGACCCAGGGATATTGCCAGCCCGCGCTGAAGGTCGATGCGATCAGGGTTTTTGAGTGCGGCACCGTGAAAATAGGTCACCGCCTCGTTCGGGTCGGCGGCATTCAACAACACATCGTTCAGGTTGGTTTCGTCAATGACGTTCACTTCCTGAAACGTCCGTTCCACCTTTTCCTCTTCGGTTTCCTTTGCACAGGCCGAAAGGATCAAACCGCTGATAATAACAGTCGGAATCAAGAATTGCTGGCGCATTTTTGCGTCCTTTACTGCTCTTGCCTCGATTACTGGATCTTGCGTAGCGCGAATTGCCCGTCGCCAAGCTGCTCCAGTGTAAATTCTTGTTGTTCTTGCGGGATATTATTAACAGGATTTTCCATTTTTGCGAGCGCTAAGCGCAGATTGTCGCGGATTGCGTCACTTTCGCCATTGTCCAGCGCATAAGCCCGTTGAAAGACCTGCGCCGCTTCGGGGTATTCCTGTTTCTCGATCAGCAGAACGCCCAGATTATTCCATGCAACAGGCCAATCCGGATCGTCTTCCACGGCGCGGCGCAGCAGTTCTTCGGCCTGCCCTAAACGCCGCAACCCAAGATTGGCGGTACCCAGAGAAGTCAGGACCTGTGTCGTCATGCCCTGATCCAACGCGGCACGGGTAAAGGTCTCAAGCGCCAGTTCGTATTCACCGGCAGCCATCAGCCGGTTTCCAACCTCGATATTGTCTTCTGCTTGTGCCCTGGGATCAACTCCCGGCGCATCCAGGCCGTTTGGTGTCAGGCCTTCTGTGCAAGAAGCCACCATGGCGCAAACCACGGTGGCCTTAAGTATTCGGCGAAACCCGGATGGGAAGCACCAGAATTCAGCTTTCATAGGGTTTTATCATCCTGCACGTCCGAAAGTCGAAATGACGTTCGCCGACGGGCCGACCAGAATGATCAGCAGAGGCGGAACTGTCAGCATCATTGTGACAAGAGTCATCTTGGTAGGCAACTTGTTCGCAGCCTCTTCGGCCCGCATCACGCGTTTGTCGCGCATTTCAGCGGCGTATACCCGCAATGCCTCGGCAATGGATGTACCGAAAGTCGCCGACTGGATCATCACGGTGACGAATGAGTTCACGTCCTGTACGCCGCAGCGCACTCCGAAATCGCGCAAAACAGTGTCTTTGTCCTTACCGGCTTTCATCTCGTGTGCGACGGTTTCGAATTCCTGAGCGATATCGGGGTAGGAGGATTTCATTTCACCGGACACGCGCACGATGGCCTGGTCCAGTGACTGCCCGGCCTCAACGCAGACCAGCATCAGGTCAAGCGTATCCGGAAAACCTGCGGTAATTGCCTCTTTGCGTGCTTCGACCCGGCGCGTGATCCAGTATTTCGGGGCGAAATAACCAATTGCGGCTGGCACGAACACCCGGATCATCATTTGCTGGCCGGTGAATTCCTGGCCGTTTGACAGGATCGTAATCAGCAGTACACCGACAACGATACCAATGATACCCAGCGAAAATTGCGCAAAGTGAAAGAACCGGACCGCATCTTTTGACCGGTAACCCGCCTGACGCAGCTTCAGCTCAACCGCCGAATACTCTTCTTCGTTTTTTGGCTCCAGGAAGGTCGCGAATTTCTCAAGCTGCTCATTGCGGCTAGAGTTACGCAGTTGCTCTTTCTTGCTTTTTTTCGTTGCCCGGGGGGCCGCATTCGACCGCTGAAGCTTTTTCAGAGGATCTTCTGGCTGGCTCATGATCAGTGAGACAGCGACAAGAACCATGATCAGGCCAAGTACACCCACTACGATAAGGGGGCCGAACTCACCCAGGTGTTGGGTCAGCAGGTCATTGATGTTAGTCAGAAATTCCATTGTGCTGCCCTCAGACCTTGATGTTGGTGATGATCTTCATAACGATCAGGTTCAGTGTCAGCAAAATGCCGACAACGAAACACGCAGGGATGAACCAGGGGTGATCCAACACTTCGTCATAATACCCCGGATCCTTGACCAGGATGAAAATCAGACACGCAATTGGGAAGCCAGACAGGAACTTGCCGGACCACTGTGCTTCGGCCGTGATGGCCTTGACGCGTCGGAACAGGCGGAACCGCGCGCGGATCACCTGTGCCAATCCAGCCAGAATCTCGGCTAGGTTACCACCGGACTGCTGCTGAATACCCACTGCAACCGCCAGGAACCGCAAATCCTGCATATCCAGACGTTCAGCCATATCCTTCAGCGCCTCGCCCACATCGCGACCATAGGCGCATTCATCCGCGATAACGCCAAACTCGGTACCCAGCGGATCCTGAACTTCGTTCGAAACAACCTGAATTGTCGAAACAAAGGGATTACCCACACGCAGCGAACGCACCATCAGCTCAACCGCGTCAGGCAGTTGCTCTTCGATCATGCCCATACGTTTCTTGGCCTTGTGGTTCACCCACGCGTAAACACCGCCAATACCGATGGCGATTGAAATCGCGGCGCGCAGCGCCGTTTCTGTCGCGGTACCGATGCTCAGACCGACAAACGCCATGGCCGAGACCAGCGCCATGATCATGATCAGCTGACGGGGAGAAAACGCAATCGCGGCTTTTTGAGCTTTGTCAGCAAGCAGCGAATACAGAGGGATGCTCTGTGATTTCATGTGCTGCTGCATTTCCTTGCGCAGCTGCTCCAGAACCTGTTCGCGCCCGGCACCCTTTTCCAGCATGTCCAGACGCCGGTTTACCCGGCTGTTCAGGCTGATGGATTTGCCGAACGCAACCAGATAGATGCCCTCGACCAGGGCAAGAACCCCCACAAAGATGGCGACATAGATAATCGCCTCCATAGGCAATTGCATACCCGGTTCTCCTACATTGTGGTTGGGTCGTAGATGGATGCGGGCAGATCAAAACCCCACAGACGGAAGCGTTCCGAATAGTGGCTGCGCACACCAGTAGCCGTAAAGTGACCGATGATCTTGTTGTCAGGTGTAAGGCCAACACGTTGAAAACGAAAGATTTCCTGCATCGAAATCACGTCACCTTCCATGCCGGTAATCTCGGTGATCGAGGTCATCCGGCGTGAACCATCCTGCAATCGGCTGGCCTGAACGATCAGGTTCACAGCGCTTGCGATCTGGCTGCGGACTGCCTTGATGGGCATTTCGATGCCCGCCATCGCGATCATGTTTTCCAAACGTGAAATCCCGTCACGGGCCGAGTTCGCGTGGATCGTGGTCATCGAACCGTCGTGACCAGTGTTCATGGCCTGCAACATGTCGATCACCTCGGCGCCGCGTGTCTCGCCCACGATGATGCGGTCAGGACGCATACGCAGGGCGTTTTTCAGACAGTCGCGCGGGCTGACTTCACCTTTGCCTTCCACGTTGGGCGGGCGGCTTTCCATCCGGCCCACATGCGTCTGTTGCAGCTGGAGTTCCGCTGTATCCTCGATGGTCAGGATGCGTTCGGCATCGTCGATAAAGCTGGACAGAGCGTTGAGTGTGGTCGTTTTACCAGAACCGGTACCGCCCGACACAATGACGTTCAGGCGGGTCGACACGGCAGCTTGCAAGTAGGCGGCCATTTCTTCGGTGAACGCACCGAAGTTGACCAGATCATCAATACCCAGCTTGTCTTTTTTGAACTTACGAATCGAAACCAGAGACCCATCAACCGCGATAGGGGGCACCATGGCGTTGAAACGCGATCCATCGGCCAGTCGGGCGTCAACATAGGGGTTGGATTCATCGACTCGACGGCCTACCGCTGACACGATTTTATCGATGATCCGCATCAGGTGCTTTTCATCCTTGAACGTGATGTCGCTGATTTCCAGCTTGCCGGCACGTTCCACGAATATCTGATGCGGTCCGTTGACCAGAATATCGTTGACCGTATCGTCCTGCAGCAGCGTCTCAAGCGGGCCAAGGCCTGTTACTTCATCATAAAGTTCTTTGTTCAGCTGCGATCGGTCGTCGCGATTCAGAACGATGTTCCTGGTTTCCAGAACTTCGCTGGCGATCGCGCTGATTTCAGCCCGCAGTTCCGCTTCTGCTGCGGTCTCCAAAGCCGCGAGGTTCAGGTTTTCCAGCAACTCGCGGTGCAGTTCGATCTTGATCTCACTCAACCGCTCTTTGCGCTTTCGATCACGGTCGGCCCCAGCAACCTCGGCGGCTTTCTTCTGAGGTCTGCGTGCGACGGCAGTTGCTGCGGGGGTGGGGGCAGCTTGTGCGGCGGGTGCCGCTGTCTCGGCTGGCTGCGCAGCTGCTTTTACCGGCTGCGCTGCTGGCTGTTTTTTATATCTTGAGAACACGGCGATCCCCCCTTGGGATGATGTTACGCAGCTTCAGCGCTGCTGCTGCCAAGGCTGTGAAGTGATTTTGCCAGCTTCGCGATTTCCCGGCGAAGCGGGTTCTTGGCGGCCGAATTTGCCAGCGGCAGGCCATGATCGCCACTTTGCATGACAGGTTTGCCCCCATCAGGCAGCAGCAGGTCAATTGAGATGCCAAGGCTTTCCCCCATACGTTTCACGCGGCTTTTTCCATTCAAATCGGTGAATTTGGGGGCCCGGTTCAGCGCAAAGCGCAGCTTGTTGAAGGGCAGTTCTTCGGCCTGCAATGCGCGCTTGAGGCGCAGGGCGTTCTGAGCCGAGCGCATATCTAGCTCGATCACCGCAAAATACACATGCGCCGCCTGCAAGACCGTTTCCGACCACAAGACCAACGTCTTGGGCATATCCACAATCACATAGTCGAAATGCGTGCGCGCCATGTCGATTACGCGCTGGATGTCTTCGGGGGTAATCAGATCCAACGGCACCATGTCGGATGGCGCGGTCAGAACTTGCAGTTTTTCTTCATACGTTTGAAGGGCTTGCGAGAAAACCTCGCTGTCCATCGAATCCGTATCCGACAGCATTTCGAACACCGTCTCGCGGCGTGCGAGGTCCAGATAGGTTGAAACCGTGCCGTATTGCAGATCTAGATCGATCAGACAGACGGACGGGGCATCCTTGTCCGATGCACAGGCCAGTTCCCAAGCCAGGTTTACCGCCAAAGTCGTGGATCCAACGCCACCGGCCAGTCCCTGAACAACGAACAGCGCGCCTTCTTTCGATTCGCCATTCGCCAATGGAACAGCTGCTGCTTGCGCCATGACAACCGGATCGGGCTGCTTCATTCGTTCGACCGCTTCCTGCAATTCACCTTCCGGCAGCGGGTAGGGGACAAATTCGTCCGCGCCCTTGCGCAGCAATTGGTGGAGCGAAGCTGGTGTGACGTCTTCGGCGATCAGGACGACCTTGATCTTCTTTTCCTTGGCCCGCGTGATGATTTCACCCATCAATGACAGGTTGTCTTCATCTTCCCCGTCGATTGCCAATGCAACGAATTCAAGCGCTTCGGCTTCTGGCTGGCTGAAAAAGGCCAGCGCTTCGGCAAAGCCCAGGTCGCCCCAGCGCTCGCCCAGAATGGTTTCCATGTCTTCAATCAGAAGGTCAAAGTTCTGGACATCCCGGCTTATGGTGCAGGCCAGGATTGCAGAATTTTCGTCTTGCGGCGTTGCGCTGGTCATAAACACTATCCTCGTCGTGAGGGCTCAGCATGTCATATGAACGAATTCCGCCAGATTGATGTGCTGTCGCCCCAATACGGTCAAATTTGGCCGCAGGTCACCCTATTGTTCACAAAGTTGCTCTGAAGTTGGGCAAGAATTGGGCGCAAAAGAACCAATTGTAGGGAAATGGGCGACGATGTCGCCCATTTCGCATATATTATTCACCCGCATCAGAGGCGTCTGTCGCGGTCACCTGTTCAATCGTGCTCTTCCACGTCGCGCTTTCAACGTATTCGCGGTAAATGACGTTGGCGTATTTGCCATCAAGCAGTTGCGGGTGACGGTCAACAAAGCCGGAAACTTCCGTTACGGTGCGGCGGTTGCGGCGATCCCGATTCGGCGTTGCAATTAGCGGCTGCGTTTTTCCAAAGGATACAACGGCTTCAAGACGTGAACGCGAGATTCCTTGCCGTTCAAGGAATGTGACCACCGCTTGTGCGCGGCGCATCCCAAGGCTCTTGTTGTAGCTTGTTGAGCCTACGGCATCCGTATGTCCGTAAACCCGGAACCTGGCTTCGGGGAACTGTTTGATCCAGTCAGCCTGCTGCAGCAGAATGCGTTGAGCTGAAGCGTCCAGTTGCGAACTGTTGAAGGCAAAGTTCACTTGACTGGGCACATCTGCGGCAAATCTGCGACCGAGAATCTGAGCATATGTCAACTCGCCGTTTTGAACCTGTATATTGTTCAATGTCGCGTTTCCGAAGGTTCCGGCATCGATCTCGTATCCGGCCTCGCGCGTACATGCGGCAACGGCGACCGTAAGACCCAGTGTGATGATCCACTTCTGCATTGGTCCTATCCTCCTGATCAATCTAGGACGTAGCCGTACGAGCTGCCGAAATCCTGTTTGGCAACTTCGGATGCTCCACCAGCCCCGGGACGCTGAGTGCGTGCGACCCGACCGTTCACGAACAGGTCAAATTCGCTGGGCGGTTTGACACGATCGGTGGGAAGGGCTAGCGCCTCGCCGCGTGTCGGCGTTACAAGATGCGCCGTGATGATGATCACAAGTTCGCTTTGAGCGCGTTGATAGTTCGCGCTGCGAAACAAAGCGCCCAGCACCGGAACATCTCCTAGCCACGGGACCTGATTGCTGAGATCAGCAAAATCATCCTGAATCAGACCCGCAATGGCAAAGCTTTCCCCATCGCGCAGTTCAATTGTAGTCGTGGCACGACGAGTGATGAAGCTGGGAACAGAATCGCCGTTGATCGTAAAGTCCGAGCTTTGATCGATGCTGGAAACGGCAGTTCCCATTTCAAGGTTGATCAGGTTACCATCCACAACACGTGGGATGAAGTCCATCTCGACACCGAAGGCCTTATATTCAATAGCTACGACGCCGTCATCCTGTGGTACTGGAATCGGAACTTCGCCGCCTGCCAGGAACGTTGCTTCTTGCCCAGACAGAGCAGATAGATTCGGTTCGGCCAGGCTACGGGCCAACCCCTTGCTTTCAAGCGCTTCCAGCAACAGACGGACCTGCGTTGAACCCGCGCCAAACCCAAACAAGATCGCACCTGTGTTTGTTTGAACGTTAGGGATATTGTTTGCGATAGCGTTATTCAGCGAAAGCTGGTTGTTGAGCGTGTTGAAACCACCAGTAATGTCACTGCCACCGAAGCCAAGCGAGGCTGTCAGGTTTTTGGCGACGGTGCGGTTCATCTCGGCGAAGCGTACCTTCAGCATAACTTGCTGCACGCCACCAACGGACATCAGGTTCGAAACACGTTCCGGCGCGTACCGTTCAGCCAATTCAAGTGCGCGGGCCAGTTTGGCTGCGCTTGAAACCGTGCCGGATAGCACAATCCCATCATTGGCGGTGCGCACTTCCACCTGCTCGTTTGGCAGGATCTGACGCAGGCGCTCTTTAAATTCGGTTACATCGGGCGCAACCCGGACACGTACGTTGGCCAGCAGATTTCCCGCGCCATCGAACAGTGTCAGCGTGGTCAGGCCAGGGGCCTTACCCAAAACATAGATTGTGCGATCCGAAAGCGACGAGATATCCGCAATGCCTGCGTTGGCAATGCTGAGCTCTGCAAACGGTTGTTCGCTTTCCACAACAATCGCGCGATTCATTGGTACATCCAGTGTTTCCACCGTGCCCTTTTTTACCACGCGAAGGGTTTCAGCCCAGGCGGCATCGCCGACCGGGCCCATAACAAGCGACAACCCCAGCAGGGTTGCGCTGATCCAGGAACGTATTGTCATGTGACCTGCCTCTCCGATCACGCCTCGTTTTTTGGGTCTTATGCCCTATGTGCAAAGAGACTGCGCGAAATCCGAATTTATTGCAATAATCAATGGTTTCTGGAATTTTCCTTATGTGGAGAATTGGCAACAACAACAAGAAAAGAGCCGCATCTGTGATGCGGCTCCGATCTTGTAACACTCTGAATTGGCGTCAATTTGTGCAGGGGATAGGCACGTTGACAATCTCGCCACCGCGTCTGATGCGCGTCGTGCAGACCTGTTCAACTTCTTTTTCGGGTTCCGGTGCGGCTGCCGTAATTCCAAGCAGTTTGCGCTGATCCACCTCGATTGTCGACGCAACTGAGTCATCCTGCACCCCTACAAGAGCCAGTGACAGGCGACCGGTGTTTTGGGCCTGCGCCAACGCAGCAACCTGTTCCGGCGTGGCTGCGACCGTGACTGTGCGCGCAATCGTTGCGCTTGCGACGTCCGAACCAGCGGTCTGGTCGACGGCGATGAGCTGAACGTTGGCTTCGATCAGTTTGGTGATGCCGCCGGTATTGCCCTCGACGGTGCCGCTCGATCCGGTCCAGTAGATGTCAACATTGTCGCCGGGGCGCAGGAACCCTGAAACACCGGAGGCCACGTCGACGCTAATCGCAAAGGCGCGCATACCTTTTTCAAGTCGCGAGGTCAGGCCAGCCGATTCGCCAGGCCGTGTAATCTTGACCTCCATAATCGCCTCATCCTTTTCCATGGTCCTCAGAATATAACGCTCATTGGCACCACTTTCGGGAAACAGCACAGTGAGATCAGAGAATGTACCTGCGGGAATCGCGTTTTCTGGCCAGTCTACGGCGCGAACGTCTTCCTGGGTCAGGCGTTCACCGTATTTCAGTGCACGATTTGAAACGTAAACAGTTACCGTTGGAATGACATCGACTTTGGCATTGGCCAGCGCTTCTTCCGCCGCTTGTTTCTGTCGCGCCAGTTCGCTTTGGTAAGCCGCAATATAGTTGCGCGCCATGTAAACGGCGCCCCCAGCCAGAGCAACGCCGACAATCAGGACAAGTCCGAATACCGCTCGCATACATGCACCTCTTTCTTATTTAGTCGAATACTAAGCGGCCAAAGGGCCGCTTTGAAACAGCCCAAGTGTTAAATGTAAATTGTGTCGAAATGTGGGACAAAAATGTCTGCTTGTTAGATTCTGCGTCAGCTTTCGCACAAATCCACAAAAAAACTGCTGTCATTTCCTTGCAGCAGGCTGGACCAGGAACAACAAAACAAACGCCGCGCCCAAAAGGGTCGCCGCGTTTATTTGCGCTACATGTTCACCACTACGCTCAGGAAAGCGGGTGAATGTGAAAACTCGCTGCGGTTCAGTTGGTTCCCGCTGTGACGAGGCCGCCAGGGGCGGTGTTTGAGCCGGTGCTAACAACAGAGGAACTCATGGCTTGGTTGATATTACCGCCGATACCATCAACACTTGAGCTGATGACGAGGTAGGTCGCGCCTGACAGACCAATGAGCACTGCGGTCAAAACCACCCAGTCAACGGTCACCGCTCCCGTTTCGTCCAATTTGAACCGATTAAGGAACTTTAGCATCTACTTATCTCCAATACGAAAATTCGGTGTTTTCCTTAACGTTGCCTAAAAGTGGTTCGTTCGGATGGCAGAAATCAGGCCAAAAATTGATTTCGGTGGAAACATCTAAGATCCCACACTTTTTCACGTGTTCTTGTTGCGAAGAGACCTGCACAAGGGGCGCGATTAATTCGGCGGTGCTCGCAGCGCGGCGCGCAGGCTATGTTTGCTGGCCTGTATTTTAGTCTCAGAAGATGTCGGTGCTCCTGAAACAAAAAAGACCGCGCCTGAAAGGCGCGGTCTCGAAATCTCTCTAAGCCAGTGGCTTAGTTGGAACCTGCAGTTGTGATACCACCTGTTGCGGTGTTGCTGCCGGTGCTGATTGTCGATGCGTTCAGCGCAGTGTTCACGTCTGTTGCCAGGCCGGTCGCGCCAGCCGAGATCTGCTGGTATGCAACGGCTGCCAGGCCGATGACTGCTGCGGTCAGAACAACCCAGTCAACTGTTACTGCGCCGTCTTCGTCTTTGCGGAAGTTCTTGATGAACTTGATCATGTTACGTCCCTCCTAAAGGATCAAAAAGAGTTTAACAAACCTCGGCGTTCTTCAGAGCTTTCTCTCTCAGTCCGCTCATGTCCGTCTCGGTATGGATTAATGTTTGCCTGTTGTGCGTGGCAGGAATTGGGCCAAACACAGATTTTTTTTCGCGCGGCTTAACTTTTTGGTCACTAAATGCGTAAGCATTTGTAAATAAGACAAAAAAAAATTCTTTGATTGATGCCAAGCGCTCTGTAGCGGTGCAAATTTACGCCAAATGAGGCGAAATTGCCCCAATTCGCTTTGTTTTTCTGGCTTTGGGCGAAGATTCGCGGTTCAAATCGCGTAAAAAGAATACATGAGGCAGGCACATGACTCTCCGGAACGCACTTCAATGCGCCGGTGTACTGGCGTTTCTACTATCTGGTGTCGCACCCGGGTATGCGACCGAGGTTGAGCCGCGCGGAGTTTACAAGCGGATCAAAGCCCCCAAGCCGGGTGAGCGTCCTCGCGTGACGATTCAGATCACCCCCGAGGAACACGCGGCCAAGCCCTCAGCGCCCAGCACAGGGGTGGAACTGGTGGTTCCAGAAATCATAGCAAGAACCAAAGTGGTTCAGCCCACAGTGCCGGGAATCGGTGCCGCGCCTGACCCTAAAGGGTCGTACAAGGCATTCTGGGACCGCATTTCACCGCACATTGATGAAGGCGGGGCCGGGCGGCTTGATGCTGCGATAAACGCGCTGGCGGCGACGAATGTAAGATCGCCCCGGCTGCAATCGCTGCAAAACATAGCAAAAGAACGCGGGATCGAGATTTTGCGGTCAACCGTGGGAACCAATGTGTCGCCAGCGCTGGTGCTGGCCGTCATTTCGGTTGAATCGGCCGGTCGCGCAGATGCCGTCAGTTCGGCCGGCGCGCAGGGGCTTATGCAGTTGATGCCCGCTACAGCTGCCCGCTTCGGTGTTAAGGACAGTCTGCAACCCTCGCAGAACATCGCCGGGGGCGTGAAATACCTCAACTGGTTGATGGAAGAGTTCGGGAACGACCCGATTTTGGTTCTGGCCGGTTACAACGCGGGCGAAGGGGCCGTACGTAAACACAGCGGCGTGCCGCCTTTTGCCGAAACCCGGGATTATGTCCCCAAAGTTCTGGCCGCTTTCCAGATCGCGCGGGCTTTGTGCGCGACGCCGCCGGATCTGATTTCAGATGGATGCGTGTTCCAGACCTCAAACTGAAAAGGCCCGCCTCGATCCGGCGGGCCTTTTCTTTTGTTCAGCCGACGATTGTCGCTTCGGTCGCGGCGCGCATTTCGTCTTCACTGACACCCTCTGCCAGCTCAACGATCCTCAATCCGCCCTCGACCACGTCCAGAACGCCGAGATTGGTGATGATGCGATCTACGACGCCCTTGCCGGTCAGTGGCAGAGTGCATTCCTTCAGGACTTTGCTTTCACCGTGCTTGTTGGTGTGGTCCATAACCACGATCACGCGCCCAACGCCCGCAACCAGGTCCATGGCGCCACCCATGCCTTTCACCAGCTTGCCGGGAATCATCCAGTTTGCCAGGTCGCCTTTCTCATCCACTTCCATGGCACCCAGAATCGCAGCAGCAATCTTGCCGCCCCGGATCATCGCAAAGGATGTGGCGCTGTCGAAATAGGCAGTGCGGGACAGTTCGGTGATCGTTTGTTTGCCCGCGTTGATCAGGTCCGGGTCTTCTTCGCCCTCATACGGGAAAGGGCCCATACCCAGCATTCCGTTTTCGGATTGCAGAGTGATGTCCTTGTCGCCCACATAGTTCGCCACCAGCGTCGGAATCCCGATGCCGAGGTTCACATACATGCCGTCTTCCAGTTCCTCTGCCGCGCGTGCGGCCATCTGATTGCGGTCCCAGGGCATTATGCATCCTCCTTCTTGCGGGTGGTGCGCTGTTCGATGCGCTTTTCGTGATCGCCCTGAATGATGCGATGCACATAGATGCCGGGCAGGTGGATTTTGTCCGGGTCCAGTGAGCCGCGCGGAACAATCTCTTCCACTTCGGCCACGCAGATCTTGCCGCAGGTGGCAGCGGGCACGTTAAAGTTGCGGGCAGTCTTGCGGAATACCAGATTGCCGGTGTCGTCAGCCTTCCAGGCCTTGACGATAGCCAGATCGGCAAAAATGCCTTCCTCAAGGATATAGGTCTCGCCGTTGAAATCCTTGTGCTCCTTGCCTTCCGCAATCACGGTGCCGACGCCCGTCTTGGTGTAGAAACCGGGAATACCGGCCCCACCGGCGCGCATCCGTTCGGCCAGTGTTCCTTGCGGGTTGAATTCCAGTTCCAACTCGCCGCTCAGATACTGACGCATGAATTCGGCGTTTTCGCCGACATACGAGCTGATCATCTTTTTGACCTGCTTGGTCTGCAACAGGATGCCGATACCGAAATCGTCCACACCGGCGTTATTCGACGCAAAGCTCAGGTCCTTGACGCCCGAATCCCGGATGGCAGCAAGCAACAGTTCGGGAATGCCGCACAGGCCAAACCCGCCCGCGGCAATCAGCATGCCATCCGTCAGCACCCCATCGAGTGCCTCGGCGGCATTGGCATAGACTTTCTTCATGGAAAACTCCCCCAATGACATGGTGATGGGCAGGTTTTGCCGCCACGTCATGGGGAAGTCAATGAAACCAGAAGGTTCAGGTATTTCTACGGTAGTTCAGCTGACAATAGTGTCAGTCTGCGATCAGGATCCCGCAGGCGATGCGCCCACCTGCGCCGCCAATGGGCTGGCTCATGTGATCGTCGCCAGCTTCGTGGATGATGAAAGTTGACCCGTCCGCATCCAGCAATACATCTCCATTACCCTCAAGCGAAACAAGGTTTGTAAAGGCCTCCATCTCGCCCACACCATCCTGTCCCACATATAGATTGGGCAGATCGCCGGGCTCGGGGCCTTCAGGGTTCAGCAGACCATGTGCGCCTTCAACTTTGCCAACATGGCCTTGGGCCGTCTTGAACCCTTCGCCGGCCTCGCAGACACCATGGCTGTGCAGGTGCAACCCATGTTTTCCCGGCGGCAGGTCTGTGACGCGCACGTGCAGCAGAACACCATTGGGCCCTTGCGTCGCCTTCGCCTGACCAATGACGTCGCCTTGCGCGTTGATGATTTCGGCTGTGGCGGACTTGACGTGATGCGCGGCCTGGCCCTGCGTGGCAGCCGCAACGCTTATCGCCGCAACAAGAATGGCGGTTCTGAACATGTCTCAACTCCTTTACTGAACAACGCTATCCTGTATCGCGTCAGTCCATAAACACGCGGGCCGGTTCCTTTATTCAGAAACCGGCCCGCGCGTTTGGTGACATGTCCCGGTCAAAAGTCCGGTTTATTCAGCCGCTTTCTTTGCTGTCTTCTTGGCGGCAGCCTTCTTTTTGGGTGCAGCCTTTTTCTTGGTGCCCTTCTTGGATGCGCGCTCATTGACCAGTTCGATGGCCATTTCCTGCGTCACGTCTTCGGGCTTGATGTCTTTCGGGATGGTCGCGTTGACCTTTTCCCACTTCACATATGGCCCGTACCGTCCGTCCAGAACCTGCATCGCGCCGCCATCGGGATGCTCGCCCAGGTCTTTCAAAGCTTTTGCCGCTGCGCGCCCGCGCCCACCGGGATTGGCTCGTTTTTCCGCCAAAAGCTCTACGGCGCGGTTCATACCGATCTCGAACACATCGTTTGGGTCTTTGAGGTTGGCATAGACCGGCTTGGCTTCATCGGCCAACTGATGCATCAGATAGGGGCCAAAACGCCCGAAGTTCGAGGTGATCATGCCGCCTTCGGGGTGCTCACCGATCTGGCGCGGCAGGGACAGAAGCGTCAGCGCCTTGTCCAGATCCATGTCATCCTTGCTCCAGCCGCGTGGAAGCGAGGCGCGCGGAGGCTTCTTGTTCTCGGGCGTGGGTTCGCCTCGCTGGACATACGGCCCAAATCGGCCGGACTTCAGCCAGATCTCATCCCCGGCGTCTTCGCCCAGCAATTGTTCGTCGCCTTCCGCGCCTTCACCGGCGATAGGCCGCGTATAAGTGCACTCCGGATAGTTTCCGCAGCCCACGAACCCGCCGGTGCGTGAGGTTTTCAGGTGCAATTGTCCCAACCCGCATTTCGGGCAGATACGCGGGTCGGACCCGTCTTCACGCGGGGGGTAAAGCTGTGGCGCCAATGCCTCGTCCAGCTTGTCCAGCACTTCCGATATGCGCAGTTCGGATGTTTCGCCAATCGCTGCCGAGAAATCACGCCAGAACTTGCCCAGCAGATCCTTGTAGTCACGATCACCGGCGCTGACGTCATCCAGTTGCTCTTCCAGATTCGCGGTGAATTCGTATCCAACGTATTGACGGAAAAAGTTCAGCAGAAAGATGGTGACGATCCGGCCCTTTTCCTCGGGGATCAGCCGGTTCTTGTCCTTGCGCACATATTCGCGGTCCTGAATCGTGGTCACGATCGAGGCATAGGTCGAAGGACGTCCGATCCCCAACTCCTCCATCCGCTTGACCAAAGTGGCCTCGGTATAGCGCGGGGGCGGTTGCGTGTGATGCTGCAACGCCAGAACGGCTTCGTTATCGGCCATGATTGCGGCTTTGTCCGACTCGCTGGTGGCCTTGGCAAACTGATCGCGCAGCGTGGTCTTGGAAAAGCGCGCGGGGTCGCCCTCCATGATCTGTGGCAGGCGCTTTTCGTCATCATCGGCGACATCATCGCGGCCTTCTTCGTAGACGCGCATGAACCCGTCGAACATTACCACCTGACCGGTGGCTCGCAGACCGACCTGACCGTCGTCACTGCCAATCTCGACCGTGGTGCGCTCCAACCGTGCTGCCGCCATCTGGCAGGCAATGGTCCGTTTCCAGATCAGATCATAAAGCTTGCGCTGATCTTCATCCGTGACCTTCAGCGCCTTGGCATCGCGCGTCATATCCGTGGGGCGGATACATTCGTGTGCTTCCTGCGCGTTCTTGGCCTTGTTCTTGTACATGCGCGGGCTGTCCGGCACATATTCTGCACCGTACCGGTCCGCGATGGTGTCGCGCGTTGCCGTCACGGCCTCGGGTGCCATGTCGATCCCGTCGGTTCGCATATAAGTAATGTATCCGGCCTCATAGAGGCGCTGCGCAACCTGCATTGCATGGCGCGCGCCCATGCCAAATTTGCGGCTAGCCTCCTGTTGCAGGGTCGAGGTCATGAACGGCGCGCTTGGGTTGCGCGCGGCGGGCTTGGCTTCGACCGAAGTCACACGCAGCGCGCGGCTGGTGACGGCCTGAACCGCCAGTTCGGCTTGTGTCGCGTTGGCCAGATCGTGCTTGTCCAGTTTCTTGCCCGCCAACGTGACCAGCCGCGCCTCATAGGTCTGACCACGCGGTGTCTCGAACAGGGCCCGAACCGACCAATACTCGACCGGCTTGAACGCTTCGATCTCCATCTCGCGCTCGACGATCAGGCGCAGACAGACCGATTGCACCCGACCTGCGGATTTTGCACCGGGCAGTTTGCGCCACAGAACCGGTGACAGGTTGAAGCCAACAAGGTAATCCAAGGCGCGGCGTGCCAGATACGCTTCGACCAGGGGCATATCGACGTCGCGCGGGTTCTTCATCGCCTCAGTCACCGCCTCTTTGGTGATGGCGTTGAAGGTCACCCGGCTGACCGGTGTATCTTTCTTGATCGAGCGGCGCTTGGTCAGGGCTTCCTGCAAATGCCAGCTGATCGCCTCGCCCTCACGATCAGGGTCAGTGGCGAGGATCAGCGCGTTGTCTTCTTTCAGCGCGTCGGCGATGGCCTTTACATGTTTGCGGCTGTCATTGCCCACTTCCCATGTCATGGAAAATCCATGGTCCGGATCGACCGATCCGTCCTTTGGTGGCAGGTCCCGCACATGGCCGTAAGAGGCCAGAACGGTGTAGTCAGGGCCGAGATATTTATTGATTGTTTTTGCTTTGGCCGGAGATTCTACAACAACTACAGGCATTTAAGGGGAAACCTCGCTCGACGAATTTGGCGCCTTTTATGGTGGTGCAAAATGTGTGGGGCAAGCGGGGATTGTCAATGCGTTCCTTTGGCAGGCGGAAAAGCGACGTGATTTCAGCGTGATACCCGCGCCGGATTGCAGGCAGAGCATTCGACTATGCAATCTTGCCTTCCATCCTAATCAGCTTGCCAGAGACAACAACCCGCCCGGCTGGCGCTGGATTCGTCCGTCCAGTTCAAGGTCGACCAGCGCTGGCCCCAGATCCCCGGCCGAGGCCGCAATGTCGCGCAGCAACTGGTCTTCGGCGATGGGGGAAGGTCCCAACCGCTCAAGGATTTGCGCCTGCAAATCCAGTGCGGCGGGCCGTGGTTGCTTGGCGGGCGGCTCCTCGGGTTTTGCAAAGATCAGATCGCCTTGTTGTGGCAGCGCCTCGACAACGTCGTCTGCCGAACGGACCAGCGTCGCACCGTCCCGAATCAAAAGGTTGCACCCGGCAGCGCGGGCGTCAAACGGGTGGCCGGGCACGGCCAGAACCTCGCGCCCCTGATCCAGGGCGTCACGCGCCGTGATCAGGCTGCCGGATTTTGCTGCAGCCTCGACCACCACAACAGCTTGGGCCAGGCCCGAGATGATCCGGTTGCGGCGCGGAAAATGCCTGGCCTGAGGCGTCACGTCCATCGGTTGTTCCGACAGCCGCAGTCCCTTGGTCGCGATATTATGCGCCAGTTCCGTGTTCTCGGCCGGGTAAATGACATCGACACCACCAGCCATGACGGCAACTGTGCCGGTGTCCAGCGACGCCATATGCGCCGCCGTATCAATGCCGCGCGCCAGACCCGAGACAATCACATGTCCCTTTTCGCCCAAGGCGCGCGCCAGACCACGCGCCATCCGCGCGCCCAGCGACGAACAGTTGCGCGCGCCAACCATCGCAATCGCCGGTTTCTGCAACAGCGACACTTCCCCGATGGCCCAAAGCAAGGGCGGGGCATCGGGTAGGTCGTTCAATGCGCCGGGGAAATCCGCGGCCCCAAGGCACAAAAGCCGCGCTTTGGCGGCTTCTGCGGCCCTGAGTTCCGCCTCGATCACGCCGGGGGGGCAGGTTTCATACCCTTCTATTCCGGCGGCGCGTGCCATTTCAGGCAGCGCGGCCAGCGCGTTCTGCGCCGAGCCATGTTCACGCAGCAGCCTACGAAATGTCGCCGGGCCGACCTTGCGAGAGCGCAACAGACGAAGCCACGAAAACCGGTCCTCTTCCGTGGTGGGTGGGAGTGGGGGGTGATTGGAAGAAAGCTGCTCTTCGGTCATCCGTTGCTCCGCCTGATTGCAGAACTGGTTTACGGGACAGGGGGTTAACAGCCTCTGAATCGCAGATAATTAGCGGCGATTTATCTGTATTTCTTGGGGAATGCGACGATTAAGTCTCTGAAAATAAACAAATAATATTTTCAAGCCGGCGCTCAAATTAATGGCGCTGGTTGGAATGCTGTCGAATCAAAGTGGCGCATGGTTAACCCTACGCCTGCCTTTGCGCTTCTCTTCCGACTCAGGCTGCAGACCCGCCGACAGTCAACCCGTCCATCAGCACTGTCGGTTGACCTACACCCACGGGCACCCATTGACCGTCCTTGCCGCAGGTGCCCATACCCGGATCCAAAGCCATATCATTGCCAAGGCCGCGGATGCGTTTCAACGCCGAAGGCCCGTCGCCGATCAGCGTGGCCCCTTTGACAGGCGCTCCGATCTTGCCGTTTTCGACCCGATACGCCTCGGTGCACGAGAAAACGAATTTACCGTTGGTGATGTCGACCTGGCCGCCTCCGAATCCAACCGCCCAGATGCCGTCTTTAATATCTGCCACCAAAGCTGCCGGATCAGCGTCGCCCCCCAACATGATCGTATTTGTCATGCGGGGCATGGGTTTGTGCGCATAGCTTTGCCGCCGCCCGTTGCCCGTGGGCGCAACGCCCATCAGCCGGGCGTTTTGCCGATCCTGCATGTAGCCGGTCAGGATGCCATCCTCGATCAACACGGTGCGCGAGCTGGGCGTGCCTTCATCATCCACAGTGATCGAGCCGCGACGGTCGGCGATTGTGCCGTCATCCACCACGGTCACGCCCTTGGATGCAATCTGTTGTCCCATCAGCCCGGCAAAGGCCGAGCTTCCCTTGCGGTTGAAATCGCCCTCAAGCCCGTGACCGATGGCTTCGTGCAGCAAAATACCGGGCCAGCCGGGGCCAAGTGCAACCTCCATCACGCCGGCAGGGGCGGGAACCGCGTCCAGATTGACCAATGCGATGCGCAGGGCTTCGCGCGCCTTGGCCTGCCAATCGGCCGGGTCGATCAGCCCGCTCAGGCCAACCCGCCCGCCGCCGCCGGCCGATCCGCTTTCGCGCCGCCCGTCCTGTTCAACAATGACCGAGACATTCACGCGCGTCATGGGGCGCACGTCACGCACAATCACACCATCGGGTCGCAGAATTTCCACCCCCTGAACGGCGGCGGCGATCATTGCGCTGACCTGAACCACCCGCGAATCCAGATCGCGGGCAAAGGCGTCAATCTCCCGCAGGGTTTCGATTTTCACCGGGAAGGCGGCAGATTCGATTGGGTCTTCGTCCGTGTACAGGCGCGTATTCGTGGGGCGGGGGGCTTCAGCGAGCGTTCCGCCTCCATCGCCAACCGCCAGTCGCGCGGTCTCGGCAGCACGTTTCAGTGCGGCAATCGATACGTCAGTGGAATGCGCGTACCCGGCCACTTCGCCCTGAACGGCACGCAGGCCAAACCCTTCGGATGCGTCATAAGACGCGGTACGAAGACGCCCGTCGTCAAACACCAGAGATTCGGATTTCCGACGCTCGACAAACAGCTCTCCATCCTCGGCCCCGTCCGTTGCCGAGCGCAATATGGCCAGTGCTTCATCTTGCGGCAGGGCGCTCTCAAAGGGGCGAAACGGGGCTTCAGGCATGGGTTGCGACCTTTCGGGTTTGATCCAGATCAAAAATAGCGTCTGTTTGACGCAAGCATTTTGCTTTATCTACCCGCTGGAATATGGTTTTTAACGCGGCCAAAGACAACGGGAGAGGTGCGACCGATTCACACCTTTCCGTCAGGGACGCAAAGATCAAACGATCAGGACAGAACATGAAGAATGCTTTGATGCTTTCAGGGTTTATGACAGCCCTCTCCAGCCTACCCGCCATGGCTCAGGAGCTTGAGATTATCGGCAAGCCGGTAGACGGCGGCATGGGCTTTCAGCCCGCGGCCACCAGCCTTGCCACAGGAATCCAGAAGCTGGACGGCATGATTCTCGTGATCATCACCGCAGTCTGTCTGCTGGTTGCAGCTCTGCTGGTCTATTGCATCGTGCGCTACAATCAGCGCGCAAACCCGACCCCGGCGCGTTTCTCGCACTATACCCCTGTTGAAATCGCCTGGACCTTGGGTCCGATCTTGATTTTGGTGTTTATTGGCGCGTTCTCGCTGCCGGTTCTTTTCAAACAGCAGGAAATCCCGGAAGGTGACATTACCATCAAAGTCGTCGGCAACCAGTGGTACTGGACCTACGAGTATGTTGATCACGATTTCGCATTTGACAGCTATCTGCTGGGCCACCCGGCGACCCTGGACGAGGGCGCACGCCCTGCGGACGCGGACGTGACGCCGTTTGTTCTGGATGACGCAATGCGCGCCAAGCTGATCGATGCAGGCTACAGCGATGATGAATGGCTGTTGGCCACCGACACCGCTGTTGTCGTTCCGGTCGGCAAGGTCATCGTGATGCAGGTGACTGCATCCGACGTGATTCACTCGTGGACCATCCCGGCCTTTGGCGTAAAGCAGGACGGTGTGCCCGGACGTCTGGCCGAACTGTGGTTCCAGGCCGACAAGGAAGGCATCTATTTTGGTCAGTGTTCGGAACTGTGCGGCAAGGACCACGCCTATATGCCGATTACCGTCAAGGTCGTAAGCCAGGAAGTCTATGACGAATGGCTGCAAGGTGCGATCGAAGAATATGCGGGCCTGCCGCAAAGCTATCAGGTCGCCTCGAACTGAGTACGATGGGGCGGGTTCAACCCCGCCTGACACAAATTTCAGGCTGCGCGGGCGATCCGCGCAGTTTTCGCCCCAAAAGGACCGGAAATGACCGACGCAAGCATCAATGCCAGCACTGCGACCGCCCGAGCGGACGAGGCCGGCTTTGGCGATTACTTCGCCCTGCTGAAGCCGCGCGTGATGTCGTTGGTCGTGTTCACGGCATTGGTCGGCCTGTTGGCGGCCCCTGTTCCTGTCCATCCCTTCGTCGGATTTTGCGCCATCCTGTTCATCGCCATCGGCGGCGGAGCATCAGGTGCGCTGAACATGTGGTGGGACGCGGATATCGACCGTGTCATGAAACGCACCAAATCCCGCCCAATCCCTTCGGGCAAGGTCGAGGAAGGTGAGGCGCTGGCAGTTGGTCTGGCTCTGTCGGGTCTGTCGGTGATCATGCTGGGCCTTGCGACCAACTGGTTTGCAGGCGCGTTTCTGGCCTTCACCATCTTCTTCTACGTTGTCGTCTACACGATGTGGCTGAAGCGTTCGACGCCACAGAACATCGTGATCGGTGGCGCAGCGGGCGCGTTTCCTCCGGTGATCGGCTGGGTGGCGGCCACGGGATCGATGTCGGTCGAGCCCTGGCTGATGTTTGCCCTGACCTTCATGTGGACGCCGCCGCATTTCTGGGCGCTGGCCCTGTTCATGCGCTCGGACTATGACGACGCAGGCGTGCCGATGCTGACCGTCACCCACGGTCGCCGCGCGACACGTGTCCATATTCTTGTCTATACAGCTCTGCTGGCCCTGCTGGCCGTCGGAACTGCGTTTTCGGGCATTGGCGGCCCGATCTATCTGACCGTTGCACTGGTTCTGAACATCCTGTTCCTGCGGGGCGCGTGGAAAATCTCGCGCCGGACCGAAGACGATTCCGAGGCCGATAACTTCAAGGTTGAACGCGGTTTTTTCAAGCTGTCACTGCTGTATCTGTTCCTGCATTTCGGCGCCGTTCTGGCCGAAGCCCTGCTGAAACCCTATGGTCTGGGGGGATGGTCATGAGCCTTCGCAAAGGTCACGAGCTACATCAGCGCCGGTTCAGCCGCAATCTGGGTGTCGGCCTGACGCTGGCTGCCTTTATCGTGATCATCTTCGGCCTGACCATCGTCAAGGTCTCGGGCACTGATTTCAACAGGGCGACGCAAGAGGTTCAGAACTGATGGCGTTGTCCGGTCCTCAGAAAACGGTTGTCCAGACCGTCGGCGTGGTTGTCCTGATGGGCAGTCTGGCCTGGGCGTCGGTGCCGTTCTACAACTGGTTCTGCCGGGTGACCGGATTTGGCGGCACCACTGGTGTTGCCGAAACCGCCCCCGATACCATTCTGGATCGCACCGTTACCATCCGCTTTGACGCGTCCAAGGCCAAGGACATGCAATGGGAGTTCAAGCCGGTCGTGCGTGAGATGGATGTGCGCATCGGCGAAACAGGCCTCGCCTTTTACGAGGCCTATAACCCGACTGACCGCCCCATTGCCGGGCAGGCGTCTTACAACGTGGCGCCCTATTCTGCGGGTGGGTATTTCCAGAAGATTGCCTGTTTCTGCTTTGAAGAGCAGGTGCTGCAACCCGGCGAGCGCGTTGAGATGCCGGTGACTTTCTTCGTCGACCCGGAAATGGTCGAGGATCTTGAAGCCAGGTATGTTCATACGATCACGCTGTCGTATACATTCTACGAAATTGACCTGCCCGAGGGCTATGCCGCCCTCGATGCGCAGGCAGATACAAACACGAACTAACGCCTGTAGGTGAGGGACGCTGATGGCACACGCTAAAAACCACGATTATCACATTCTGGCCCCGTCGATCTGGCCTCTGATCGGCGCCGTCGGCGGCTTTGTCATGCTGTTCGGAGCTGTTCTCTGGATGCAAGGCATCACGCCCTTCATGTTCTGGGCCGGTCTGGCAGCTGTGCTTTACACGATGTTCGCCTGGTGGTCGGATGTGGTTGCGGAAAGCCGTCAGGGTGATCACACGCCTGTTGTCCGCATCGGTCTGCGCTACGGCTTCATCCTGTTCGTCATGTCCGAGGTGATGTTCTTCTTCGCCTGGTTCTGGTCGTTCTTCAAGCATCGCATGTACCCGATGTACGACTATGCCGGCACCGAATACATTCAGCCGGATATTCATGCCGTTGACCCGTTCCACCTGCCGCTGATCAACACTCTGGTTCTGCTGCTGTCAGGCTGTGCGATCACCTGGGCGCACCATGCACTGGTGCATGACAATGACCGCAAGGCGCTGATCAATGGTCTGGCCATCGGTATCGTTCTGGGCATCGCCTTTACCTTCCTGCAGGGCTATGAATACGCCGAACTTCTCAAGCATGAAGGCTGGGAATTTGGCGGCGACCAGTTCTATTCCAACTTCTTCATGGCGACCGGGTTCCACGGTGCGCACGTGATCATTGGGACGATCTTCCTGACCGTCTGCTTGATCCGCGCGCTCAAGGGGGACTTCACACCCGAGAAACATGTCGGTTTTGAGGCTGCCGCCTGGTACTGGCACTTCGTCGACGTTGTCTGGCTGTTCCTGTTCTTTGCCGTTTACATTTGGGGTCAGGCCCCGCTGATGTAACGCCGGTCAGGCTGATCAATTGCAAAAGCCGCCCCAATGGGCGGCTTTTTCTCTATGAGGGGCGCAAGATTGCGTCCCATACAATTGCGTGGTTGCAATTCAGCCCGCGTGCCCCTTAACAAGACGCCGGTTCCTGCAAAGAAGTTTGGTCCTGACATGCGCCGTTTCCTGTTCCTGCTGATCTTCGGCCTCGCCGGTTTGGGCGTGCTGCTGTCGCTGGGCATCTGGCAGGTGCAGCGCCTGGCGTGGAAGCAGGACGTTCTGGCCGAGATCGAAGATCGGATCTCGGCTGCGCCGGTTTCCCTGCCGCTGCAGGTTTCGGCGGATCAGGACAAATACCTGCCGGTAACAGTGTCGGGCGAGATGGAGCCTGCGGAAGTCCACGTTCTTGTTTCGCTCAAGCAGGTCGGTGCAGGGTATCGCATCATTCAGCCGTTTCGCACCGGGGGCCGGACCATTCTGATTGACCGGGGGTTCACCCCGACCACGGCCAAACAGGCCGGGCGGCGAAACGGTCCGATGGAGATCGCCGGCAATCTGCATTGGCCAGATGAAATCGACAGTTACACGCCCGCACCTGATCTCGACGCCAACATCTGGTTTGCCCGCGATGTGTCCGCGCTTGCGGCTGCCCTGGGCGCAGAGCCCGTTCTGCTGATCGCCCGTTCGCAGACCGACCCGAATGTGACACCGCTGCCGGTGGACACGGTGGGCATACCAAACGATCACCTGCAATATGCAATCACCTGGTTTGGCCTGGCTCTGGTCTGGGCTGCGATGACCGGATACTTCCTGTGGCGCAGCCGTGCCAATTCTGAAAGTGACGCGACATGAAATATATCTCGACCCGCGGGCAGGCGCCCGAACTGACGTTTGAAGAGGCGATGCTGACCGGGCTTGCCCGCGACGGTGGCCTCTATCTGCCCGCCGAAATCCCGGTGATGTCGCAGGACGAGATCGCGGCGCTGGCCGGATTGAGCTATGAAGAAATCGCATTCCGCGTGATGTGGCCCTATGTCAGCGGTTCGTTTGCCGAGGATGAGTTCAAGGCGATCATCGCCCGCGCTTATGAAGGTTTCGGCCACGATGCTCGCGCGCCATTGAAGCAGCTGAACGAGAACCACTTCCTGCTGGAACTGTTCCACGGCCCCACGCTGGCCTTCAAGGACTTTGCCATGCAGCTGATCGGTCAGTTGTTCCAGGTGGCGCTGAAACGCCGTGGCGACCGTGTGACTATCGTCGGCGCGACTAGCGGGGATACCGGTTCAGCCGCGATCGAGGCGTTCCGCGGGCTGGACGCTGTGGATGTGTTCATCCTGTTCCCGCATGGCCGCGTGTCCGAAGTGCAGCGCCGCCAGATGACGACGCCTGCGGACAGCAACGTGCATGCTCTGGCAGTAGATGGCGATTTCGACGATTGCCAGGCCGCGCTGAAAGACATGTTCAACGATTTCGAATTCCGCGACGGCGTGAAATTGGCGGGTGTGAACTCGATCAACTTTGCCCGCGTTTTGGCGCAGATCGTCTATTACTTCTCGGCTGCCGTCAGCCTTGGCGCGCCGCATCGCAAGGTCAGCTTCACGGTGCCAACCGGCAACTTTGGCGACATCTTCGCAGGCTATCTGGCCAAGCGAATGGGGCTGCCGATTGATCGCCTTGTGGTGGCGACCAACCAGAACGACATTCTGCATCGCTGCCTCTCGGGCGAGGGGTATTTCAAGGGCGAAACCATCCCCTCGATCAGCCCGTCGATGGACATTCAGGTCAGCTCGAATTTCGAACGCGCGCTCTATTATGCCTATGGCGAAGATGGCGGGGCCATCGCACAATTGATGGATGAGCTGAAACAGAGTGGCTTCAATATAAGTCAGGGGGCGATGGAAGCGCTGCGTGAGAATTTCGATTCGGGCCGGGTGTCCGAAGAGGAAACGCTGGCCACGATCAAATCCACGCTGGTGCACAGCGCAGAACTGGTCTGCCCGCACACCGCCGTGGGCATCAAGGTCGCAGAAGAGCACCGCGCGGCCGACGTGCCAATGATCACGCTGGCCACTGCGCACCCGGCGAAATTCCCGGCCGCGGTCGAGAAGGCGAGTGGTGAACATCCGCCTCTTCCCTCCCGCATGTCTGATCTGTATGAACGTCCGGAACGGGTGACCCGCATCGCCAATGATCTGGGTGCCCTCGAGGATCATATTAAAAGGCACATCGCTGAGTGACTGTCAGACAAGACCAACTGAAGAACGGGTTTCGTATCGTCAGTGAACATATGCCGGGGCTGCAATCTGCGGCCATCGGCATCTGGGTAACCGCCGGTGGGCGGCATGAGCGGATCGAACAGAACGGTATTGCGCATTTCCTTGAACATATGGCGTTCAAGGGAACCGAGCGCCGTTCGGCCTTGCAAATTGCCGAGGCGATTGAGGATGTGGGCGGCTATATCAACGCCTATACCTCGCGCGAGGTAACGGCCTATTACGCACGCGTCTTGAAGGACGACGTGGCACTGGCGATGGATGTGATCGGTGACATCGTTTTGAACCCGGTGTTTGATCCACGTGAGATCGAGGTCGAGCGGGGCGTGATCCTTCAGGAAATCGGTCAGGCCCATGACACACCCGATGATGTGATCTTTGACTGGCTGCAAGAGCAGAGCTATCACGACCAGCCCCTGGGCCGGACGATCCTGGGCCCGTCCGAGCGGGTCAGTGCCTTTTCGCGCGAAGATTTGTCGGGCTTTGTGACCGAACATTATGGCCCCGAACAGATGATCCTGTCCGCAGCAGGTGCTGTGGATCACGACATGCTGATGAAACTGGCCGAAGAAATGTTTGGCCATCTGCAATCCCGTAAAGGTCTGATCCCCGAGATCGCACGCTTTACCGGCGGCGAAGCCCGTCAGGTAAAAGAGCTGGAACAGGCACATTTCGCCCTGGCGCTGGAAAGTCCCGGCTATCGCGACGATGCGATCTATACGGCGCAGATCTATTCGACCGCATTGGGCGGTGGCATGTCCTCGCGCCTGTTTCAGGAAGTGCGTGAAGCACGTGGGCTTTGCTACACGATCTTTGCGCAGACCGGTGCCTATGCCGATACCGGAACAACCACGATCTATGCCGGAACCTCGGCCAATCAGGTGGCCGAACTGGCGACGATCACCATCGATGAGATGAAGCGCGCCGCCGAGGACATGAGCCCCGAAGAGGTCGCCCGAGCCCGTGCCCAGATGAAGGCCGGGATGCTGATGGGGCTGGAAAGCCCGTCGAATCGGGCCGAGCGTCTGGCGCGGCTGGTGCAGATCTGGGGACGGGTGCCCTCACTGGAGGACACAGTTGCCAAGATCGATGCGGTCAGCACCGAGGACGTGCGCGCCTTTGCCGAAACCATGGCCGTTCAGGCCCCGGCGGCGCTGGCGCTTTACGGACCGGTCGCAGACGCACCGACATTGGCGGACTTGCAGGAGAGGCGTGCAGCGTGATGCTGTTGGGCAGACGCAAGCTGAAACTCGAGACCGCGCGGCTTAGCTTGCGTCCGCCTGTACATTCCGATTTCAACGATTGGGCGGCGTTGCGGCGCGCCTCAAAAGGTTACCTGACCCCGTGGGAGCCGATCTGGGCCAAGGATCACCTGAGCCGCAAATCCTTTACCAATCGGGTCTACTGGGCTCAGCGCTCAGTCGCGAGTGGCACAGCAATTCCACTTTTCCTTTTTCGCCGTGAAGACAATGTGTTGGTCGGGGCGATCACGCTGGACAATATCCGGCGCGGCCCTGCGCAGGCCGGAACCCTGGGTTACTGGACCGGTGAATCCTTTGCCCGTCAGGGATACATGCGCGAAGCGATTGGCGCGATGGTACATCACGCCTTTACCCGTCTGGATCTGAGCAGGATCGAAGCCGCGTGTCTGCCGGAAAACCGGGCGTCGCGCGGTTTGCTGGAAAGCTCGGGCTTCAAATATGAAGGCGTGGCGCAGTCTTATCTACAGATCAACGGGCGATGGCGGACGCATGTTCTCTATGCCAGCCTGCGGTCCGACCGGCGCGGCAAGACGGACGCGGGCTAGGGGGCTCTGCCCCCGTCGCGGCAAGCCGCGCTTCCCCCGGGATATTTTTGGCCAGATGAACAAGGGGCATGACTTGGTGGCGATCTGCGCTACACTTCGGGTATGCGCTGGTTGGTTGCAGCATTGATGGTGATTTCGGGCGGGGCCGTGGCGCAGGAGCGGCGGCCGAGCCATTGTATCGCCATCGCCGAGGCGGCGCCGGGGATCGAATATCTGCACAAAGCTGCATGGCAGGACCCGGTGCCGGAGTTTTCGGTGCGCATCAGCTATATCGCGCATGCCGCCTTTATGATCCAGACCCGTGGCGGGTTGAATGTGGTGACAGACTTTACCGGGTTCATCGGCAGTGCCGATCTGATTCCCGACGTGGTGACAATGAACCATGCGCACGACACCCATTGGACGGCACATCCCGACCCGGCGATCCCGCATGTCCTGCCGGGATGGGGCGAGTTCGGGCAGGGGATCGAACATCACCTGGATCTGGGCGAGATGCTGATACGCAATGTCCCGACTGATATCCGCTCGGCCTATGGCGGGATCGAGGAACGCGGCAATTCTATCTTCGTGTTCGAGGTCGAAGGGCTGTGTATCGGTCATCTGGGACATTTGCATCATGTACCGTCAGATGAACAGTTTGCTGCGCTGGGTCGGTTGGATGTGGTCATGGCCGCCGTCGATGGCGGAACGACCATGCCCTTGCCTGACATGATCTCGGTTCTGAAGCGGCTGAAAAGCTCGGTGATCATTCCGATGCACTGGTTCTCGGAGTTTTCGCTGGATCGCTTCCTCGTGGATATCCGGGATGAGTTCCCGGTTGAACGTGACGGCGTGTCCGAGATCACCGTCTCTCTGCGTGACTTGCCGGACCGGCCAACGGTTGTCGTGCTGGAGCCGCGCTATCTGATTGATCTGGAATAAGGCTTGCCGTGGCGGAACCGGTTGGGCATTGAAAACGTATGAGTCTGAACCCCGCTGATGACCGCATTGCCACGCTGATCCGCTCGAAACTGGGCGATCAGGTGATGCGCCCGGTGGCCGACCGGTATCTGGAAGAACCGCGCCGGCGATTTGCCGGGCGGGCTGGCCTGCTGGCCTTGCCCCGCACAACCGAAGAGGTTTCGGTGCTGGTGCAGGTGGCGTCCGAAATGCGTGTTCCGGTGGTTCCTTATGGCGGCGGAACCGGTCTGGTCGGGGGGCAGGTGATGCCGCACGGGCCAGCGCCCCTTGTGATTTCGCTGGAACGGATGACGGCCATCCGGTCCGTCTATCCCACCGAAAATGTACTGATTGTCGAGGCCGGCGCCATTTTGCAGGACGTCCAAGCCGCGGCCGAGGCGCAAGACCGCCTGTTTCCTTTGACGCTGGCGGCGCAGGGATCCTGTCGGATCGGGGGCAACCTGTCCACCAATGCCGGGGGCGTCAACGTCTTGCGCTATGGCAATGCGCGCGACCTGTGCCTTGGGCTCGAGGTCGTTCTGCCCAATGGTCAAATCTGGCAGGGTCTCAGCCGGTTGCGAAAGGACAACACAGGCTATGACCTGCGCAATCTGCTGATTGGGGCCGAGGGCACGCTGGGGATCATCACCGCAGCAGCGCTCAAGCTGTTTCCCCGGCCTTCCGCGATCGGGACGGCGATGTTTCAGGTGGCGTCACCCGAGGCTGCCATTTCCCTGCTGGCGCTGGCGCGTGATCGCGTGGGCGAGGCTGTCAGCACTTTCGAACTGATCCACCGGCAGGGGTTGGAGTTCTTGTCCGAGGTTCTGCCGGATGCCCGGCAACCGTTTGAAACACCGCCGGAGTGGAGCGTTCTGATCGAATTGGGGCTGGCCACGGGGCAGTCTCCGTCCGACGCGCTCGAGGATATCTTTGTCCACGCGCAAGCGCTTGGGCTGGTGCAGGATGGCGTGATTGCTCAAAGCGAGGCGCAGCGCGGTGAGTTGTGGGCCGTGCGCGAGCGTATTCCCGAGGCCAACCGCCTGATCGGCTCGGTGTCGAGCCATGATATCTCGATACCGATCTCAGAAATTCCGGAATTTGTACGCCAAGGGGAAAAGGTGATTTCCGGTCTCGGGGCATTCCGGATCAATTGCTTTGGCCATCTGGGGGATGGCAATCTGCATTACAACGTCTTTCCCCCCAAAGGGCAGGGCAGGTCGGATTTTGAGGGTCAGAGCGCTGTGGTCAAGCGGGCCGTGCATGATCTGGTCCACGCCTTTGATGGTTCGGTCAGCGCGGAACACGGCGTGGGCCGCATGAAAACGGACGATCTGGAACGCTATGGCGATCTGGTAAAGCTGGACGCGATGCGGGCCATCAAGGCGGCGCTGGACCCCTATGGCATCATGAATCCCGGCGCGGTGCTGAAGGCGTGAACCCGGCTCAGACTCTTGTTTCGCTATCCGAAGCTTGTCGCGTCAAAGCCCTTCGAATTCGCACAGGACATGCACGTCCATGCCCATATCTTCCAGTACTTTGCGCCCGCCGAGGTCAGGCAGGTCGATAATGAACGCGCATGAGACGATCTCACCGCCCAAACGCTCGATCAGTTTGATGCCCGCCGCCGCAGTGCCGCCTGTGGCCAGCAGGTCGTCAACGACAAGGATCTTTTCGCCCGGTTGGATAGCGTCGTCGTGAATCTCGACAATCGCTTCACCATATTCAAGCTTGTAGTCCTGGCTGATCGTTGTGCCGGGCAGTTTGCCTTTCTTGCGGATCGGCACGAAACCCAGGCTCAACTGATGCGCAATCGCGCCGCCAAGGATAAAGCCCCGCGCCTCAAGGCCGACAACCTTGTCGATGCGTTCCCCGGCATAGGGGTGCAGCATCTGGTCAATGGCCATCCGAAATCCGCGCGGATCGGCAAACAGCGTCGTCACATCGCGAAACAGAATTCCTTCATGCGGGAAGTCGACAATCGTCCGGATGTAGTCTTTGACAGTCTTGTTCCTTGACATGAACCAACCCTTTTCCGCTTCAATTACCAAAACGTGTTTGGCCCAAGAGGGTTAGCCATGCAAGGAACAATTCATTTGCGCGATCACCAGCGGTGCGAAACCCGGGCCTTGGGCAATCTGACTTATCGGTAAAGTCTGGCAGGCAAACATGACAGGTGCGGCTTACTCAATTGCGTTGATTCCGCAAAAGAAAGGCTTGTGTGTTTCGAAGGTTCATTGCCATTTCCGTTCCGGTGCTGTTAAGTGTCCGATAACGACAATCACTATGCTATGTATACACAATGCATCGCCTGAATTAACGAGCATTTGGTAGGAGCAACGCGCGTGCCAAAGAAAGACGGCAAGGGATCGACGAAGAAAAACAGTCAGCTGGTTCTGCGTCTGGACAAGGATGAGCGCGACGCGTTTGTCGAGTTGTGCAGGGAGCTGGATACGTCAGCTGCCCGCGAAATCCGCCGGTTTATCCGCGGGTTCATGAAGGAAAACGCCGAAAACTGAAAAAAGGGTTAGGCCGGGCGGCGCAGAACTGCCGTGGCGAAACCCATCCCGATCAGAGTCAGCCCGCCAAACCGCGTCATGCCGGTGATCACGCTGGCGCGGCCAATCAGCCGCCGCAACCGGTCGGCCAGCAACGCATAAGCCAGCGCATTCAGCCAGGCCAGTCCGACGAAAGTGGCGATCAGGATGGCAAATTGCGGCCCCAGCGGTTCAGCCGGGCGCAGGAACTGCGGCACAAAGGCGATGAAAAAGGCGATGGATTTCGGGTTCAGTGCCGTGACTGCGGCCGCATGTCCAAACACGCTGCGGGGGGTGACATCCCGCCCGGTCGCGACCGTTCCCAAACCACTTGCCGGGGCGCTGCGCAGCAGTTTAACCCCAAGCCAGACCAGATAGGCCGCTCCGACCCATTTGAGGACGGAAAACAAGGTGGCCGAGGCCAGAACAAGCGCGCCCAGTCCCAACAAAGACGCGGTCATTGCCACAAGATCCCCCACAGCGACCCCTGTGGCCGAGGCCACGGCAACGCTGCGCCCCTTGGACAGCGCATAGCTCAGCACCAACAGCACGGTTGGGCCAGGGATCAGCAGCAAGGCGGTGGATGCGGCAACAAAGGCCAGCCAGAGTTCCAGAGACATAAGGGTCTGCTCGCAATACGTTCCTTTGGTACCGCTATAGCCAAACTACCAGTGCTTGACAATTTTCATGGCGACCAGCTTTCGGGCCCTTCAAATCGGTCGGATCAGGCCGAGACTTGCACGAAAACTGATACGAGTGCGATCCGTCACAACCGTCGCATTCTTGCGGCGAGTATCCCGGCAGAAAGTACCCGCATCCCCTGTGCCCGGACAGTTTCGAGCGCAAGGGTCGATGCCATGCTTGGACGCTTGAACAACGTGATCCGGAAAACCGATCTGCTGTCGGCTGCAATGCCCGACGCGTCGCGCAGAACCTACAGAATCCGACCCGCAACCGCGTCCAGCTTGGCCAACAACGCCGGATCGCGCTTTTCGGGCGCGGTGAGGATGGCATATTCCAGCGCCCGGTCACAGCCATGCGGGCAGGGCGCGCGGTTGGTCCTCAGCAGGGCGGGAAGGCCTTTGACCAGTGCACGGCCCTTATCGGCATTGCCGGTCAGGGTCGCAATGATGGTGGTCACATCCACCTCGCCATGATCCGGGTGCCAGCTGTCAAAATCGGTGACCATCGCGATTGAGGCATAACAAAGCTCGGCTTCGCGGGCGAGCTTGGCTTCGGGCATGTTGGTCATGCCGATCACGTCGCAGCCCCATTGCTCGCGATACATCTTCGATTCCGCAAGAGACGAAAACTGCGGCCCTTCCATCGCCAGATAGGTGCCGCCGCGATGGATCGTGATACCGGCAGCCTTGCCTGCGGTCTCACAGGCGTCCGACAGGCGCGGGCAGGTCGGGTGCGCGACGCTGACATGGGCGACGCAGCCTGTTCCGAAAAAGCTCTTGTCGCGCGCAAATGTCCGGTCGATGAATTGATCGACGATGACAAAATCGCCCGGCGCCATGTTTTCGCGAAACGACCCGCAGGCCGAGACCGAGATCACATCCGTCACACCAATCCGTTTCAGCGCGTCGATATTGGCGCGATAAGGCACATCGGTGGGCGAATGCACATGTCCGCGCCCATGACGGGGCAGAAAGGCCATGGCGACACCGTCCAGCGACCCGGTCAGGATCTGATCCGAAGGTGCCCCCCAAGGGGTATCGACACTGACCCATTCCGCATTTTCCAGCCCATCGATGTCATAGATGCCTGATCCGCCGATAACGGCAATCCTGGTTTGGGTCACTGTCCTGCTCCGCCTGAGATACTGATATTGAATTTGTGCGGGTTCGACCCGAAATTGACAAGAGGTCTATTCCTGTTTCGCCAGCAGGTTACGCTGTTGAGATTGGGTGTTGAAATCCGCCCAGGCGGCTCCAAACTCATCCAGCGGCCACGTCAGGTCCTGCGATTGACCATGCCTGTCACGAAACTCAAAACGATACGCATCCCCGTTCAGCATGGCTTCCAGCAGGCCGTCGGCGCGATGCTCCTCGAACGTACAGCTTAACCCTGTCAGGCAACCGGGACGCCGCGTGCGCCAGATCACATCCTGTTCTTTCTCGATGCGGAATCCAGAAGGGTTGAAGAAGGTACCCGCCTCAATCCCGAATTCGATTTTGAAACCATCTGGCTCGGGTGTGATGAACATGAATTGGGCCGCAAATTTCGGACGCGAGGAAAATACCTCGGCGCGCCGTAAGTAACAGCGCTGCACCAAAGCGTCGTTTTCGTCACGTTCATCACAAATCGAATTCCAGATACCGAAAATCTCATGGTGCGTGACGCGCCAGTTTCCAGCCGTGTCATTCCCTTGCAAATCCTGGGCAAAAGCGGGCAGGGCCGATAGAAATATGAGGGCTATCCAACGCATGAACTCACATTTGGGTACTTGGCCCCGGCGCCGCAAATCACGTTGCTGAGAGGCAAGTTATGCGCTGTGTGCATGGCTGCATCCCACCTGCTGCGGTGGCTTAACAGCCGCTCCCCCGCTACAACGACCCCTTCGCGCGAACATAAAATCCTATAGGACTGTCCAATGCCCCGAGCCTTGCTGGCAAGTTTTGCCAACCGTATCGCCATACCCGATCTGCGCTGGGTGCCGGATGAGGGGTTGACCTTCTCTCGTCTGCGGATCGAGCTGCTGTCCGGCCTGACTGTGGCCCTCGCACTGGTGCCCGAGGCCGTGGCCTTTGCCTTTGTGGCAGGCGTGCATCCGCTGGTTGGCCTTTATGCCGCGTTCCTTGTGGGGCTCATCACCGCGCTGATCGGCGGGCGACCCGGCATGATCTCGGGCGCGACCGGCGCGCTGGCGGTCGTCATGGTGGCGCTGGTGGCCGAGCATGGCGTCGAATACCTGTTCGCAACGGTGGTTCTGATGGGGATACTCCAGGTTATCGCCGGGGCGATGCATTGGGGCCGCTTCATCCGACTGGTGCCGCACCCGGTGATGCTGGGCTTTGTGAATGGCTTGGCCATCGTGATCTTTCTGGCCCAGATGGGCCAGTTCAAGGTGCCGGGTACCATGGAAAACACCGGTCACGGCATGGGCGGTGGAGAATGGCTCTCGGGTGTGCAGCTATACACCATGCTGGGCCTTGTGGCACTGACCATGGCGGTGATCTGGGCGGTGCCGCGCATCACGCGCATCATTCCTGCGCCTCTGGCCGGTATTCTGGTTGTCGCTGCGCTGGTGATCGGTCTGGGGCTGGATGTCCCACGCGTCGGTGATCTAGCCTCGATCGAAGGTGGTCTGCCTGCCTTCCACATCCCCATGGTTCCGCTGAACTGGGGCACGCTTGAGATCATCCTGCCCTACGCCGTCATTCTGGCCGCAATTGGCCTGATCGAATCCCTTCTGACCCTGAACCTTGTGGGCGAGATTACCGGCAAGCGCGGCGGAGCCTCTCAGGAATGTATCGCGCAGGGTGCGTCGAATATCGCGACCGGCTTTTTCGGTGGCATGGGTGGCTGCGCGATGATCGGTCAGTCGATGATCAACGTGAAATCCGGTGGCCGGACCCGTATCGCCGGGATCGCCGCGGCGCTGTTTCTGCTGACCTTCATCCTGTTTGCCTCACCGCTGATCGAGCAGATTCCGCTGGCCGCGCTGGTCGGGGTGATGTTCATGGTGGTGATCGGCACCTTTGCGTGGAACTCGTTCAAGATCCTGCGCAAGGTTCCACTGACCGACGCCTTTGTCATCGTTCTGGTCACTGTGGTGACAGTGATGGAAGACCTCGCGGTCGCCGTTGTTGTCGGCGTCATTGTCTCGGCTCTGGCCTATGCTTGGAACAACGCCAAGCGCATCCACGCAGTCACCCGCGACTCGGCGACCGAAAAAGGGGCGAAGGTCTATGAAATCCAGGGGCCGCTGTTCTTTGGGTCATCGGACGGCTTTATCGAACTCTTCGATGTGCCGAATGACCCGGAAACCGTCATCGTCGATTTCGCTGAAAGCCGTGTGGTGGACCAGTCGGCATTGCAAGCCATCGAAAACATCGCGGCCAAATACGAGGCAGCAGGTAAACGCGTCATGCTGCGCCACCTGAGCCGGGATTGCCACAAGCTGCTGAACAAGGCAGGCCACCTGATGGTCGACAGTGATGATGACCCGGATTACGAACTGGCGGTTGATTATTCTGTCCGTACCGGCATTCTGGGCGGCCACTGATCCTTTTGCGAGGCTCTGCCTCGCGCTCCGGGATATTTGAAGCCAGATGAATGAAGGATCCCTGCTTCATCTGGCCAAAAAATATCCCGGGGGAGCCGCCCGGAACGGGCGGTGGGGGCAGAGCCCCCCGACAATCTCAATCATCCGGGCGATTGAGCGAGAACAACTCGGACACGACCGAATAATCCCGGTACCCAAGACGTGCCAGAGGTTTGAACGAGGTTACATCGAACTTGCCCTCCCGGATGTGGTCGTCGAGCAGATGCACGCCTGTCACTTCACCAAACACGACGCGGTTGGCCGCGCCGGGCAGGGTCACGATCTGGGTGAGCTTGCATTCCAACGCCGCCGGGGCGCCTTGTACACGAGCGCAGGGGATGGTTTCGCATTCGACCGGGGTTAATCCGGCATGGGCAAACTCGTCCACCTCCTTCGGAAGACTGGCCGAGCTGGCATTCATCGCGTCCTGATGCGCATGGGCCACGACATTCACACAGAATACGCCAGTCGCCTCGATATTGGCGATACTGTCCTTGCCGCCGACCTGATCGTGTTTCGTGCCGGTTGTGGCAAACATCACCTGTGGCGGTGTGTAAGCAACCCCGTTGAAAAAGGAGTAGGGTGCCAGATTGTTGATCCCATCCGCATCACGGGTCGAGATCCAGCCGATCGGGCGGGGCGTGATAATGGCGTTGAACGGGTTGTGCGGCAGGCCGTGGCCGTCTTCGGGGCGGTAGAACATCATATCTCCAAGCGTTTGCCCAAGGCGTAACGAAGTGCTAGGGCGATTTCCAGCAAGGAAAAGAGGGCGGGTGTGCAGCAATTCGGGATCAGGCCGGAAGAGCCGGACGATTGGTGGGAGGTCGAGGCCCTCTATGACCTGTGCTTTGCGCCGGGCCGTGAGGCGTTGTCGTCCTACCGGTTGCGCGATGATGTGCCACCGGTTTCTGGCCTGTCTCTGGTCGCGCGCGACGGTCAGGGCATTCTGGCTGGGGCGATCCGCTTCTGGCCGGCCCATGTGGGCGAACACGATGCATTGCTGCTGGGGCCAGTTGCCGTGCACCCGACGCACCAAGGTGAGGGTCTGGGCGCGTATCTGATCCATGCCGGTGTTGAAGCCGGGCGCAAACTCGGATGGCAGCGGGTCATGCTGGTCGGTGACGAACCCTATTACAGGCGATTTGGTTTTGCGCGGCTGCAAGGTGTCGAGATGCCGCCGCCCACCAACCCTGACCGGGTTTTGGGGTTGGAACTGACACCCGGCGTCTGGTCCGGAGTTCAGGGGGCCGTCACCCGCTGGACCCGCTGACCTATTGAATCGGCGTGGCTTAACGCCGATGTTGATAGGCAGGAGGACGCACATGCAGAACGTGGTTCTTGTCGAAAACGTGGATGCCGAGGCTGAACTGGATCGTTTGGCGGGTTATTACCGATCTGCCGGAGGGGCCGGTGTCAAATTGCTGAACAAGCTGGGCGGATCAGCCGAGTCCCTGCTCGAGCAACTGCCCGAACCGGTTCGGAACGGCCTGACAGGGGCCACCGAGCAGGCGTTGTGGCTTGCGATGCACGCGGCTCAAGGGTCCCGGCGTGCGATCCCTGATCAGCAGCCCTGGGTCAATACCGCGCTTACTACGGCCATGGGTGCGGCCGGTGGACTGGGCGGTGTTTCGACAGCCCTGATGGAGCTGCCTGCAACAACCGCCATGCTGTTGCGCGCCATTCAGGGGGCCGCTGCACGCGAAGGTTTCGATCCGTCTGCCGAGAACGTAAAGTTCGACTGTGTGCGGGTTTTGTCCGCATCGGGCCCACTGTCGCATGATGACGGTGCGGATCTTGGCTTTTTCTCGGTGCGCCTGACACTGACCGGACCGGCCATGCAGCGTCTGATTGCTGCCGTGGCACCACGCTTTTCAATCGTGCTGGGGCAAAAACTGGCGGCACAGTCTGTCCCGGTGCTCGGCGCGTTGGCCGGTGGTGGAACGAACTATGTCTATTCGCGCTATTACCAGCAAATTGCGCGCGTGCATTTCGGCCTGCGAAGATTGGCGGTTGATGCCGATATCCCGCATGACGAGCTGGTGAAACAGCTGTCGACCCGCATGTAGCCAACAGATGCACGGAAGCACCAGACTTGGCGGATGCCACTCCATGTGGTAGTTTGTAAAGCAGCTGCCGCTAAATAGGTGGGTCATGCCTGCCTATATGGAGGGCAAACCCGTTACGTGAACAAAAGGTGCGTCACGCGATGAATGCAAGGCCGGTGCTGCGTGAATTACCTGAGACTTCGGAACACCCTGTTTTGCGGCAATCCGCTGCCCTGTGTTACCGGATACGGCATGGCCAGCCAGAGGTTTTGCTGATTACAACGCGTCAGGCCCAGCGCTGGATTATCCCTAAAGGGTGGCTTATCCCCGGGCTGACCCCATCAGAAACCGCAGTGCAGGAAGCCTGGGAAGAAGCGGGCGTGACGGGGCGATGCAGCAAAGCGGGGCTGGGGCAGTTTCTGCACGTCAAGCACCGCCCAAATCAGCCTCCGACCTTGATTCTGGTTGATGTTTTTGCGCTGCATGTACAGACAATGTCGCAGGACTTCCCCGAAAAGCACGAGCGCAGGCGCAAGTGGTTTGCGCCTGAAAACGCGGCCCAAAAGGTCAGATCACCCGAGCTTGCCGAATTGTTACGCGACTTTAAGACCCATACACATTAAGATAGTACCAGAGAGGCTTGATATTGTCAGTCTGGTCGGTATCTATTCGCCAATCGCAATTTTGGACTGAACATGATTCAATACGCGTTGAAATGCAGTGAAGGCCACACATTCGACAGCTGGTTTCAATCTGCCGAAGCCTTTGACAAGCTGGCTTCTGCAAAGATGGTGACCTGCGCGATCTGCGGATGTGCGCAGGTTGCGAAGGCGATCATGACACCGCGTGTCCGTCCGGCCCGGAATGCAAAAGGAAAAACCGAAAACGCGCCTGTTTCCAACGAACGGATCAACGTTGCCACCCCTTCGCCCGAGATCGAGAAAGTTCTGGCCGAGATGCGCCGCCATGTAGAAAAGAACTCGGACTACGTCGGCAAGGATTTTGCAAGCGAAGCACGCAAGATGCATCTGGGAGAGGCGCCAGAGCGCTCGATCTACGGTGAAGCCAGACCGGATGAGGCGAAATCGCTGATCGAAGATGGCGTGCCGGTGGCGCCACTGCCGTTTCTGCCCAGCAGAAAGACCAACTGATCCATGCATGTCGTAATCACCGGTGCCAATCGCGGTATCGGTCGCGCCCTTGCCGTGCGCTACGGCACCCGCGGTGACGTGGTCACCGGAACTGCGCGAGATGGCAGCGCAAAGGTGCGTCTGGACGTGTCGGACCCGGCCCAACAGGCGGCAATGGCCGAACAGTTGCAAGACCAGCCCGTTGATCTGCTGATCTGCAATGCCGGGGTCTATCTGGACAAGGGGCACACGCTCAACGACTACCCCGCCGATATGTGGGCGCAAAGCTTTGCCACCAACGTGACCGGCGTTTTCCTGACTGTTCAGGCGTTGTTGCCCAATCTGCGCGCCGCAGGCGGCAAGGTCGCGATCATCTCGTCTCAGATGGCGTCCCATACGCGGGCGCCGGGGGGCAGCTATATCTACCGCGCCTCCAAAGCGGCGGCGCTGAATCTGGGGCGAAACCTGGCGACGGATCTGAAAGCCGACGGGATCGCCGTGGGCATCTATCATCCGGGCTGGGTACAAACCGACATGGGCGGTGGCGCTGCTGATATTGATGTCGATCAGGCCGCCTCCGGCCTGATGGAACGCTTTGAGGCCCTGTCGATCAGCTCAACCGGCTGTTTCGAAACCTATGACGGTCAGGCGCACGTTTACTGACGGGTCAGTGCCGCTTTGGGAATCTCATAGACCTCACCGGGTTCAATATAGACCACAAGCAGGTCACCCAGCGTTTCATAGGTCATCTTCGAGGTCGAGCTGCTGGACTCCGGCGCACCATCCTTGAAATAGATGTTGCGCACCTTGCCACCCCCCAAAGCCACGGCCAGCGTCGTGGTGCCGTCGTCATGGTGGCGCAGCTCTGCATTGCAGCTTTGCATCGGGTCGCCGGCATTTGCGGCGCAGGGCACCTTGCCCAGTGCATTCTTTCCGTCCGTGCCTGCCACACTGGCAACCTGCGCCAATGCAGGCGACGACAACAAAGTAACGGCAAGGGCTAGGCGAAACATGGGGAACCTCTTGATTTGGTTGTTACTCGCAGGCTGACACTGCACCTGCGCAATGTAAAGCGGCCCTGTGCCACAGGCGGGTCCTGTTTGCGCTCTTGCTCTTGGGGTGCCCCTCGCTTATGAGGCTCGGGACCTCTAATCCAAGGCGCGGAGACTTTTGCCCCCATGCCCGTACTCGTTATGAAATTCGGCGGCACTTCGGTTGCCAACCTGGACCGCATCCGCCGCGCAGCCAAGCGTGTTGGCGTCGAAGTTGCCAAGGGCTATGACGTGATTGTCATCGTTTCGGCCATGTCGGGCAAGACCAACGAGCTGGTGGGCTGGGTGAACGAGACCTCGCCGCTGTTTGATGCACGCGAATACGATGCTGTTGTATCTTCGGGAGAAAACGTCACCGCTGGGCTGATGGCGCTGACATTGCAGGAAATGGATGTTCCTGCGCGCAGCTGGCAGGGCTGGCAAGTGCCGCTGCTGACAACCAGTGCGCACAGCCAGGCGCGGATCGAAGATATCCCGACCACGAACATCACCCAGAAATTTGACGAAGGCATGAAAGTGGCCGTTGTAGCCGGGTTTCAGGGGCTCAGCCCCGAAGGCCGCATCACCACGCTGGGCCGGGGCGGCTCGGACACCACTGCCGTGGCTTTTGCCGCCGCGTTTGGTGCGGAACGCTGCGATATCTATACTGACGTGGATGGCGTCTATACCACCGATCCGCGCATCTGCGAAAAGGCGCGCAAGCTGCACAGGATCTCGTTCGAGGAAATGCTCGAACTGGCGTCGCTGGGCGCCAAGGTGCTACAGACCCGCTCGGTCGAACTGGCAATGCGCTACAAGGTGAAACTGCGCGTTCTTTCAAGTTTCGAAGAACAATCCGACGAGGCCGGTACGCTGGTCGTTGACGAGGAGGATATCATGGAATCCAATGTTGTGGCCGGTGTGGCCTATTCCCGTGACGAGGCCAAGATGACCGTCGTTTCAGTGGCGGACCGTCCCGGTATCGCCTCGACCATCTTCACCGCGCTCAGCGATGAGGGCGTCAATGTCGATATGATCGTGCAGAACATCTCGGACGAGGGGCGCACGGACATGACCTTCTCGTGCCCCACCGATCAGGTGGTCCGCGCCGAAAAAGCGCTGATGGCGATCAAGGACAAGGGCGAGCTCAATTATGCTGAACTGGTCGCTGATACCGGTGTCTGCAAAGTTTCGGTGGTGGGAATCGGTATGCGTTCGCAATCGGGTGTCGCAGCCAAAATGTTCAAGATACTCTCGGATGAGGGGATCAACATCAAGGTCATCACAACCTCCGAGATCAAAATTTCCGTTCTTATCGACAGGAAATACATGGAACTTGCCGTTCAGGCACTGCATGATGCCTTTGAACTGGACAAGGCGGCCTGAGCTGATCGGCCAAGGGTTTCGCCTGACGCACTGAATTGGTTGGGCCATGGCAGACGGCACGGAAACAGAATCCCGCAAGCTGCTGGGGCGGTTGCGCGAGGCGATGGCCAGCGAAGCCGCTGGGCAGGAGCGTCTTGATCAGATCACCCATCTGATCGCTGACAGCATGCGCAGCGAAGTGTGCTCGATCTATCTGTTCCGCGATGATGAGACCCTGGAACTCTGCGCGACCCAGGGACTTGCGCCTGAGTCGGTACACCAGACCCGGATGCGCATGGGCGAGGGGCTGGTGGGCCGGGTCGCCAAGACCGGCAAGGTGGTCAACACCCCGGACGCGCCGTCTGAAAAAGGGTTCCGGTATATGCCGGAAACCGGGGAAGAGCGGTTTTCGTCCTTTCTCGGCGTGCCGGTGCAGCGCCTTGGGGAAAAGCTGGGTGTTTTGGTTGTCCAGTCCCGCAAAGCGCGTGAATTTTCCGCCGACGAGATCTATGCGCTGGAAGTGGTGGCCATGGTGCTGGCCGAAATGGCCGAACTGGGCGCCTTTGTCGGCGAAGGCGCGGCCCTGTCGCCACGGCACCAGCAATCGGTCCTGCTGCGCGGCGGCCCGGCGCAGGAAGGCTCCGCCGAAGGCCATGTCTGGCTACATGAACCCCGCGTGGTTGTCACCAATCCGATCGCCGAGGACCCGCACCGGGAACGCGAACGACTGAATGAGGCGGTGGAAGAGCTGCGCGTCGGCGTCGACAAGATGCTCGAGATTTCCCGGGATGGTGACACTGAACAGCTCAAGGTGCTGGAAGCCTACCGGATGTTTGCCAATTCCAAAGGCTGGATGCGCCGGATGGAAGAGGACATTGCCCTGGGGCTAAGCGCCGAAGCCGCGGTCGAGAAAGAACAATCCCAGGCGCGCGCCCGGATGGGGCAGGTGTCTGATCCCTATCTGCGCGAACGGCTGGCGGATCTTGACGATCTCAGCAACCGTTTGTTGCGCATTCTGACCGGGCAGGGAAAAACCGACAGCGCCGATCTGCCGCCCGACCCGATTCTGGTCGCACGCAATATCGGCCCCGGCGACTTGCTGGAATACGGGCGGGCGCTGAAGGGGATCATCCTCGAAGAAGGTTCAGTCGGCAGTCACGCCACCATTGTGGCCCGTGCGCTGGCGATCCCTCTGGTGGTCCATGTGGGCCGGATCACGACCGAAGCGTTGAATGGCGACCACGTGCTGGTGGATGGCGATCAGGGCGTTGTTCACCTGCGCCCCGAAGACAGCGTGGTCGGCGCCTTCCGCGACAAGATCGCGATGCAGGCCAAAGCGCAGGAACGCTATGCCTCGATCCGCGAAACGCCCTGTATCACACGCGACGGAACGCGCATCAATCTGGTGATGAACGCAGGCCTTATGGCCGACCTGCCGTCGCTGGGAACATCAGGTGCCGAAGGTGTTGGCCTGTTCCGAACCGAGCTGCAATTCCTGATCCGCAATCAGATGCCCAAACGGTCCGAGCTTGTCACCCAGTATCAGCGGGTTCTGGATGCGGCAGGTGACAAAAGGGTGGTGTTCCGCACACTGGATATCGGGTCCGACAAGGTGCTGCCCTATATGAAACACGTGGCCGAACCCAACCCGGCCCTGGGTTGGCGCGCCATTCGAGTCGGTCTGGACAAACGCGGTGTGATGCGGATGCAGTTGCAGGCCCTTCTGCGCGCCGCCAATGGCCGCCCGCTGACCATCATGTTCCCCTTTGTCGCGCAGGCCGAGGAATATCGCGAAGCCCGCTGGGAGGTGAACAAAACCATCGAACGCGAAAAGCGACTGGGCCATGTTCTGCCCGAAACGCTTGAAGTCGGCGCGATGCTGGAAACTCCATCTCTGGCCTTTGCGCCGCAAAAGTTCTTTGACGAGGTCGATTTCATCTCGATCGGCGGGAATGACCTCAAGCAGTTCTTTTTTGCGGCTGACCGCGAAAATGAACTGGTCCGCCGGCGCTATGACACGTTGAATGTCAGTTTCCTGAGCCTGATGGAACGCATTGTCGAACGGTGCGGGCTTTCGGACACCCCGCTCAGCTTCTGTGGCGAGGATGCGGGCCGCCCGGTCGAGGCGCTGTGCCTTGCGGCCATGGGTATTCGCACCCTGTCGATGCGCCCGGCGTCGATTGGTCCGGTCAAAAGCCTGTTGCTGCGGTGTGACCTGATGGAGGTACGCAAAATCATCGCGGACGCACGCCATCGTGGCGAACAATCCGTGCGCCCGGCCGTGATGGAATGGCTGCGCAGTCAGGTATAGCCCGCAAAACCTCGCTTTTTGGGAAACTATGCTTGATTTTTTCGCGCGGGCTTTTTATCACGCAGGCAATGTTAGCGGTAACAGTGTGCCGCAGAGCCGTTTCATGCCGTGCTGACTGATATCGGCAAACTCGAGAAGGAGCCTGTGATGGTTTCACGCGTAATTCCGGTAGAGCCGTTCGATCTTGTGTTGTTCGGCGCGACCGGGGATCTGGCGCAACGTAAGATCCTGCCGGGCCTGTACCACCGGTTCGAGGTCGGCCAGATGCCCGATGGGGCGCGGATCATCGGCACGGCGCGCTCGCATATCGACAGCGACGGGTTTCGCGATCAGGTCCGCGCGTCGATGCAGGAATTCGCACCGAAGTTCAAAAAGGACACGCTGGACCGGTTTCTGTCCCATGTTGAATACGTGCCGGTAGATGCACTGGGCGATGCCGGATGGTCCGATCTGTCCAAGGTGCTGCGCCCCGACGTGGTGCGGGCCTTTTACCTGTCAGTGGGTCCCAGCCTATTTTCGGGCATTGCGCAGCGCCTGCATGATGCCGGTCTGGCTACGCCGGACAGCCGCATCGTTGTCGAAAAGCCTTTCGGCCATGATCTGGCCTCGGCCAAGGCGCTGAACGAAGGCTTGCGGGCGTGTTTCAAGGAACACCAGATTTACCGGATCGACCATTATCTGGGCAAGGAAACCGTGCAGAACCTGATGGCGCTGCGCTTTGCGAATTCCCTGTTCGAGCCGCTTTGGAACTCGACCCATGTCGATCATGTGCAGATCACAGTGGCGGAAACCGTCGGGGTCGAAGGGCGCGGGGCCTATTACGATCAATCCGGCGCGATGCGGGACATGATCCAGAACCATCTGGTGCAATTGCTGTGCCTGACCGCGATGGAACCTCCGTCAAAGTTCTCTCCCAATGCAGTGCGTGACGAGAAGGTCAAGGTGATCGAGGCGCTGGAACCAGTCGAACCCAGGGACATCGCCCGTGGTCAGTATCGCACGGGCAAGGGCGGTGACGGATACCTTGATCACGTTGGCAAGCCGGCCAGCCGCACCGAAAGCTTCATTGCACTCAAGGTCCATATCGGCAACTGGCGCTGGGCCGGGGTGCCGTTCTACCTGCGCACAGGCAAACGCCTGCGCGCCCGTGCCTCTGAAATCGCGGTGTTCTTCCGCGACCCGCCACACACGATCTTTCCCAATGTCGGCCCGTTGCATGGCAACGTACTGGTGATCCGCTTGCAACCTGACGAAGGCATCACCCTGCGCACAACGATAAAGGAACCGGGGCAGGGCGGGTTCCGCCTGTCCGATGTTGCTCTGGACATGAGTTTTGCCGACGCGTTGGGTGATGACTCGCAATCCCCGGACGCATATGAACGCCTGATCATGGATGTCATCCGGGGCGATCAGACCCTGTTCATGCGTGGGGACGAGGCCGAGGCCGCCTGGGCCTGGGTCGATCCCATCATTCACGGCTGGGAACAGCGCGGGGACAAACCCGCCAAGTACGATCAGGGCAGTTCAGGCCCCGAAGAAGCACTGATGCTGATGCATCGCGATGGGCGTCGCTGGCGTCAGATCGGAGGGTAATCATGGTTCACTCTGTCATTTCCGACGTCACCAAACGGATCATCGACCGCAGCGCCGATCTGCGTGGTCCCCATATCGACCGGATGGAACAGGCCAGATCCAAAGGTCCCGCCCGTGCGCACCTGTCCTGCAGTGGTCAGGCCCATGCCTATGCGGGTGCGGGTGAAGACCAGCAATCCATGGCCACCGGCACGGCGGGCAATCTGGGCATCGTTACCGCCTATAACGACATGCTGTCCGCCCATCAGCCCTTTGAACGGTACCCCGCCTTGATCCGCGACGCGATCCGCGCCGCCGGAGGCACTGCTCAGGTCGCGGGTGGCGTGCCAGCCATGTGCGACGGTGTCACCCAGGGCGAAGCAGGGATGGAATTGTCGCTGTTTTCACGCGACGTGATCGCTCTGGCAACTGGCGTAGCACTCAGCCACAACACCTATGACGCGGCAGTCTTCCTCGGCGTCTGCGACAAGATTGTCCCCGGTCTTATCATCGGCGCGCAGGCGTTCGGCCATCTGCCTGCCGTGTTCCTGCCCGCAGGGCCAATGACCAGCGGCCTGCCTAATGACGAAAAGGCCAAGGTCCGCCAGAAATTCGCTGCCGGAGAGGTCGGGCGCGACGAACTGATGGCCGCCGAAATGGCGGCCTATCACGGTCCCGGCACCTGCACTTTCTACGGCACCGCCAACACCAACCAGATGCTGATGGAATTCATGGGCCTGCACTTGCCGGGCTCCAGCTTCGTCAATCCCAACACGCCCTTGCGCGACGCGCTGACACAAGAGGGCGCGCGCCGCGCCCTGTCGCTCAGTGCGCTGGGAAACAGCTATACCCCTGTTTATCAGGTGCTCGACGAACGGGCCTTTGTGAACGGCATCGTCGGCCTTATGGCGACCGGAGGTTCGACCAATCTGCTGATCCACCTGATTGCCATGGCGCGCGCTGGTGGTATCGTTCTGGACTGGCAGGATTTTTCCGATATCTCCGCCGTGGTCCCGCTGGTCGCGCGGGTCTATCCCAACGGTCTGGCCGACGTGAATCACTTCCACGCCGCAGGCGGACTTGGGTTCACCATTGGCACGTTGCTCGAAGAAGGTTTGCTGCACCCCGATACGTTGACCGTTGCCGGGCAGGGCCTGCACAATTACACGCGCGAGCCCAAGCTGATCGATGGTGAGCTGACCTGGCAAGACGGCGCGGGCCACAGCCTGAATGACAAGATTGTCCGCCCCGCCCGCGACCCGTTCCAGCCCACCGGCGGCCTGTCGCGCCTGACCGGAAATCTGGGCACCGGGGTCATGAAAGTATCAGCCGTCGCGCCAGAACATCAGGTCGTCGAAGCGCCCGTGCGGGTGTTCCACGATCAGGATGAGGTGAAAGCCGCGTTCAAAGCCGGAGAATTCACCGGTGACGTCATCGTCGTGGTCCGGTTTCAAGGCCCCAAGGCCAACGGGATGCCGGAACTGCACTCGCTGACGCCCATGCTGTCGATCCTCCAGGGCCGGGGCCAGAAAGTGGCGCTGGTCACCGATGGCCGCATGTCTGGCGCTTCCGGTAAAGTGCCCGCCGCCATCCATGTTGTCCCCGAGGCGCTCGACCGCGGCCCCATTGCATACCTTCAGGACGGTGACATCCTGCGTGTTGACGCGGTCAGGGGTGATCTGGAAATCCTCACCGCAGGCGTTCTGGACCGCGCGCCCGTCACCACCGATCTATCCGCCAATCAACACGGCGCAGGGCGCGATCTTTTTGGCGCGTTCCGCCAGAATGTCGGCTCGGCCGACACCGGTGCCAGCATTTTCGGAGTTTAACCTCATGTCCAAATCCCAACGCACCCGTGAAATCTGCGCACTGGCGCCGATCGTTCCGGTTCTGGTCGTCGATGACGTTGCGCAGGCCCGCCCGCTGGCCGAGGCATTGGTCGCCGGCGGTCTGCCAGCGCTCGAGGTCACCTTGCGCACGCCCGCCGCGCTCGACGCGATCCGCGCGATGGCCAAGGTGCCCGGCGGCGTGGTCGGCGCAGGTACGCTGGTCACACCCGAAGACGTCCGCGCCGCCAAAGAGGCGGGCGCGCAGTTCGGCGTCTCTCCGGGCGCAACCGACGCGCTCATCGCGGCGTGCGAGGCCGAGGGCCTGCCCCTGCTGCCCGGCGCGGCCACGGCCAGTGAAGCGATGGCATTGCTGGAAAAAGGCTATGACATGCTGAAATTCTTCCCGGCCGAGGCCTCGGGCGGCGCGCCCGCGCTCAAAGCCATCGGTGCGCCCCTGCCGCAGATCAGTTTTTGCCCGACAGGCGGGGTGTCGCCGTCCAACGCCCGTGACTATCTGTCCCTGTCCAACGTGGTCTGCGCCGGTGGCAGTTGGGTCGCGCCCAAGCAGATGGTCGAAAGCGGTGACTGGGCCGGGATCGAAACACTTGCGCGCGAGGCATCAAAGCTGGCGGATTGACGCCGCGAAGCCCCTCGGTAATGTGGGCGTCACCTCAGACAGGCTGACCCCATGACACAGACATCTGCCCTCTCCCAGGGGCGAACTTATTTGGCAATCCCGGGCCCCTCGGTGATGCCGGACGCGGTCCTGCAGGCGATGCATCGCCCGTCGCCCAATATCTACGATGGCGCGCTCATCGACATGATGCCCGACCTGACCCGCGATCTGCGCCGGGTTGCTCGTACAGGCCATGACGTTGCCATCTACATTGCCAATGGTCACGGCACGTGGGAGGCCGCTCTGTCCAACGTGATCGCCCCCGGCGAAACCGTTCTGGCTCCTGCCTCGGGCCGGTTCACCCATGGCTGGGCCGAGATGGCCGAAGGCATCGGGGCAAAGGTGCAACTGATCGAATTCGGCACCTCATCTGCCTGGGATCTCGACCGGATTGCCGACGCTTTGCGCGCGGATAAAGGCCACCAGATCAAGGCTGTTCTCGCGGTTCATGTGGACACATCAAGCTCGATCCGCAACGATATCCCGGCGCTGCGCAAACTTCTCGACGATCTGGACCACCCGGCGCTGTTGATGGCCGATTGCATCGCCTCGCTGGGATGCGACCGGTTCGAGATGGATGAATGGGGCGTCGATGTCACGGTCACCGCCTGCCAGAAAGGCCTGATGACCCCCGCAGGCACAGGCTTTGTCTTTTTCAACGACAAAGCACAGGCCAAGCGGGCCGCCATGCCGCGTGTGTCACGATATTGGGACTGGCAGCCGCGCGCTAACCCTGACCTGTTCTACCAGTATTTCGACGGTACCGCGCCGACACATCACCTCTATGGTCTGCGTGCTGCGCTCGACCTGATCCATGCGGAAGGGATCGAACAGGTCTGGGCCCGCCATGAACGTCTGGCCACCGCCATCTGGGCGGCCTGCGAAACATGGGCCGAAGGCGGCGCGCTGCATCTGAACGTTGCCGACCGCGCCCGCCGCAGTCACGCCGTCACTGCCCTGCGCCTGACCGGAGGCCGCGGCACGGCCCTGCGCGCGTTCACCGAACATCAGCTGGGTCTGACACTGGGCATTGGTCTTGGGATGGAGGACTACGACAGCTGTTTCCGCCTCGGGCATATGGGTCATGTCAACGGGCAGATGGTGATGGCGATGCTGGGCGGTATGGAAACGGCCATGACCGCGCTTGATATCCCCCGTGGCAAAGGCGCGCTCGAGGCCGCAGCTGCCGTCCTGGCCGCCTGACACGCCTCAGACGAACAGCACCGATCCGCCCCTTCATCTGGCCAAAAATATCCTCGGGGGGATCGCGCTTTGCGCGATGGGGGGGCAGACAGCCCCCCCTTTGACCCGATGGCAAGACAGACCAGCGCTAGCCCGTTTTTGCCCGCACTTCCGCTAGCGCCTTGGGCAAGGCGACCGCAAAAGCATCCAGATCTGCTGTGTCACCACAGCTTACCCGGATGCACCTGTTCTGGGGCGCTGCAAACGGCATCCGGACAAACAGGCCCCGCGCAACCAAAGCCTCCAGTACCGCTTTGGCGAAATCGCCATCCCGCCCGCAATCAATCGCCACGAAATTGGTGGCCGAGGGCAGGGGCTCCAATCCGTTCTCGCGGGCAATCGTTCCTATCCGCTCACGCGCCTCTGCGATCTGTGTTTGAATGTGCTCCAGCCAGGCGCCATCCTGCAACGCGGCCAGCGCCCCGGCCTGCGCCGCGCGGTTCATGCCGAAATGGTTGCGCACCTTGTTGAAGGCTGCAATCAGGTCGGGCGCTCCCATGGCATAGCCAACCCGTGCTCCCGCCATGCCATAGACCTTGGAAAATGTCCGCATCCGGATCACGCGGGGGTCGTCTGCGCTGACAGGTGCCGCAGTCCCTTCTGGCGCGCATTCCACATAAGCCTCGTCCAGAATCAGCAGGCAACCGTCGGGCAGGGCGTCCATCGCCGCCACGATATCCGCGCCGGAATGCCAGCTGCCCATCGGATTGTCCGGATTGGCCAGATAGACCAGTTTTGCACCCACCTCGGCCGCCTTCGCAAACAGGGCCGCCGGGTCTTCGTGATCCCCGGCATAAGGGACCTTGTGCAGAACGCCACCGAACCCGGCCACATGATAATTGAACGTCGGATACGCCCCGTCCGAGGTCACAACCGCATCCCCGGGCCCTACAATCAGACGCACAAGATAACCCAGAAGCCCGTCAATCCCTTCGCCTACGACGATATTTTCGGGGGTTACCCCATGATGCTCGGCCAAAGCTTGGCGCAGATCGTGGTTCTCGGGATCGCCATACATCCAGATATCAGACGCGGCCTGCTCCATAGCCCGGATCGCGCGGGGCGAGGGGCCAAACACGCTCTCATTGGCCCCAAGACGGGCAATGAACGCCGCGCCGCGCTGACGCTCTTGCGTTTCGGGGCCCACAAAGGGCACGGTGGCGGGCAGGGATTGGGCAAGCGGGGTGTATCGAGGTCCTGTCATGCCTGCAGATAACCCCAAGCCCGGGCTTCGGGCAAGCGCGCACCTCATTCCGCGCGTCAGAGCGTATTGAAACATAAGTAAGGAGCGCAGATGCGCATACTGTCTGCCATTGTTCTTCTGGGCCTTGCCTATCTTCTGTTCTGGCCCGTTCCCGTTATCCCCGTCGCCGTTGAGATGCCGGAAGATGCAGGTTTCACAGGAGATTTCGCCGAGAACACAGCGCTGGATGCCGCGCAGCTGATCCGCCTGCCGGATGGGGAAACCGGCCCCGAAGACATCGCCATCCTGCCCGGCGGCGCGGTCTATACGACCAGCCGGTCCGGCACGCTCTATCGCATAGACGGGGCTGACCCTGTTGTGGTCGACCAGCTTGGCGGGCGTCCTCTGGGCCTCAGGGCCGGGCCGGATGGCGCGCTCTATATAGCCGACAGCTTTCGCGGGGTGATGCGCTGGACCGGGCCGGGCACGTTTGAATCCGTGGTGGCCGATATCGACGGTGCGCCCGTGGTCTATGCAAACCAACTGGACGTGGCACAGGACGGCACGATCTATTTTTCGAACTCCTCTGACCGGTTCGATCCCGAAACCATGGGCGGAACCAAGCCGACCTCGGTCCTGACCATCTGGGAACAATCCGATACAGGCTATGTCGCGCGTCACAACCCCGATGGCCGCACCGAAAAGATTGCCACTGGGTTCGTCTATACCAATGGCATTGCGCTCTCACCTGACGCAGATTTCCTGTTGATCGCCGAAACCGGCCGCGCACGGGTGCACAAGCTGTGGCTCAGCGGGCCGAAAGCCGGTCAGCAAGAGGTCCTGCTGGACAACCTGCCGGGCTATCCCGACAATCTCGAAGCACAGGGCGATGGCACCTACTGGATGGCCTTTGCCAGCCCGCGCGTTCCGTCCGAGGCGCTGATGCCATACCCCTTCCTGCGCAAGGTGGTCTGGCGGCTGGGCCCGGCTGTGCGCCCCGCGCCGATCCACCGGGGTATGCTGGTGCAGTTCGACGGTGAAGGCACGATCCTGCGCACGCTACAGGATCCGCAGGGCCGTATTGGCATCACGACAGGGGGCCGGATCGTGGGCGATCAGTTTTATGTCATGACGCTTGATTCCCCCTGGTTCGGGCGGATGCCTGTCAGCGATATGCCCTGACGTCGCAGTGGAAATCGGCGTCCCGTCCGGGCATGGTCGCCGCAACTGAATTTCGGGAGGTCCCCCATGTCACGCGTATCCGTTACCTATCAAGACCATGTTGCCCATGTCACCCTGACCCGGGGTGACAAGATGAACGCGCTGGATGACGCGATGGTCAAGGCATTGCTCTCAGCCGGGCAAGAGGTCGCCGCCTCGGACGCCCGCGCCGTGGTTTTGTCGGGCGAGGGGAAAAGCTTCTGCGCCGGGCTCGACATGGCAAGCTTTGCCAAGATGGCCCATATGGACCCCACCGAATGGCTGATGACCCGCAGCCACGAAGATGCCAACGAAATGCAGGAGCTGGCGCTGATATGGCGTCGCGTACCGGTGCCGGTGATCTGCGCCATTCAGGGCGTCGCCTATGGCGGTGGCCTGCAAATCGCGCTGGGCGCGGATATCCGTATCGCGCACCCCGAGGCGAAACTGGCGGTGATGGAGATGAAATGGGGTATCATCCCCGATATGGGCGGCATGGTTCTGTTGCCCCGGCTTGTGCGTTCGGACGTTCTGCGTCTGCTGACGTACACGGCCCGGCCCATCGGCGCGCAGCAGGCGATGGATTGGGGGCTGGTCACGCAGCTTTCAGATGATCCGCTGACCGAAGCTCTGGCCATTGCCGAGAATATCGCCGGTCAAAGCCCCTCGGCCATCCGTGCCGCCAAGCGGCTGATCGAAGTGGCCGAAACCCAGCCCCGCGCGGATGTTCTCAAGGCGGAATCCGCCGAGCAGGTAGAGCTGATCGGCAAACCTCATCAGATGGAGGTCGTGATGGCGCAGATGCAGGGCCGCAAGCCCGAGTTCAAGTGATCACCGCATGAAAGCCCGCCGCGCATCGCGGGACATGTTGTAACGCATTAAAAAATAGTCGTTTTCCGTCATCTCGGCTTTGCGTTCTACCGAGCCAACCAAGGGGCGATTAGTCCCGGTAAGGGCGGGATGCGAAAGCGGTTACCGTATTCTGGTGCTCACCAGATAGGCCAGCCCGCCGACCAGCAGGCCCCAGACCGCCGCGCCCAGCCCAAAGACCGAGATACCCGATGCGGTGATCGCAAAGGTCAGCATCGCGGCCTCACGCTCGGCCGGAACCTCAAGTGCGGCGAAAATCGAATTGGCCAGCACGCCGATCAGGGCGACACCGGTCAGTGTCCCCATCAACAGCGGATCGGCATGGGATGCAAAGCCGGTAATCGCCACGGCAAAGATACCGAATACACCATAGAACACACCACTCATGATGGCCGACCAGTACCGTTGCGCGGGATCGGGGTGGCTGTCTTCGTTGGAACACATCGCAGCCGTGATCGCCGCAAGGCAGGTGGCAGGTGCACCAAATGGTGCCGATAACAGGCTCGCCCCACCCACGGATGAAAACAGCCTGCCCGGAGCCGGGGTATAGCCAAAGCTGCGCATCACCGCGATGCCGGGGATGTTCTGGGTCGCCATCGTGACAATGAACAGCGGGATGGCGATCCCGATGGTCGAGGCCAGCGAGAAACTGGGCGTGGTCCAGACCGGTGCCGCCAGCCATCGCGCCGGGGTCACCGATGCGTCGCCTGCGTTTAGCACCACAACCAGCGCGGCGGAGACAACGGCCGCCGGAACGGCGAACAGCCGGTTGATCCGGCCCGCGATGAACCATGTCAGGATCACCGGCAGGGCTTGCGCGGGCAATTCGGCTGCGGCCTGAAAGGGCAGAATGCAAAGCGGCAGCAGAACGCCGCCCAGCATGGCCTGCGCCAGTGTCGTCGGAATGGCGGCCGCCAGCCGCCCCAGTGGCCGCCAGAGCCCGGCCAGCACCGTCAGCGCCCCTGCACACAGGAAGGCGCCCGTTGCCTCGGCAAACCCCAGCGCCGGTGTCGCGGACACCGCCAGCAGCGCCGCCCCTGGCGTCGACCAGGCGACGCTGATCGGTTGCCGGTACCACAGGCTCAGCACAATGGCGGTCAGTCCCATTGCGATGGCCGCCATCATCAGACCCGAGGCCGCCTGCGCCGGAGACGCCCCCATCGCGGCCAGCCCCTGCAACACGATCGGAAAGGAACTGAAGAACCCGACAATGGCGACAACCAGCCCGGTCGAGACTGTCTGGAGCGGTGGGGCAAACTGGGTCATGACAGCCTCGGGCGGTTGGGGTTGGTGATTGCTAACAAGCGGCGGCAGGGGCGGGCAAGGTCTGAACGCGCAAAAGAAAACCCCGCCGGATCAGCGGCGGGGTTCGGGGTATGAGTATTTTTGAAAAGATGAAGATCAGGCGATCTCGGCCAGACGGGCCAGCGCCTCGTTCAGCTTGGCTTCTTCTTCCTCGCGGGCGGCGAGGTTGGCTTTGGCTTCCTCGACCACCTCGTCCGGGGCCGAGGCCACGAATTTGGGGTTGTTCAGACGCCCGCGCAAGCCACCCAGTTCCTTGGCCAGCTTGCCCTTGGCTTTCTCCAGCCGCTCCTTTTCCGCGCCGATGTCGATGATATCCGCCAGCGGCAGGCCGAAGGAGGCTCCGGGGGCGGCAATCGAGATGGTGCCCTTGGGCAGCGTGTCTGCTCTGGTCAGGCTGTCGATGCGGGCCAGACGTTTGATCAGCGCCTCGTTGCGGTCCCACGCGGCTTGGCCGTTGGCGTCGATCTCGGTCACCAGCATCGGTACGTAGAGGCCAGCAGGAACCCGCATCTGGGCACGGGCCGAGCGGGTGTTCTCGATCACCGAGATCACCCAGTTCATTTCACGATCCGCGTCGGCGTCGACCAGTTCGGTGCCGTAGGTCGGCCAGTCGGCGTGGACGACCATTTTCGCGCGGTTGCCGGTCAGGCCCCACAGCTCTTCGGTGATGAAGGGCATGATCGGGTGCAGAAGGACCATGCACTGATCCAGAACCCAGCGCATGGTGGCGCGGGTCTCGGTCTGCGCCGCGGCGTCGTCGCCTTGCAGCAGCGGTTTGGACAGTTCCACGTACCAGTCGCAGACCTTGCCCCAGACAAAGGCATAAAGCCCGTTGGCGGCATCGTTGAAGCGATAGCTTTCCAGCGCCGCGTCGACCTCTTCCCGCACGCGGGCGGTTTCGCCGATGATCCAGCGGTTGACGGCGGCCTTAGGTTTCAGGTCTGCCACATCCAGCTGCGGCACAGCGTCGGTAAAGACCTCATTCATCTCGGCAAAGCGGACGGCATTCCAAAGCTTGGTACCAAAGTTGCGATAGCCGGTGATGCGTTCACGCGACAGTTTCAGCACGCCGCCAATCGCCGCCATAGAGGCGTTGGTGAACCGCAGCGCGTCGGCGCCGAATTCGTCCACGATTTCAAGCGGGTCGATGACGTTGCCGGTAGTCTTGGACATTTTCTTGCCCTTCTCGTCGCGGACGAGCGAGTGCAGGTAGACGGTGTGGAACGGAACCTCGTTTACCACGGCCAGCTGCATCATCATCATCCGGGCGACCCAGAAGAACAGGATATCCGCGCCGGTGATCAATACGCTGGTCGGGAAATAGCGGCGCATCTCCTCGGTATCTTCGGGCCAACCCAGCGTGCCAATGGGCCAGAGGCCGGAGGAGAACCACGTGTCGAGAACGTCGGGGTCGCGAAATAGCGGAAGCGGTGGTGCAGAGGGGTCAAAATCAACGTTGTCGTAGATGGATGATGCTTCCTTTGCATCAGAAACGATGACGATTTTGCCGTTCCAATCATCAGCACGATAATACGCCTGCGCCAATTCAATAGCTTCTTCTTCTGATGATGCGCAGAAGCGCTCCCACTCTATCAATCTGCTGCGGTTTTCATCGTCAGAGATTGGCAGATCAATTGATTTGCCGTCTTCAGATTTCTTAGGTCCATACCAAACCGGGATCTGATGCCCCCACCACAGCTGGCGCGAGATGCACCAGGGCTCGATGTTTTCCAGCCAGTGGTAATAGGTCTTCTCGCCCGACTCGGGGATAATCTTGACCGTGCCGTCCTTGACCGCGTCCAGCGCCGGGCCGACGACCTTTTCGGCGTCGACGAACCACTGATCGGTGAACATCGGCTCGATCACGACTTTCGAGCGGTCGCCAAACGGCTGCATGATCGGCTTGCTCTCGACCAATGGGACAAGTGCCGGGCTGAAGCCCGGCCCACCGTCATCGTCCTCTGTAGGCCGGGCTTCAGCCCGGCTTGATCCAAGACGCGGATCGTCCGCTGGACACATGACAGCCAGACCTTCGCTGGTGATCTCTTCGACCACCTTGGCGCGCGCCTCGAACCGGTCCAGTCCGCGCAGGTGATCCGGGATCAGGTTGATTGCGTCGATCTCATTCTCGGTGAACGGCTTGCCGCGCGCATATTCCTGCGCCTTGCCCGCCTCTTCGGCGTAAGGCGCGCCATCAGCCCGCATCGCGCCCTTGGTGTCCATCAGGCGGTACATGGGAATACCGCCGCGCCTGGCGACCATATTGTCGTTGAAGTCATGCGCGCCGGTGATCTTCACCGCACCCGAGCCGAAATCGGGATCGGGATACTCATCGGTGATGATCGGGATCTGGCGGCGATGCTCTTTCGGTCCAACCGGGATTTCGCACAGTTTGCCGACGATCGGCGCGTAGCGCTCATCCGACGGATGCACGGCCACAGCACCATCGCCCAGCATGGTTTCGGGCCGCGTGGTTGCAATGGAAATATAATCCCGCTCTTCGCGAAAGATCACATTCCCATCTTCATCTTTTTCCAAATACTCATATGTCTCGCCGCCCGCCAAGGGGTACTTGAAGTGCCACATGTGGCCCGGCGTTTCAATATTCTCGACCTCAAGGTCTGATATCGCGGTCTCGAAATGCGGGTCCCAGTTGACCAGTCGCTTACCGCGATAGATCAGCCCCTTTTCGTACATATCGACAAAGACCTTGATCACCGCGTCATGGAAATTGGCCGAGTTCTCGTGACCCGTGCGCGGATCGCGCGGCGCGCCTGCCATGGTAAAGGCATTGCGCGACCAGTCGCAGCTTGAACCCAGACGCTTCAGCTGTTCGATGATCGTGCCGCCGTACTGGCCTTTCCACTCCCAGACCTTGTCCAGAAACGCCTCGCGCCCCAGTTCCCGACGGCTGGGCTGCTGGGTGGCGGCCAGCATCTTTTCCACCTGCATCTGCGTGGCGATGCCCGCGTGGTCCTGACCGGGCTGCCACAGCGTGTCAAAGCCCCGCATCCGGTGCCAGCGGATCAGGATATCCTGCAACGTGTTGTTGAACGCATGACCCACATGCAGCGCGCCCGTCACGTTGGGCGGCGGGATCATGATGGTAAAGCTTTCCTCGCGCGAACGGTTCGCGCCTGCCTTGAAGGCTCCGGCCTGTTCCCAGGCCTCATAGATACGGGCCTCGGCCTCGGCCGCGTTGAATGTCTTTTCCATCGCCATGGGATGCGTCCTGCGTCAACAAATTCGGGTCAGCGCCTGCAATAGCGAATGGAGACAGGAAGGGGAAGGCCCTGTGCGGCGACGATTGCCGAAGTCACCCCGTGCCGGTCGCCTCGTTTCCGTAAAGGTGCGTGCTTTGCGCCGCGCCTTGTGTCATCGCCTTGGCCTGATCCTCCCGGATGCGGGCATGAAGCGCCAAGGCTGGCGGCGAGAACAACTCGGTCGGCGGTTCGATGAGGATGAAATTGCCCATACGGTCTTCACCCCGCGCCAAGACCGCGTAATCGCGGTCCGCCACTTTTTGCTGTGCGTTCGGGTTCAGATACCGGATTGCCAGCCCGATCCGCCGATCGTCCGACATATTCGGCCCCGAGCCATGGATCGTGAGGCCATGGTGCAGCGACATCTGACCCGGCTGCAATTCGATATGCGTTTTGTCCTCGTCTGCCACATCGACAGCCACCTCCTGCCCGCGCGACAGCAGGTTGTTGTCTGAAAACGTATCGTTATGGGGCAGGATCGGGTTTTTGTGGCTGCCTCTGACAAAGTCCATGCAGCCGCTTGCTACCGTGGCAGGCGACAATGCGATCCACGCGGTCATCTGATCCGGTGTTTCGCCCATCCCCCAATAGGTCAGGTCCTGATGCATTCCAACAACCTGCGTCGTGCGTGGCTCTTTGATGAACAGTTCCGCAGACCACAGCAGCAAATCCGGTCCCAGTATTCCTTCGACGACGTCCAGAACCCTTGGATCCAATGCGATACGGGCGACCAGCGGCATCACCACATGGGCGTTCAGGCGCTTGTACATGTTCAGCGGCAGCGGAAGGTCAGCCACGCGCCAGGTCTCCTCGATCTGCTCCAGCTCGGCCCGGAACTGTGCGGTCTCATCCGGCGAGAAGACAGTGATGGGAAAGGCAAACCCGTCTTGCCAATACGCGTCGACCGATGGGGCGTCCAGACGGCCCTGTGACAGGGAAATGGGTTCGGGCATGGGGGACCTCCGGCAGGCTGTATCTTAAAACAGCCTACGAATCCCTCTGCGGCTCCCGCAATCCTGTTTACGACATCGGTGTCGCCACACGCTTTCAAGCAAGGCGCTGGACATAAGCAAGCACAGGGCTAGTGTCGCCATCAAGGCAGCGACAGGAGCATCCCATGGAAAAATTCGGCAAAAGCCAGCCCGTCAAACGGACCGAGGATCAGCGGTTCCTGACCGGGCAGGGGCGCTATATGGACGATGCCGTGCCCGACAATGCGCTGTTTGCCGCTTTCTTCCGCAGCCCAGTGGCCCATGGCGATATCACTGCGCTGGATCTTGAATCCGCGCGGGATGCTGACGGGGTGCGGCTGGTCCTGACATTGGACGATCTTGCCGCCTCGGGCATCGACACGGTGATGAATGCAGCAACCTTGACCAACCGCGACGGGACCGGCTCTGCCGCGCCGGATCGGCAAATGCTGGCCAAGGACCGTGTGCGCTTTGTGGGCGAACCCGTGGCCGTTGTCATCGCTGATACGCTGGTACAGGCGCAGGACGCGGTCGAGCTGATCTGGATGGATATCCGGGAACGCCCCGCCAAGCTGGACGTGAAAGCGGGGGGTGAGGCCCTGCACCCGCAAGCGCCCGACAATCGCGCGTTTGACTGGGGTCTGGGTGATGAGGCCGCGACCAAGGCCGCCTTTCAGGCCGCCGCCCATACCGTGTCGCTGAACGTGCACGACAACCGTGTCATCATCAGCTCGCTCGAGCCACGGGGCTGTCAGGCCGATTGGTCTGGCGGGCGTCTGCACTTTTCCTATGGCGGGCAGGGTGTCTGGGCGATGAAGGCACAGCTGGCGCAAAAGCTGAAACTCGATGCGGATGCGATCCGTGTCACCACCCCGGATGTGGGGGGCGGGTTCGGCATGAAGGTGATGCCATATCCCGAATATTTCTGCGTGGCCGTGGCTGCGATGAAACTGTGCCAGCCCGTGCACTGGATGTCCGACCGGTCCGAGGCAATGCTGTCCGATCACCACGGCCGCGACCTGACCTCTCTGGCCGAGCTGGCCTTTGATGCCGACCACCGGATCACCGCCTACCGCGTCCACAGCAAAGTCAACCTTGGTGCCTATAACAGCCATTTCGCGCAGGCGATCCAGACAAGCCTGTTCAGCAAGGTGCTGATGGGGGTCTATGACGTTCAGACCACCTATCTCCGGGTCGAGGGGTTCTATACCACGACAACACAGGTCGACGCCTATCGCGGTGCCGGACGCCCCGAGGCGATCTATGTGCTGGAACGCGTGATGGACCGCGCCGCACGCGAACTGTGCGTTGACCCGTGGGAGTTGCGGCGCAAAAACTTCATCAGACCCGGCGATTTCCCCTACACCTCTGCCACGGGTGAAACCTATGATGTCGGCGATTTCGACATGGTCCTGCGCCGCGCGGCCAGCCAGACCAGCGGGTTCGAAGCCCGCAAGGCCGCCGATGCCGAACGCGGTCTGATCCGGGGGCAGGGTCTTTGTTACTATATCGAAAGTATTTTGGGGGACCCTTCCGAGAACTCGAAGGTCGAGTTTTGCGAGGATGGCACGGTGAACCTTTATGTCGGCACACAATCGAACGGGCAGGGGCACGAGACGGTTTATGCCCAGTTCCTGTCCGATCAGACCGGCGTCCCGATGGACAGGATCACCGTCATTCAGGGTGATACCGACCGGCTTGGCCATGGCGGCGGAACCGGTGGCTCGCGCTCGGTGACGGTGCAAAGTACCGCGACCCTCGCCACCATTGACAAGATGATCGCCGCATTCACGCCTTATCTGGCCGATAAGATGGGGGTCGAGGACAGTGATGTGCGATTTGACCATGAAACATTCCGCGCACCGGGCTCGAACCTGACGCCAACCCTGACCGAAGCCGCGGCCATGGCGCGCGCCGACGGGCGTTTGGACTTGCTGACGCATGAGTCCCGCGCGCAACTGGATGCCCGCAGCTATCCCAACGGCGCGCATGTTGCCGAGGTCGTGATCGATTCCGTCACCGGCGAAACCCGTGTGGACCGCTACACCGTGGTTGATGATTTCGGAAATCTTATCAACCCGATGCTGGCCGAAGGGCAGGTGCATGGCGGGGTGGTTCAGGGCATCGGGCAGGCGCTGTCGGAACATGTGGTGCATGATGATCACGGACAGCTGCTCACGGCATCGTTTATGGATTACGCCTTGCCCCGCGCGGTGGACGTACCCATGATAAAGTTTACCTCGGCGCCGGTGCCGTCAACTTCCAACCCGATGGGGATGAAAGGATGCGGCGAGGCCGGCACGGTGGGCGCTCTGGCCGCTGTGGCAAACGCGGTTCAGGACGCGCTCTGGGATCACGGGGTGCGGCAGGCGGATATGCCTTTCACACCTCACAAGGTTTGGGAATTGCTGACGCATGAATCTGTCGCGGCTAAGTAGGAAGGTTCTGGGATGGCTCGGGCGGCCCTTACGGTCCGAGCACTCCGCCGAAACGCGGCACCGTGAGCCGATCAGCCACGTCATTATTCTAGATGGCACCATGTCCACCCTCGAACCGGGGTTCGAAACCCATGCCGGACAGACCTATCGCCTGTGCTGCGAAATGGGCAGCAAGGTGTCGGTGTTCTACGAGGCAGGCGTGCAGTGGGAAAGCTGGAAATCCACCATGGACGTGATGATGGGCCGGGGCATCAACCGCCAGATTCGCCGCGCCTATGGCTATCTGGCGTCGCGCTACAAGCCCGGTGACCGCATTTATTTCATCGGTTATTCCCGTGGCGCCTACGGCGTGCGCAGCTTGGCCGGGGTGATCGACATGATCGGCCTGCTCAAGGCCGAACACGCGACCGAGCGGAACATCCTGCAAGCCTACCGCCACTATGAATGCAATGTCAGCGGCACCGCCGCCCGCGATTTCCGCCGCAAGTTCTGCCATGACAACGTCAAGATCGAGATGGTCGGTGTCTGGGACACGGTCAAGGCGCTGGGCCTGCGCCTGCCGCTTCTGTGGCGCTGGGCCGAGGATCGTCATGCCTTTCACAACCACCAGCTGGGCCCGGCAACGCTCCATGGCTATCACGCACTGGCCCTCGACGAAACGCGCGAGGTGTTCGAGCCGGTTCTGTGGCGATGCAAGCCCGAGTTCAAGGGCCATGTGGAACAGGTCTGGTTCCGTGGCACCCATGGCGATATCGGCGGCCAGCTGAACGGGTATGAAGAGGCCCGACCGCTCAGCAATATCTCGTTGATCTGGATGCTGGACAAGGCCGAGATGCACGGGCTGCCGATGCCCGAAGGCTGGCGCACCCGTTTCCCAACGGATGCCCATGCGCAATCGGTTGGAACCTGGCGCGGTTGGGGCAAGATCTTTCTGCTGCGCAAACACCGCAAGGTCGGGCGGGACCAGTCAGAACGCCTGCATGTCTCGGTCGCACCGGATGAATTGCCGGGCTGGGTGGCGATGCCGAACCTGCCGACACATCCCGCGCAGTGAAAGGCTACCATGTGCCACTGACACCAAGATCACCGGCACTTCAATGTCAGGTTCGAGCCCAAACTACTGAATGCTGCGGATAGCATCAATTTCCGAAGGCAATGGCTTAGCTGACATTCAGCAACGGTTTGAAACCAGTCTCGAAGATAACTTCGCCTGTCTTGTCGCATTTGATTCGAAAAACCTAAGAATTCGCTACTTGCTACCGACGATAAGGACAGATCCATATTATGGCGGTCGCATGAAGGTCGACGTTCTTTGTCCGATTTCATCTATGTTGGAGACGAAGACATGATCGAAGACCTGTGCCAGTCAATGTGAGCACTAGCGCACCAGTATCTGCGACGGCAGTTCTCCGTACACTCGTTTGTAAAACCCGCTGAAGCGCCCAAGCTCTGAAAATCCCGCCCGTCGGGCAGCTACCTTCACAGTCAGTTTTTCTTCCTCGCCTAAGGACAGTTCTTTGTGAACACGCGATAGTCTTAAGTGCCTAGCGAATCTTGCTGGAGAAAGGCCGGTTACTTGATAAAAAACCGCAGTTAATGTTGGTGCGCTGACCCCGCATAAACCGCATAATTCGTCCAGGCTAACTACGGTGCCTTGGCTTTGCATCAGATACTGCTGCGCGGTACGAAATGTTTCATACGAACGGCAAACTTGCGGTGTATGCGACGTTCTCTCGCCAATTAATGCAGTAGCTAAGGCCACAGCCACGGACTGCTCTACAGCTTCCGGGTCATCAAAGTCCGTTGAACCGTAAACAGCATTTGCAAGCACCGATAATAGGGTGCCGAATGTGTTCGGCTCAAGCGATATAGGCCCTTTTGGGATATCAGTCTCATCGGGATCGTATCCTACAAGAGCCGCCATTACTTTGAGTAGAAACTCGGTGTCCACGCTGCCCGCAAAGAGATTGCGGCTTGGCGCAAAAAGCTCCGTTTCGTCCCAGCCGAAGTTCAGGAACAAAGTCCGTTGGCTGCCGGAGGCACCGTTCAGTTTCCAATCACTTGCATCTATGACTGGTAACGTAAAGGTGACATAGCCTTGGGGTTGCCCGGTGCGTATGCAAGCTTCGTGCGGAAAACGTGTATGGACGAGTCCGACGCGGTCCGATTTGAACCCAATCACCTGATCGATGCCCTCGCCCGGCGAGTACTGCACGATCTGACCCTGCAGAAGCCCCTCGTTCATCAAAACATTGATTCTGCTTGAGAACCGAAAGCATCTCGGTTTTTGCAGAAAATATTCTGTTTTTTTTAATTTCTGCATACGTTTGTGGCCACACACTGTAATGAAAGGTAATAGTCTCTTGGGTAACCGATAGGAGACAATGATGAAAGTTAGTCACTTTGCCCTTGCCATCTTTGCAATAGGTGCTTCTGCAGTTTGCGCACAAGATGCGGATGGTCCCATTTTGATTACCAACGTCAATGTTTTCGACGGCGTCAACGAGGCGCTTATCGAAAACGCCAATGTGGTCGTCACGGACAACTTGATCACCGCTATCTCGACCGACGATCTCGCCATGGCAGGAGGTCGCGTGATTGACGGCGGCGGTCGCACGCTGATCCCCGGACTGATCGACGTTCATTGGCACACACTTTATTGCTGCAACCCGCAAAGTGTTGTGGTGACTGGCGACGTCCTGGAAATTGCCATCCGGGGCGCACAAGGTGCCGAAAAGACGTTGATGCGAGGTTTTACCACCACCCGCGACGTGGGCGGAAACTCCTTCGCAATCAAGCGCATGATCGACCGGGGAGAGCTGAAAGGTCCACGCATCCTGCCATCGGGACCGCCCGTGACGCAGACTGGTGGGCATTTTGACTACCGTCCTTACCAGGCGGTGCCTACCAATCCAGCGGATTCGCAGTGGTACTGGTTCAGTGTCGGCGTCATGGCAATGGCGGATGGTGTGCCGGAGGTGACCAAGCGCGCCCGCGAAATCATGCGTATGGGGGCGACGCAGCTGAAAATCTCGACCGGCGGGGGTGTGTCCTCGACCTACGATCCGCTGGACGTGCGCCAATACACCAGGGCCGAAATCGAGGCCTTCGTCGAGGTCGCGGATACTTACAATACCTACGTGGCATCGCATACTTTCACTGACGAGGCCGTACGCATCTCGGTCGAGGCCGGCGTGAAAACCATCGAGCATGGCTTTCTTATGAGCCGCGAGACGATGGAATTGATGCGAGACAACGATGTCTGGCTCTCTGTCCAGCCACTGCTCGACGATGAGGACGGGTTCACCTTCGACGACCCTGTCAGCCAGCAGAAGTGGATCGATGTCACGAACGGCACCGATTTCACTTACACGACTGCAAAAGAGGTAGGGGTCAAGGTGGCCTTTGGCACCGACATCCTGTTCGACCCCGCGCTTGCCGAGCGTCAGGGCGCGTTTCTGGCAAAGCTTCAAAGGTGGTACACGCCCTACGAGGTTCTGAAACAGGCCACTTCGGACAATGCGGAACTGCTGGAACTCGCTGGCCCGCGGCACCCCTATCAAGCTGGTCCCTTGGGAGTCATCGCGGAAGGCGCCTACGCCGATCTGATCCTTGTCGATGGCAATCCGCTTGAGGACATTGATCTGATCGCCGATCCGCATGAAAACTTCGATCTCATCATGAAAGATGGTGTGATCTATAAAAACGAGATCGAGTGAGGTGGGCAAACTGATGCTGTCGTTAAACCGTCTGCTGTTGCTTCAGTCGATTTTCGCGGCGGCCTCGCTCACCTATCTCGTCGTCAGCCTGATCCGTCGCGAGACCACGGGCGAGGCGCTGAGCGCGGCGGCCATCGCTCCCTCCATCGCGATGTTCATCGCCTATCTGGGCATTCTGTGGCTCGGCCGTTCGGAGCATATCGGCTGGTACCGGATCGGCATGATCCCGGCGCTCATCCTGTTCGGGGGCGGCGGAGTTGCCGGGAATGTCCTTCGATATTTTCAGAGTGGGTTGGAGAACTACGCGGGTGTTCCGGCGTTTCTGATCGCTGTTCTGATCAATGGCTTTGGAACAGTTCTGAATGTGATCGCGCTGTTTGGATTGTTCAAGAAGGACGACACGGTATGAAGTCATCCAGTTTTACCTGCACAAAAGACAATGCATCTGGTGGGCGCGCGCGCCTCTTTGCGATGTTGATGGTCGTATTCGTGAGTTCTCTCGAGATCGCATCTCCCAATATTGCAGGCGCGCAAGAAAAAACTCTCGATGTTGCAGAATTCGAGGGCACGGTCGTGCCGGCACGTGAAGCCGAGATTACGCCAATCGTCAGCGCTTGGTTACGGGAGATTACGTTCTCGCCAGGTCAGTTGGTCGAGGAAGGGGACGTCCTGTTCGTATTCGCAAAACCGCCTGCGGAGTTCCGGTTGCAACTCGCCATGGCGCAGCTCGATGCCGCGCGTGCGCAATTGCTGGAAGCGATCGCAGACGTGAAACGTGCCGAGACACTCAAGGATCGCGATGTCGTTTCCGCTGTCGACCTGGAGAAGGCCGAAGCGCTTCGCGATATCGCCTCTGCCCACGTCGCGCAGGCCGAGGCCAATGTCGGTCTCGCCGAACTCGGGGTGATGCAGATGACCCAGAAGGCGCCGTTCTCGGGAGTGATGAGTGCGCCGATGGTGCGTGAAAACGGGTGGCAGGATGTCGGCGACGGCGACATCACCATGGCCATCATCACGCAACTCGATCCGATCCAGGTCATGGGTGAGGTTCCCTATGACGTATATGCGGCGCGGCAGAAGATGTTTGGCTCGGACGAAGTCTTGATCGAAGGGCTCGTGCTCTCGCTCGTCCTGCCGAATGTTGAGCTGTACCCGCACCAAGGAAGGCTCGTCTCGGGCGGCTATACGTTCGAAGAAGAGACGCAGAAGATCACGGTGTGGGGCGAATTCCCGAACCCAGAGCGACTTCTTCGACCTGGATTGAAAGTCACGGTGCGGTCAGAATTGAACTGACAAGGAATCTTTTTTCTGGCTGTGCCGCCGGACCCGCAGTCGACCCAAAACGGAGAGCTCCATGTTTTCAAAGTATTTCCTTGCCGCAACTTTTTCCATCTTGGCCGTGTCTGCACCGGCGGTCGCCCAGGACGACGCCGATCCTGGCACAGTGATCACTGGGGCGCGTATCTTCGACGGGCTTGGTCCCGACCTGATCGAGGGGCAGGACGTTCTGATTCAGGACGGCATGATCGCGGCCATCGGGGCCGGACTCGATGTGCCCGAGGGGGCCACGGTCATCGACGCCGAGGGGCGCGTCATGACCCCAGGCTTCATCGACATGCACTACCATCTCAGCCTCTGCACGGTGCCGGTGGCCGACATGGCCGGATCCTACGCGCCGGACCTCGATTACATTGGGATCAAGGCGGCAGGCGCCGCGGAGGATGCGCTCATGCGCGGCTTCACGAGCCTGCGCGACGTCGGTGGCGCGTCATGGGGTGCCAAGCTGGCCGCAGACCGGGGAGAGATTGCCGGGCCGCGCGTCTGGCCGTCGCTTCGGGCGATTTCCCAGTTCGGTGGGCATGGGGATGCTAATCCCCGGTTCATGAACCCGCGCGAGTTCGGCGGGCCGGAAAACAACCTCGAACGGCTGGGCTACAGCCGGATCGTCAACGGGCGTGACGACGTGCTCGTTGCCGCGCGGGAGAACCTCAAGCGCGGGGCAAGTCAGATCAAGATGCACCTGGCCGGTGGCGTGGGAACCGAGTTCGACCCGATCGACGGGCGCCAGTTCATCAAGGAGGAAATCGAAGCCGCGGTCGAGGTCGCGGACGGCTTCGGCACCTACGTGACCGCGCATGTCTACACCGTGGATGGCATCAAGCAGGCGATCGAGGCCGGCGTCCGCTCCATCGAGCACGGCAACCTCATCAACGATGAGATTGCCCAGATGATGGCCGACAACGACATCTGGCTGAGCCCGCAGGTTCTGGTCTACCGCACCTTCTCGCCTGATCTCGGACCGGTGCGTCTGGCCAAGGGGCGCATGGTCGAGGCAGGGCTCGACACCATGTTCACGCTGGCCAAGGAATACGGGATCAAGATCGCCTTCGGCACCGACGTCGTCGTGAACCCCGAAGCCTGCGCCGATCAGAACAGGGAGTTCGCGGCCCGCCTGGACTGGTTCACGCCGGCCGAGATCCTGACCCAGGCCACCGCGAACTCGGGCGAGCTGCTTCAACTCTCCGGCGATCGCAGCCCCTATACCGGCATCGTCGGCCGGCTCGTCGAAGGCGCGCATGCAGACCTGCTGCTGATCGATGGAAATCCGCTCGAGGACATTTCCATCCTCGAAGACTATGAAACCGTGCTCGACCTGATCATGAAGGGCGGGACCATCTACAAGAACGACTTGTAGGGGGTGCGGTATGCTTCGGTCGCTTCTCTGGCTGCGCAGTCTGTCGGTCATCGTTTTCATCGCCACCCAATCCCTCGCCGCCGCAGCGTCTGAGGATACGAGTTCACCTCTCGCGAGTTGGGATGCGCTCGCTCCCACCGTGGAGCCGTTCGATGACCCTTTCCTCGCCATGACACTGGAGCAGAAACGGGACCTGCGAGATGTCCTGCTTTCCCGGGAAGCCGAGACCGCCGGGAGCGGCTCGCTGGAGCTGAGGGGTGCCGCCAGCGCGGCCCGCATCAGGCTCGAAGCTGCCGGTCTCGACCCGGATTACCTCCTTGTTCAGAGGCTGGTCGTGATGGAACGGCGCCGCGAAGAGGCGACCGGCGTGACGTCGACCTTCCTCGACCAACGGGTCCTTCTCGACGGTTTCGTTCTGCCCCTCGTTTGGGACGGCGATCGCGTTGTCGAATTCCTGCTCGTGCCCTGGGTCGGTGCCTGCATCCACACGCCACCTCCGCCGCCTAATCAGATTGTTCACGTCGCCTTCCCCGAGGGACTGAAACTGGAGCGGCGGTTCGAGGCGGTCCGATTGGAAGGAACGATGCGCCATCGGCCCGCAGAGCACGCGCTGTTCCTGATCGATGGAAGCCGGCAGATCCCCGCCTCATACGGCCTCGACGGTGCAGCACTAGCCGGTCAGCCGGATGAAATCGTTGCGGCCTCCGCGTCCGATGTTCCGGCCCTTATCAGAGCGCAGATCTGGGTCAACACGCTCTTCACATCGGGAATGTCAGAAATCGGCAAGGACGGGTCTGCACAAGCAATCCTCCTTGCTGTTCTTCTGGCCTTTGGATACGGGGCACTTCACACGCTGGGACCGGGCCATGGCAAGGCGGTTGTGATCTCTTACTTCGTCGGTACAGGCGGCAGCCTTCGGCGCGGGCTCGCCATGGGGGCACGCATCGCCATCTTTCACGTCGCGTCGGCGATCATGGTCGTCTTTCTTCTCGATCTCGCTGTGCGGCAAACGACAGGAGCTGCCCCCTCCGATTACAGGATGATCCGCCTTCTCAGCTATTCGCTGATTGTCGCCATCGGTGCCGTGATGCTCTGGCAGGCCATTCGCTCCATGCGGCAGCAAACGCCCGAAGCCGTTCAGCACAAGCACGACCATCATCATGCCGATCACGCCCATGGTGCTTGCGCAGGCTGCAATGCGCACGAGGCGCGTGGGGGAGGTGGCTGGATCGCGGCTGCCGTGGGTGTCGTCCCATGCACCGGGGCATTGATCGTGATGCTGTTCGGCCTTGCGAATGACCTGATCTGGCCGGCTATTCTGATGGTGGTCGCGATCTCGGCCGGTATGGCGGTCGCCATGTCCGCGCTGGGGGTCGCTGCGCTCTGGGGCCGTGGTTGGGCAGAACGCCGCTTCGCATCTGATCAGCCAACGCGAGAACGCTTCGCTAAAGGTGCGCGTCTTGCAGGTGCAATATGCGTTCTTGTGATTGGCGGAGGGCTGTTCTTCAACACCCTTCTTCACGCACCTACAGATCGACTTCAATTGGACGGAATTGCCACAGTCTCTGAAAGTTTGAACGTATCTGGAGGATGATCTAGCCTCTTGTAAGTATATAATACGAACGAAAGGTTGTCTGGCAAACGCCTATGTAGACAGTTTGATACCAGTCCCTTCCATCATGGGTTCAGCACGGACGTTTGAGAGCGATTTAGAAGCGATGGCGGATCGTAAAGGCGTTTTTTGGCATCGGTGCCATAACGACTGGAGCCGAGCAAACTTAGCGCAATTCAAAGTGAAGGTCTGCAAAGCGCACCAAAGCAGCTACAAACTCAAACACGGAGAATGAACACTTTGTCCGCAAAGTTGACGCTCCGAACTAAAACATCCTCGCAGCATTCCGCGAGGGTGTTTTCCTTGTAAGAGCTCGTCACGTCTTGCGTCGTTTTTGACTATACAACGCCTCCGGCAAGAGGCGTGGCGAAACGCCTGCGCCCTTTTCACGTTCTATAGTAATAACTTAGGTTCTGGTGTTCGCAATTACCGCCGACGATCCCGGCGCGAGCTCATGGGTTGAAAGGCCACGCCCACATGCGCCTCGCAATAGGGTTTACCTGCTTCAACCGGCAGGCCGCAGAACCAGAAATCCTCGGTCGCGGGGTCGCCCACAGGCCATTTGCAGGTTTTCTCGGTCAGTTCCATCAGCGTCAGCTTCTTGGCTTTCTTCTCGATCTCGTTGACCTTTGCCAGCGCCTCGGGGCTGATCTCGTTGGCCGAGGGCTGTGGTGGCAGCGGCTGGCCGGCCGGGATGATCTGGCGGCGCGCCGGAACGGCGGGTTTCGCCTCGGCAGCAGCAGCCGGGCGCGCCGGTTCTGTCTTTGGCGTGGGCCTGGGCTTGGCTTCGGCCTTGGGCGCGGGTGCCGGTTTCTCTTTCGGTTCGGACTTGGCCGGGGCTGCGCCTGCTGTCCGGTTGGACAGGCCCAGGCGGTGGACCTTGCCAATCACCGCATTGCGGGTCACGCCACCCAGTTCCTTTGCGATCTGGCTGGCCGATTGGCCTTCGCCCCACATCTTCTTCAGCAGTTCTACGCGCTCGTCTGTCCAGGACATCGTCAGCCTTTCAAAAGCGGAAAGCGGCCCCGGATTCGGGCCGCCTTGGGAATTCGTCTCAGCCCCCTATTCTAAACACTGCAGCCCGAGTTACAAGCTGTCTTCGAATCAGGTTGAGGGCAAAGCATGCAGAATCCCGCAGAACAAACCGCACGCAGCTTTGGGGCGGTCAACTGGATGGGGCTTTACACGCTGGCGCAGCGCGAAATCCGCCGCTTTCTTTCGGTCTGGACCCAGACCGTTCTGGCGCCTCTGGTCACGGCTGGCCTGTTCCTGCTGATCTTCACCATCGCCATTGGGCCCAGCCGCCCTGACGTCATGGGCGTGCCGTTTGTGGTGTTTCTGGCACCGGGGATCCTGATGATGACGGTGATCCAGAACGCCTTTGCCAATACCTCCTCTTCGATGGTGATTGCCAAGGTGCAGGGCAATATCGTCGACACGCTGATGCCGCCGCTGTCCCCGCTCGAGATTCTGCTGGGGTATCTCGCCGGTGGCATCGCCCGTGGCCTGATGATCGCGCTGGTGATTTCGGTTGCGTTGCTGGTCCTGTTGTCCATCGCGCCCCAGCATCCGTTGATTGCACTGATCTTTGTTGTTCTGGGGGGTGCCTTCATGGGCGCACTGGGCCTCTTTGCCGGGATCTTTGCAAACAAATTCGATCAGATGGCCGCGATCACCAACTTCATCGTCACACCTCTGGCTTTCCTGTCGGGCACCTTCTATTCGGTCGAGGCGCTGCCTCCTGTCCTGAACCGCCTGACCCATCTGAACCCGGTCTTCTACCTGATCGATGGGCTGCGTTACGGCATGATCGGCGTGTCCGACAGCTCACCGTGGTTGGGCATGGCGGTTTGTGGTTTTGCCACGCTGGCCATCGGGCTGATCACCTGGCAAATGCTGCGTACCGGTTATCGGCTAAAGGCTTAACCGGTCTCTGCCAGCCTATCTGGCGGCAGGGAAGGCTTGGATTCGCCCAGCCGCGGATGCAAGCGGGCCGACACAGCCCAAGCGCCAAACAGGGCAATCCCGCCTGCCGCGAACACACCGGCCACCGGCGCCACCAGCAAGACCAGAGATGCAACACCGGGCGTCAGAATGCCCGAGACATCGCGGTAACTGGAATAAATCGCCGACATCTCGGTTCGCTCAGACGGCTTTACAGCCATTAGGAAGGGCAATCCGGCGCAAATATCCAGAACGATCAGCCAGACAGACCCCAGAACCAGCGCAGCGACCGAGGCAACCGGCCATCCCGCGACCAATCCGGCTGCGAAAAAGCAGCCCCCCGCGGCAACAAACCCGATGCGAACAGCCGACCTGAGCGACCGCGTCTGGACCCAGCGCAGGATTAATGGGGCGGCCAGCAGCATGGCGTTTGTGCACGACAGAAGGATGCCACCCAGTTGTTCTCCCAGCCCGTTTTGGATGGCGAAAATGGGCAGGTAGACCACATATATCCACCACCCGCAGGACCGGATCATTGCAAACAGATATCCGGCAACCAGTCGGGGTTGGACAAAGAACCGGGGAAGAAAGGCCAACGGGTTGTTGGCCGGACCACGGGCCTTGGTGATCAGCTTGCCATTGCCCAGACGCATGCGCCAGAACTGCGCCAGCATGACCAGCGCCGCACCGGCACTGATGACAAACGGGGCAGGGCGCCAAAACTCCATCAGCAGGACTCCGGCCATTGGGCCGCCCGTCCATCCCAAAGCGCTGTAGAACATGCGGCTGGTCTCGCACCGGCCAAGTTCGATCTTGCTGATGTAATCCAGCACATAGGTGTTGAAGCAGATGAAAGTGACAACCGCGGCCATGGTATTCAGGGCCAATGCGCCGACAACGGCCTCGGGGCTGCCCACGATCGCCAGCGATGCGCCACAGATGAACATGACGCAACCGGTGGAATAGGCCCATCTGCGCGGTACAAAACGGATCAGGAACGGCACCATCAACCCGACCAGAAGGGACAGGATGCCAATCAGGAAATACAGGAATGACACGGATGAGGCGTCGCCCAGCGCCCGGTACATCGCCAGCGGAAAGACCGAAATCAGAATACCGCGCACCACGGCTTCAATCCCGGCCAGAATCCCGAAATCGCGCACCGATGGGGCAGGCGCGTGGCGTACCCATTCAGGTATTCGGCGTTCATGCATAACAAACTCGCAAATCAACTCAGCCCAGAATGCGCCGGTCACCTCGCCATTCATGGGGATTTGCGACACAAAGGTCGCCCCTGAACCGCAAGGGCGGTTTTTTCTGTCAGGTCCGGCGGTTTACCGCCTCGCGCCAGACCAGGATCAGCCCTCCGGTCAGAATCGTGACCGCGCCAATCAGGCTGATCCGGTCGGGGATCACATCAAACACCGCAAAATCGTACAGCGCGGCAAAAATCAACGTGGCATAGCTGATCGGGGCCACGAATGACGCGTCCGCCCGTGACATGCCGTTGATGAAACAAACCTGCGCGCAGGCCATCAGCAGGCCGATCCCCACCAGCGCAACCCATTGCTGCGGTGTCGGCATGTGAAACACAAAGCTGACCGCGACCGAAGCGATCACCAGCCCCATCGTGTTGTTGATCAGCAGAATCTGGATCGGGGCCTCGCGCCCCGACAGTTTCTTGATAAAGATCAGCTCCATCCCGATAAACGCCGCCGCCGCCAGCGCCAGAAGGGCGGCGGGCTGAAAACTTGCAGCTGTCGGGCGCAGCAGGATCACTGCACCCACAAGGGCCACGGCCGCCGCCAGCCAGCGCCACGGGCCGACCCGCTCCCCCAATAATGGAATGGCCAGGACCATGCCAAAGACCGGGTTCAGAAAGGAGATCGCGGTCGCATCCGCCATCGGAATGAACGCAACAGACGCGAACATCAACGTCACCCCGGCCCAGCCAAAGCTGGTTCGCCCGATATGCAGCCCCCAATGGGGCCGCCCCAGCCGGGGACGAAGCACCGCGACCGCCGACAGGATGGCAAGCAGGGCAAACAGAAACCGCCCGTGACTGATCTGCATCGCGTGCAAGGGTGGCCCGAGTGTATCCGTCCCCAAGGCCTTGGCCAGCAGCGTCGTCGCCGCGATAAAGGCGGTCGCGACAAAGATCAGCCCTGCGGCCAGAGCAGGATTTTGCGCCTTCGGGGTGAACATGGGCGAAAGCGGTGCGCCAAAACGGGGGCCATGGCAAGACGCAATTCTGCGCTCAGCGCAAAACCGGAGGGGCCGCCAGCGCCGCCTTGGCTTGTTTGAGGCTGTCCAAAAACCGCTCTGCCCGCACAATCCGCGCTTCGACCTCGTCGATCCGGTCCTGCAGAAACGCCTCGCCGTCAAAGCTGTCGGGATCGGCGGCTTCCAACTGCCCCAGCAACATGACCAGTTCTGCAATGCTGATGCCTGCCGCCTGTGCATCAGCAACCTGTTCCAGCGTGATCAGCGCGTCTTCGGGATAGTCGCGATAGCTGTTGGTGTTGTCCGGCCCCGGACCTGACCGGATCAGCCCTTGGCGTTCATAAAACCTCAGCGTGTCACGGCTCAGCCCGCTGCGCCGTGCAAGTTCCCCGATCCGCATGTTTCAAAACCGTTGACTTAACTCCATGGTTTCGATCCTATGTCAGACAGTCATTCTCTGCAAGGACAAGCACCATGGGTCCCAAATGCCAAAGTTGCGGCATGCCGCTGTCAAAAGATCCCCAGGGCGGCGGATCCGAAGCTGACGGCGGGCGCAGCACGCGTTACTGCTCACTGTGTTACGAAAACGGTGCATTCCGCCATCCCGACGCATCGCTGGAAGAGTTCCAGTCTCATTGCGTCGATGCCCTCGTCGCCAAAGGCATGCCCCGCATCCTTGCCTGGGCTTTCACCCGCGGTATGGGCAAGCTCGACCGCTGGCGCTCGGCGGGATGATCCGGCGGCAATTTTGACCCTGCGGCAATAATAGGGTTTTCAGGCTGTCTTTTCACGTCTATAGAGCGGCCATGATCAAACGCGCACATATCCAGCTGCTCCGACGCCGACGCCTCTCTGCGTAATCGGCCTGTTTGATCCCATGTGCCTGCCAAATTGGCACAAATCTCACCAAATCTGTTGACGAACCGGGCCTTCGTGTATCACTCACGAGGCTCAAACGACCCGAAAAGGATGATCCCATGATCCCGTCCGTTCTGCCGACCTATAACCGCGCGCCCCTGTCATTTGTAAAGGGCGAAGGCGCCTGGCTGACCGAGGCGGATGGCCGACGTTTTCTGGACCTCGGCGCAGGGATCGCGGTGAACGCGCTGGGCCACGCCCATCCGGCACTGGTGGCCGCCCTTACGGAACAGGCCCACGCGCTGTGGCATGTCTCGAACCTCTACAACATCCCGCAACAGCAGGCACTGGCAGACAAGCTGGTCGAACACACCTTTGCGGATACGGTATTCTTTACGAATTCCGGTACCGAAGCCTGTGAACTGGCCGTGAAAATGGCCCGCAAGTATTTCTATGACAAAGACCAGCCCGAACGGGTTGAGATCATCACCTTCGACGGCTCCTTCCATGGCCGGTCGTCGGCGGGCATCGCAGCGGCCGGGTCCGAGAAGATGACCAAAGGCTTTGGTCCGCTTTTGCCGGGCTTTGTCCACGTCACCTTTGGCGATCTCGATGGTGTCACCAACGCCATCACGGAAAAGACCGCAGCCATCCTGATCGAACCGATTCAGGGCGAGGGCGGCATCCGCCCCGTACCCGATACCGAACTCAGGGCCCTGCGCGGCATTTGTGACGAACACGGTCTGCTGCTGATCCTGGACGAGGTGCAATGCGGCGTTGGTCGGACCGGCAGGCTCTTCGCCCATGAATGGGCCGGGATCACCCCGGATATCATGATGGTTGCCAAAGGCATCGGCGGCGGTTTCCCTCTCGGTGCCGTGCTGGCAACCGAAGACGCGGCATCCGGCATGACCGCAGGTACGCATGGCTCCACCTATGGCGGCAACCCGCTGGGCTGCGCCGTGGGCTGTGCTGTGATCGATCAGGTCGCCACACCCGCCTTCCTCGAAGGTGTCAACCGCAAGGCCGGCCTGTTGCGCCAGAAACTCGAAGGCCTGGTTGCCGATCACCCCGACGTCTTCGAAGACGTGCGCGGATCGGGCCTGATGCTCGGCCTGAAATGCAAGGCGCTCAATATCGACGTGGTCAATGCGGGCTATGACAATCTGGTCATCACTGTCCCCGCCGCCGACAACGTCATCCGCCTGCTGCCCCCCCTGACCCTGACCGAGGATGACATCGCCCAGGCCATGATCCGCCTCGAAAAGGCCGCCAATCAGATCGAAGCCCAGCTCGCAACTGCCTGAGCTTCATCTTTTCCCAAATACTCCGGGGGTGTGGGGGCTGGCCCCCACCGCCCGACCAGCCAAAAGCGAAGCGATATGAACCATTTTCTCGACATCCACAAAACCGATGCCACCGCGCTGCGGTCCATGATCGATCAGGCGGGCGCGATGAAACAGGCGCGTCTGGGCCGTCCCAAGGCCGCCCCTGATGACGAACAGCCGCTGAAAGACCGCATGGTCGCGCTGATCTTCGAAAAACCCTCGACCCGGACGCGCGTGTCCTTTGACGTGGGCGTGCGCCAGATGGGCGGGCAGACCATGGTGCTGTCGGGCAAGGACATGCAGCTGGGTCACGGCGAAACCATTGCCGATACCGCCCGTGTGCTGTCGCGCTATGTCGACATGATCATGATCCGCACCTTTGATGAGACCATCCTGACCGAGATGGCCGAATATTCCGACGTGCCTGTCATCAACGGCCTGACCGACCGCACCCATCCCTGCCAGATCATGGCCGACGTGCTGACGTTCGAGGAACACCGCGGCCCCATCGCAGGCAAGAAAGTGGTCTGGACCGGCGATGGTAACAATGTCTGCGCCTCGTTCCTGCACGCCGCCGGTCAGTTCGGCTTCGATCTGACCTTCTCCGGCCCGGTCCAGCTTGATCCGGAAGAAGAGTTCATGGGGTTTGCCCGCCAGAAGGGGTCCAGAGTCGTCATCGAACGGGACCCGCACAAAGCGGTCGAGGGCGCCGATCTGGTGGTTGCCGACACCTGGGTTTCGATGCATGACAGCCAGTCCGCCAAGGAACGCCGCCACAACATGCTGCGCCCCTATCAGGTCAACGCGGAACTCATGTCACATGCCAAACCCGACGCGCTGTTCATGCACTGCCTGCCCGCGCATCGCGAGGAAGAAGCAACCTCCGAGGTCATGGACGGCCCGAACTCGGTCATCTTCGACGAGGCCGAAAACCGCCTGCACGCACAAAAGGCCGTAATGCGCTGGTGTCTGGGCGTTTAGGATCATCATGCAGTTTAGAGAGGGCCATCAGGCTCTCTCATGACCCCCGGAGCACTGAATGCCTCACGTAACGCTGGAATTCTCCAAATCTCTGGACGACACCCATGATTTCCAGATGATTTGCGAGCAGCTGCACGCCGTTCTCGCAAAACATGATGAAATCGACGCCTCAGCGCTCAAGATCCGCGCTGCGCCGATTGCCTATTCCTACATCGGAACGCAACCGCAGACCTTCGTGCATGCCACGCTGCTATTGATGCGTGGCCGCGATGAGCCCACGCGGGCCGAGCTTAACGCCATCATTCTGGACGTTCTGGCCCAGACCATGCCCGAGGTCGGCAGCATCACCGTGCAGGATGTCGAGATGACTCGCGCCACCTATGCAAAGCGGCTGGCAGGTTGACGCGGACCCGGCAGCGTGCCTCGGGGGTTTAACGCCGTTGCACCTCCCAAATCCGCAACCTGGCGAGTGTTCCCACGCTCACCAATACCACCAGCGCGCACAGAGCGACCTTGGTCATCGTCTCCATCGTACCTTCGATCAGCAGTGCGTGAATGACGCTACCCAAAATGGTTACCATGGCCAGTCCTGCATGGCCCAAGCGCCAGACCCGAAACCGCAAGTTTAGTCGCTGCCGAAAAATCCCCATTGCCGCTGCCGCAAATCCCGCCCACATGGCGATGACCCCCCATGTCGAAAAAGGTGTTGCAGACACGAAAAGCAATGCGTCCACCACATCAGGCGGGCTTGTGATCCACAAGCCGGTCACATGGATCATAATGCTTGCAACAAGGGCCAAGCCACACCGCCTGTGCCAATGGCGGCTGTTGACCGGAGAAAGTCCGAGCAGCCAGCGCCCGGCCAGCAAGGGTTGCAGCAGAAGAAGACACATCCCGATGATGCCTGCAAACCCGGCGACGATGTAAATCGGCTCCCGCCACGCCAGATAGGGGCTGAAAGCCGCTGCTACGACCGGTACCAGAAGTGCGGCGATCAATGCCGCCCAGATCGCAATGCGCTTTAACACCTGTCAGACAGGTTGCAGCACGAAATGTGCAGCAAGGGTTTTGTCCTTCGCGCTCGACATCACAGGGCGCAGGAACACAGTCTCAAATTCACCGCTGTCATAGGCCAGATGTCCGTGCGGTTGACCAAAAGCAGGCACAATCTGAGGCATTTCCAACCGGAACTCTCCGTTCGAATCGGTTAGTGTCGCCCCATGGCTGCGCTGGTCACGTTCATGCCCTTCGGTCGTGTGGGCCCATATCTGGATGCGCTGGCCGGGCAGGGGGGCTCCGTCGCCCGCACGCCGCACGGTGCCGGTCATCCAGAACCCGCCACCGCCGATGCGCTCCACGATCGGCGCACCGGGCCTGTAATTGTTAGACCCGCCCCGCATCGACGGTGTCGGCGCAAGACCGGCGGTGTGCGCAGGTGTGATAAAACCGGCCATACCGGCTGCAATTGTACCAATCCCGGTCGCAACAAGCTTGCGGCGGTTGATTTCAAGTCGGGCCATTGCATCCACTCCTGTCGGTTGAATCCCATCTTCGACTGGCTTCCCTGAACCGGCGACACCCGATGTCTAAAGATAGCACGATTGTTCATGATTCCGAGAGCCGCGAAGGAGCAAACCAAATACACCCTTCCACGCCTTTGTGAGTATCTGCAAATCGTTCCAGGGGCTTCACGATCACTGTGCAAAAATGCACTTTTCATGCGACACTTTCCCAATACCTTGAGTATGGGCGAACATGAACCCGTCTCGCAGGATCAAAAAAAGGAGATCAGGATTGAGTTGGAACCCCACCCATGACCCCGAATGCGCCTCCGAAAAAAATGCGCTGGAAACGCTCATCATTCCCCGCGCCCGCGATCTGGGCGGGTTCGAGGTGCGCCGCGCGCTACCCTCGGTCAAACGCCAACTGGTTGGCCCGTTCATCTTCTTTGATCAGGTCGGCCCGGCAGAATTCGTCACCGAAGGCGGCATTGACGTGCGACCGCACCCGCATATCGGGCTGGGAACCGTCACTTACCTTTATCAGGGCGAATTCGAACATCGCGACAGCCTCGGTACCCACCAGATGATTTACCCCGGCGAGGTCAACTGGATGGTTGCAGGCCGGGGCGTGACCCATTCCGAGCGCACCAGCCAAGAAACACGCGGCAAAGGCCACAAGCTGTTCGGCATCCAGACCTGGCTTGCCCTGCCCGAAGCGCAGGAGGATAAGGCCCCCGATTTCGAGCATCACAAACAGGCTGCGCTGCCCCATATCCAAGACAAGGGCATCAGCGCACGGCTGATCCTTGGCACGGCTTATGGCGAAACCAGCCCCGTGACGATGCCGTCCGAGACCTTCTATCTGGATGTTCAGCTCGCCCCCGGTGCGTCTTTCCCGCTGCCCGACGACCACGAGGACCGCGGTGTTTATGTCACGCAAGGATCGATCGAGATTGCAGGCGACACGTTCGACGAAGGCCGCATGATGGTGTTCCGCCCCGGTGACAGGCTATCGGCCCGGGCAGGGGCGCAGGGTGCGCGGCTGATGCTGCTGGGCGGCGCCACTTTGAACAAGGATCGCTATATCTGGTGGAACTTCGTCTCATCCTCGAAAGAAAAGATCGAGACGGCGATTCATGAGTGGAAAAGCGCCGATTGGGTCAATGGCGCCTTCCACCTTCCGACAGGGGATGACCGCGAATTTATCGCCATTTCAGAACAGTTTGAGCGTACAAAGCCCCGGCTGGCCCGCCCGCGTGCGGCGTCAGGGGCGGGTGGGCTTGTGTAACCGTCCGTTTGCGGTGATCCTTTCTGGTATACCAGAGGGGGTATCATGAAACTTGTCATCGCAGGCGCGGGCAGCATCGGCTGCTACTGCGGCGGTTTACTGGCCCGCTCAGGGCATGCGGTGACCTTGCTGGGGCGTGCCCGTGTACTGGACCCCATACGCGAACATGGGCTGACGGTCACGGATTACGATGGCCTCAATGCCCATGTTGCGGCGGAAGCCCTGACACTCAGCACCGATCCTGCTTGCCTGGATCAGGCCGAACTGGTGATCGTCACCGTCAAATCCGGGGCAACGGCGGATATGGCCGGTCATATCGCGGACGCCGCCTGTCGGGACGCGCCCGTCCTGTCCTGGCAAAACGGGATCGAGAATGCGGCAACCCTGTGCAAGGCGCTGCCCGGTCGCGATGTGCGCGCGGGCATGGTCCCCTTCAACGTGGTCCCGAACGGCCCCGCCAGCTATCACCGGGCCACATCGGGCGAAATCGTCATCCAGAACGGCCCCGGCGATCTGGCCACCGCCCTCAGCAGCCCGGACCTGCCCGTTATCGCAACTGACCGGATCGAGGCGGTGCAATGGGGCAAGCTGGTGATCAACCTCAACAACGCGCTGAACGCGCTGTCGGGCCTGCCGCTTGTGGATCAGCTGCTCAGCCGTGACTGGCGCAACCTTATGGCCGATCAGATGGCCGAGGCGCTGTCCGTTCTCAAGGCGGCGGGGCATCCGGTGGCCTCGACAACGCCGCTTCCGGCGTGGATGACGCCGCATATCCTGCGGCTGCCGACACCTTTGTTCAGCCGGATCGCGGCGCGGATGCTCACCATCGACCCCACCGCCCGGACCTCGATGGCCTATGACCTGATGGCCGAGCGGCAAACGGAAATCGACAGCCTTCAGGGCTATATCATTCGGCTGGGGCATGAAACCGGGGTGCCCACCCCTCTCTGTACGAAAGTGTCAGACCTGATCAAACACGCGCCCGATCATCCGCTGTCCCCGGAACAGATCAGGCTCTGATCGCAGTCGTCAGACGAACCTTGTCAATGTCCAGAAAATCACGGCCGACATGGCGGCGGCGGCAGGCACGGTCACGACCCAGGCCGCAACGATCGTCATGAAATGCGACCGCCGCACCAGCTTGCGCCGCCGGAACTCTTCGGGGGCCAGCTTCAGCGCTGTGGCGTTTCGCCCATTGTTCTGCTTCCGCCTGCGATCCGACTGCCATTCGCGATAGAACCCGACGCCGAAAATTGCGCCAACGGCGATATGCGTGGAACTGACCGGCAGGCCCAGCCAGCTGGCCACAATGACAGTGATCGCCGCTGACAGCGCCACGCAAAACGCCCGCATCGGGTTCAGCTTGGTGATCTGGCTGCCGACCATCCGGATCAGCTTGGGCCCAAACAAGAACAGACCGAACGATATCCCGAACGCGCCGATGATCATCACCCATAACGGGATCGAAACCTTTTGGGCGAAATCCCCGAACTCTGCCGCGTGGACAATCGCCGCCAGGGGGCCGACCGCGTTGGCCACATCATTTGCGCCATGGGCAAAACTCAGAAACGCGGCCGATATCACCAATGGCAGGCCAAACAGGGTTTTTAGCGACCGGGTCCGGTTCTCCAGCCCCTCGGACTTGCGACGCACCCAGGGAACCGTCAGCGCCCAGACCAGCACACCGCTGCCCAGACCGATCAGCAGCGCCACCTCCAGTTCGATCTTCACGATCCGCTTCAGACCCTTGACCGACAGGTAGGTGGCGAACGCTGCCGCCATCACCGCCACAAGGATCGGCACCCAACGCCGCGCGGCGGCGATCTTGTCGTCCTGATACTGGATCTTGGTCTTGATCAGCGCCAGGAATGCCGCCGCAATCACGCCGCCTAGAACCGGGGATATCACCCAGCTGGCCGCAATCGCGCCCATCGTGCCCCAGCTCACCGCGCTCAGCCCGGCAGCGGCAATCCCCGCGCCCATGACCCCGCCCACAACCGAATGTGTTGTCGACACCGGCGCACCGATCCAGGTCGCCAGATTGACCCACATGGCGGACGAGATCAGCGCCGCCATCATGGCCCAGATGAACACGTTGCTGTTCTGCACCGAGGCCGGGTCGATGATCCCCTTCGAGATGGTCGAGACCACATCGCCCCCCGCAAGCAACGCGCCCGCGCTTTCGGCAACGGCGGCAATCACGATGGCACCACCCATGGTCAGCGCGTTCGCACCCACCGCGGGACCCATGTTGTTGGCCACGTCGTTGGCGCCGATATTGATCGCCATATAGGCCCCGAACGCGGCCGCAGCCACGACGATATAGGTACCGTCGGCCCGTCCGAACAGCACCGCCGCCATCAATCCGGCAAGCACCATGAACGCCAGTGCGATTCCCGGCGCCAGCAGCGGGCGGGCGACATGAAGATTGGCAATTTCGACGCGCGAGATACGTTGCAGGTCGGTGTCAAGCGCCTGCCAGCGCGGTTTTGAGTTTGTGTCAGACATGGGTTTTGTCAAAGTTTCGCAGATCGCCCGCAGCTAACGGTTTCCCGGTTCAGGGGCAAGCGCGCAGCCATCAAATTGTTGCGAAACGGCTACATCTGTCGCAGCAGCGCCTGCAACTCGGGCTCCTGAACCCGTTTGGCGGCTTCTGCCGGTGAAAACCACTGACGTTTGCGCTTGTCCACTTCGGGAAAATCATCGGCCAGCTCGCGCACGGAAACCCGGTAGACACGGGTCAGGACCGATTGGGCCGTTCCCCCCTTGAAGATCTTGTCATAGGTGAATTGGCCGACGGGCTCCTTGTCAACCGCATCTGCACGCACGCCAGCCTCTTCCCACGCCTCCAGCAGCGCCGTCTCCAACCCGTCCAGACCATTGACTGGCCAGCCTTTCGGGATGATCCAGCGCCCGGTTTCGCGGCTGGTGATCAGCAGAACCTCGTCCTGATCCTCATGCCTGCGGGTGCACAGGGCCGCAAACTGCACCCTTTGGGGGCGCAGGAACAAGGGGCGTCCGACCTCTTCCCAGATATTTCGCAGCCAAGCACTCATGTGATGTTCTTCAAATCCTGTTTCTGTCTTCGAAACCTGTGTGACGTAACAACAATAATGCCAGACTTCAATGAAATGTCCGCTTATTTCTGATTGTGACCGGTTCTTCGGTAAGTTTACCGTGATTTGTGAGATTTCGTGCAACAGCCCCGAAAGCCCAAGCCGCTTGCTGAAAGTGACGTGGCAATAGGCCTATCCCTGCCTGCGCTTGGCCCTCAGCGTCGGGTCGGCCTGTGTCGGGTCTTCGGGCCAGGGGTGCTTGGGGTATTGCGCCCGCATATCCTTGCGCACATCCGCATAAGACCCGGCCCAGAACCCCGGCAGATCGCGGGTAATCTGGATCGGGCGCTGCGCCGGCGACAGCAGCGTGATCTTCAGGGGCTGTCCGCCAACCACCGGATGCCGGGTCACGCCGAACAGCTCCTGCAACCGAACCGAGATTTCGGGGACCGCCGCGCCATAATCGATCGGCACCTTGCGCCCCAGAGGTGTTTCAAACGATCCCGGGGCGCGCCGGTCCAGTTCCTGGGTCTGGGCCCAGTCCAGCCGCGCGCGCAAGGCGGGCAGCAGGTCGAACCGTTTCCAGTCCTCTGCGCTTTTGACACCGGACAGCATCGGCAACAGCCAGCCGTCCAGCTCGGCCATCAGACCCTCGACCGAAAAGTCGGGCAGATCCACCCCGTCGGCACGCACCAGTTCCACCCGCGCGGCCAGCCGTGCGGCGGCCCCGTCCAGCCGCAACCCCAGATCGCGCACCCCGTCCAGCATCGCACGCGCCACGGCGTCGTCCGGGACGTCCTTCCAGATGCGGTCGTCCAGCGTGATCGCCCCGAACCGCTCCTGCTGCCGGGAAACGACCCGCCGTTCGCGTTTCGACCAGGCGCAAACCTCGACCCAATCGATCTGGTCGGTGAACAGTTCGCGGATCTCGCGTTCCGAAATCTGGGTGGCCATCCGCACCTTTGCCTCGCGCGGGTTGCCATCGGTGTCGGTGACAACCAGAAAAGGCGCGGCCCCCAGTGAATCGCCGCTGTCCAGCACGACACCCTTGCCCCCCGACAGCACATAACGCGGCGCATCGCCCTTACGCCGCTGCCCGATGCGGTCGGGATAGGCGAGGGCGGCCATGGCGGCAGCGCTCAGATCATCCGTCTTGCTTCCGGCCTGTTTCGTCAACCGTTTGGCCTCGGCATTGATCCGATTCACGGCCCCCAAGTTCACCTGCCAGACCCGGTTGCGCTGAAAGGTGCGCACATCCCGCAGTGCCTCTTGCCGCAAAGCGATATCCACCGGCGCGCCGCGCAGGGGGTCGCGCTCGGCCATCAAGGCGGCCAAAGGCGCGGCATTCGGTCCGGCCCGCACCAGCATATGCCCCAGCCGGGGATGCAACGGCAGCGCCGCCAGCGCCCGCCCGTGTTCGGTGATCCGCCCCTTGCCGTCCAGCGCGCCCAGCATCGCCAGAAGGGCACGCGCCTCGGCCATCGCGCCTTCGGGTGGCGGGGTCAGAAAGGCCAGATCGGCGGCATCCGCGCCCCACAGGGCCAGCTCCAGCGCCAGCCCGGTCAGATCGGCGGCTTCGATCTCGGCGGGTGGGTACGCGGCCAGCGCGCCATCCTCCCCCTTTGACCAAAGCCGGTAACACAGCCCTTCGGCCACACGGCCTGCACGACCCGCGCGTTGCGTGGCCTCGGCCCGTGTCACCCGCTCGGTCACCAGCCGCGACATGCCCGAGCCCGGATCAAACCGCGCCCGCCGCGCTTGTCCCATATCCACCACCACCCGGATATCGGGGATCGTCAGCGAGGTTTCGGCAATCGACGTCGCCAGCACCACCTTGCGCCCGGTCTCAACCGGGGCAATCGCTTCGCGCTGGGCCGCAAAGGGCATTGCCCCGAACAGCGGGCGCACCGTGCAACTGGCGGGCAGGCGTCCGGTCAAAGCTGCCTCAGCCCGCCGGATTTCACCCTCACCAGGCAGAAACACCAAGATCCCGCCGCCGGTGGCGCGGGTCTCGCGCTCGGCTTCAACGACCAGATCGACCAATGCATCCAGCCGCCGCGCCTGTGGCCCCAATGGCCGATCCAGCCAGCGCATCTCGACAGGAAAACTCCGCCCTTCCGACGTAACCAGCGGCGCGGCCATCAGGCGCCCCACCGGGTCTGCATTCAGCGTGGCCGACATGGCCAGCAGAATCAGATCGTCCCGCAGCGCGCCCGTGACCTCAAGGCACAGCGCCAACCCCAGATCCGCGTTTAATGAGCGTTCGTGGAATTCATCAAAGATCACCGCCCCGATGCCCGGCAGGTCAGGGTCCGATTGCAGCATCCGGGTCAGAATGCCCTCGGTCACCACCTCGATCCTTGTGTCTTTTGATACTTTCGCATCGCCCCGCACGCGATAGCCGACACTCTGGCCGGCGCGCTCTCCCAGCGTCTCTGCCATTCGCTCTGCCGCGGCCCGTGCCGCCAGCCGCCGGGGCTCCAGCATCACGATCCTGCCGCCGCACAGACCCGCCTCCAGCATCGCCAGCGGAACCCGCGTGGTCTTGCCCGCACCGGGTGGCGCTTGCAGCACGGCCCGCCCCTGCGCGCGCAGGGTGTCCAGCAGGCCGGGTATGGCGTCGTCTATGGGCAGGCGTAGGATCATCCGGCCCTTATCCGCGATCCCGCAGGTGGCGTCCAGTTTCCGCGCTCACATCAGCAAATCGCCCCGCACGAAATGACGCAGGCTGCGCGATCTTCGCAATTCCTGCCGCCTCCGGTCTGGACAAACGCCCCTCAAGCACGGCAACTGTTCCTGCCTCTAGGATCGGGACAAGAATGCAGACAGACAGCCTGAGCGACAGAATTCTGAAGGGCGAGCGTCGGGCGCTGGCGCGTGCGATCACCCTTGTTGAAAGCAACCGTGCCGATCACCGGGCACAGGCCAGCGACCTTCTGGCACAGCTTGCCGGTTCGGGCCGTCAGGCGCTGCGTATCGGTCTGTCCGGCACGCCCGGCGTGGGCAAGTCCACCTTCATCGAAAGCTTTGGCATGATGCTGACCGGGCAGGGGCTGCGGGTCGCGGTTCTGGCGGTCGATCCCAGCTCGGCCCGGTCGGGCGGCTCGATCCTGGGCGACAAGACCCGGATGGAACGCCTGAGCCGCGAGCAGAACGCCTTCATCCGGCCCTCTCCCAGCCAGAGCCACCTTGGCGGCGTCGCCCGCCGCACCCGCGAGGCTATCGCCCTGTGCGAGGCCGCAGGCTATGACGTGGTGCTGATCGAAACCGTGGGTGTGGGGCAGTCGGAAACGGTGGTGTCCGAACTGTCTGACCTGTTTCTGCTTCTGCTGGCCCCGGCGGGCGGGGACGAGTTGCAGGGCGTCAAACGCGGCATCATGGAAATGGCCGATATCATTCTGGTCAACAAGGCCGATGGCGACCTGAAAGCCACCGCCACCCGCACCTGCGCGGATTATGCCGGCGCACTGCGGCTGTTGCGCAAACGCCCACAGGATCCCGAAGGCTTCCCCAAGGCGATGACCGTTTCCGCTGTCGAAGAACACGGGCTGGAACAGGCCTGGGACGAAATGCAAACCCTGACCCAATGGCGCCGCGACACCGGTATCTGGGAGGCAAACCGCGCCGCCCAGGCCCGCTACTGGTTCGATCAGGAGGTCCGCCACGCCCTTCTCGCCCGCCTCGACACACCGCAGGCCCGCGCCGAGATGGAGCGCCTGAATGACGAAGTCTCGCAAGGGCGACTCAGCCCGGCGGTCGCTGCCGGTCAGCTTCTGGACACGCTCGGCTGAAGGGCCGTCATGGCCGTTTCACCTTTTGCCAAATACTCTCGCCAACGGCATGGCCCGTCCGGGCCATTCCTGCATGGCAGGCAAAATGAAAGATTTCGCGTAGCCCGTCTTGACCCCCCGCGCGATTCCCACTACACGCATCCAACCAGTTTTCGGGCGCGACTTCGGGTTGCGCCCCTTGTGATTTGGCCGCGGGTATCCAGCCCGGCCTCCAGAAACAAAGGAAGAAACCATGTCGCGCCGTTGCGAACTGACCGGAAAAGGCCCGATGACTGGCAACAATGTCAGCCACGCCAAAAACAGAACTCGTCGTCGTTTTCTGCCGAACCTGAATGACGTTACCCTGCAGTCCGAAACTCTGGGCCGTGGCGTCAAGCTGCGCATCTCGGCGGCTGCGCTGCGTTCGGTTGACCACCGCGGTGGTCTGGACGCGTTCCTGGCCAAAGCCAAGGATGATGAGCTGTCGGCAAACGCTCTGAAAGTGAAGAAAGAAATCGCCAAGGCGCAAGCTTCGGCCTAAGGTCTTTCAACCAACAGAATTTCAGGCCCTGCACCCTCTCGGTGCGGGGCCTTTTCTGTTGGGCCAGCCCCTTTCGGCCCCCATTGTTCTCAATCTGGAACTAATTTTTCGCCATTGGTGAACTTCTTCACATACAGGTTTTCGAATCTGACCTAACGTCACTGTCATTCATCAGGCGGGGGCCACATTATGACGTTAAAAAGTTTTTATCTTTTCCTGTTTCTGGCCGCGGTATTCCGCAAGGCGATTGCAACCTGCACGCGGATGCAGCGCTGGGTGAACCGGTCCCATACCAGCTTCACCGCAGACACGGTAAAAAGACCCGGACTGGATTACTGAAAAACAGCTTCAAGCGCGACCCTTTGGCGCTTGAAGCTTTTCCCGCTGCTGACCTATAGCTGGGTCAGGATGAGACCTGTTGTTACCAGATTTCTGCCTTATGCGCTGTCCCTGCTGCTGGTTCTGACCGGGCAGGGGCTGGCCATGTCGCGCGGCATGGACAAGGCCGTGGGTCAGATGGTGCTGTGTACGGGCACCGGACCGGTCGTCGTCTATATGGACGAAAACGGGCAACCCACCGCCCCGCCGCATTACTGCCCGGACTATGCAATATCCCTGTTGGGTGCTGTTGCTGTCGCGCAACCAGCACTGCCAGCCGCGCCGGAACGGGCGCAGCCAGCTCCGCTGCGGCATCTGGGCAACCAGATCGCCCTGCCGGTTCCCGCAACCCCGGCCCGCGCGCCTCCTGTCAGCGTTTGAAACCCACCCTTTTCAAACCTTCATACAGGAGAGGCGCGATGTCCCTCAAAACCACTCTGCTTGCAACTCTGGCCGCCGTGTCGCTGGCCATCCCCGCCTTTGCCGAAGGCCCCATCAAGGTTGACGACGCCTATGCCCGGTCCTCGGGCAAGACCGCCATCGCCGGTGCCGCGTTCATGATGATCCACAATCAGGGCGACGCCGATGACCGGCTGATCGGTGCAACCTCGGACGCGGCAGCGCGTGTGGAATTGCACACCCACAAGGTCGATGAAAACGGCGTGGCCAAGATGGTGCATGTCGAAGAAGGCTTTGCAATTCCGGCCGGTGAAACCCACATGCTGAAACGCGGCGGCGACCATGTGATGTTCATGGGTCTGACGGCCCCGTTCGAACAGGACGCCATGGTGTCGGTCACGCTGATCTTTGAAAAGGCAGGCGAGGTCGAGATCGAGATTCCCGTCGATCTGGAACGTCAGGACAAAGGCGGCCACGGATCACATTCGAACTAGGGCAACGCCTGTCTTTGGGCCGCGCTGCGGCCCTCATCCATGCGTCAGGCCGGGCTCTGCCCGGCCTGTTTTCCACGCGGCTGCGGACAGTGCTATTTGTTGATGGTTTTCATACCGACGCGGTCGCCCGCCTGCCGGAATCGCGAAGCCAGCCAGAACATCACAGCGGCCATGGCCAGCGCCGAGAATGCGATACCCCATCCCAGCGCAACCAGCGCCACCGCTGGCCAGATCATCAGGACAAGCCCGACGACAAGCGCGACAAATCCCGAGACGCGCATGGAACCGCGCTGCGGGTCATTTGGATGCATCTGCCCGGCAGCCGCCAGGGATCCGATCCCGATGATCAGCGCCCATGCGCCCAACAGGAAAAACGCCAGTTTCACCGTGCCTTCCGGCCAGATCAGCAGGATAAGCCCGATCAGAAGCGCGCCGATCGCGGCACCACCCAGCACCCCGCGACGACCAACACCCAAAAGCGTCAGCCCACCGTCGAGGATCAGCAAAACACCGACCAGCCGCAGCAGCAGCGCGATGCTGCCCGATGGCCAGAACAGCGCCGCGATGCCCACAAGCCCGGCCAGCACCCCGCGCAGCAGAAAAGTCCACCACAGGCTGGAAAGCTGTTCCCCCAGCATGTCGCGCCCGGCCATGCTGCCGTCATCCAGGATTTCACCGGTGCGGGGGTCTTGATCAGTCATGGCGCATCCTCCAGTCGCTATCGCAGATAGTGTACACAAATTAAGCCAGCGTTGTCTGTAGCTTAAGAATTTTCCGCAAGAAGCTGACCGACCCATCGCGGAACCGTTTCGGATGCCCTGCCGACAATGCGCTCGTCAAAGCCCGAGGGCCCGGTCGTCGGTTCCAGATTGATCTCGACCGTCCGCGCACCCGCCGCCTGCGCCTCGTGGACAAAGGCCGCGGCCGGATAGACCTGACCCGAGGTGCCGATGGCGGCAAAGATCGATGCGCTGGCAAGGTGGTCGTAGACGTCGTCCATGCAATAAGGCATCTCACCGAACCAGACCACATCGGGCCGGGCGGTGGGCTGGCCGCAGGCGGGGCAGGGCTCGGCAACGGCCATCTCGGGCGGGGCGGGCCAGCGATGATCACACCCGGAACACAAGGCACCCGCCAATGTGCCATGCATGTGGATGACACCCGTCGCACCGCCCGCTTCATGCAGGCTGTCGACGTTCTGGGTCACGATCACGACCTCTGCGGGCCAGCCCTGCTGCAACCGCGCCAGCGCCATGTGGGCCGCATTGGGCTGCACAGCGGCGGCCTGAACGCGGCGCGCATTGTAAAACCCCTGCACCAAGGCGGGATCGCGCGCAAAACCTTCGGGTGTGGCCACATCCTCGATCCGGTGCTGCGCCCACAGCCCGCCTTCGTCGCGGAAGGTGCTCAGCCCGCTTTCTGCCGAAATCCCGGCCCCGGTCAGAATGACGATCTTTCCCATATCCCCTCCGCGCGTTACACCTTGGCCATGACACACCGTATCCTCTTTGTCTGCCTGGGCAATATCTGCCGCTCTCCCGCGGCCGAAGGCGTCTTTCGCGCCCGCGCACCGCATCATGCAACCGACAGTGCCGGAACCATGGGCTGGCACGCGGGCAATCCGCCCAATGGCCCGATGCAGAAGGCCGCAATCCGCAGAGGCATCGACCTCGGCGACCTGCGCGCGCGCCAGTTCACCGCCGCGGATTTCGACCGGTTCGACCTGATCATCGGCATGGATGCCCAAAACATCGCCGATATCGAAGACCTGCGCCCGCCGGGCAACGGCACGCCGGTTCGCCTGCTGACGGATTTCGCCCCTCAGACCGGTGCCGATCACGTACCCGATCCGTATTACACGCGGGATTTCGACGGCGCGCTGGACCTGATCGAGGCAGCGGTTGACGGGCTTGCCGCCCATCTGGACACCTAGCCGCCGGTCACCCGCAACTGGCCGCTCAGCCAGGGCAGCTTGGCAACCGCCGGGTCCACGATCTGGTTCTGCATCAGACGCCGGGTCATGCCCGCAACCTCCTGCGGGACCTGATCGGACCACTCGGTACGCGCCAGCAGCGATATGTTGCGCGAGAACTCCCCGAACGGGGCAGGGTGCGCCTCCAGCCCCTCATGGAACCGCGCCGCGCGCATGAAGCCCAGCGGCGTGGTGATCGCCCAGCCCAGACCCCGCGCCACCATGGCCATCAGCGCCATGTGCGAGCCGATCTCGAACCGTTCCTCGAACACCTGCGACCGGCGCGCCAGATGCGCCTCGATCTGGCGGCTGATCAGCTGCTCGCGGGCATAGCGCAGAAACGGCAGCCGCTCCTGCACGGCTTCGACCCCGCCCGATCCCTGCGGCGCCACCAGAATGAACGGATCGTGGACCAGCGGGTATTCGACCACCCCCTCCAGCACTTCGCCGCTATGGGCGGTGACCGCCATATGCAGGCGCTGCTCGGCCAGCGCCTCGAACAGATCAAGGCTCGACAGGGTGATCAGCTTGAATTTCGACCGGGTCAGGCTGTCGGCCAGCAGGGTGGCCAGCCGTGGCGTCAGGTCATTGTCGAAATCGTCGATCAGCCCGATCGACAGCGTGGTCAGGTGCCCCAGATCCATGACCGACAGCTCGCTCTGGGCCATGTGCAGCTCGGCCAGAACCGCCTCGGCCCGCGCAAGGAAACTGCGCCCCGCCTGCGTCAGCCGCATCGGCCGCCGCCCGTGGTCGACCAACTCGGCCCCCAATGCGTTTTCCAGATTGCGCAATTGCTGCGAAACGGATGGCTGGCTGAGCCCCGTGATCTCGGCGGCCTGTGCCACCGATCCCGTCCGCGCCAAAGCCTCGAACACTTCAAGGCCCCGCAGGGTCAGCCCTTTCATTACCATGCAACACACCTTTCGCTGCGCCTTTCTGGGACGCAGCGTGGATCAGGTCAAGCATTCTGAACGGGTTAGCTGCAGATCGCCTGCGCCATCTGGCCAAAGTTCTGGTACCGATCCCACAGCGCATCATCGCGCGCGGTTTTCGACATCTTCAGCACCTGCGCCTGATGGGGGTCCTTGAACCACTTCGCCACGGTCTTCTGATCGCTGCGCGTCAACGCCTGATCCGCCACGCGCTGAATGCAGCTGCACCGGTCCCGCGTCGCGGCCGAGCGGTCCGACGCCATGCACGCCTGCCTGATCTGCGCCGCATCCGCGACCTGAGCCACCGCCGTCAGCGATGCCGCACAAAATGCGATAATGAGGAACTGTTTCATACTCGAGCCTCGTTTTTGCCTGCCCGGACGGGTCTTGCGCCCCTCTCGGTCTGCGGCGGAGTATGAATCAAACGGGCCCGCGGATCAATCATACGTTGCGAAAAAGTGATTGCACGATCCGGAAACGATACATCCCCACCACCCCCGTAGGCCGGGCTTCAGCCCGGCACCGGTCAGGACAGGAACGGCAGCCAGTCTTCGATGGCTTTGATCAACGCTTCAATTTTCTCTGGATACTTTGCAGCATACCCTGCTCCTGTCGCAGGAATTCCCCACTTGATCAAAGTATCGACCGCAAGATCGCCTTTGCCTGCACACCATTTGAGAAATCCTGCCAATCCAGATTTGAACTTGCCCAGAATTGCTTCAATCCGCTCGCGAGCAGGGCGTTCCTCTTCCAAAGCCGTCGAGAGTTCTTCGGTCGCTTCCCAGATCAAGGTTATCGCGCCGGACAAACGTTCATCTTCGATGCTCTCAGGAGGGTTGTTCCCCCCGATGCCGTGGCGTGCTGAGGTTTGGACTGTCAAGCTTCTACCCAGGTCCGCCAAGGCTTTCTCGACCTGAAATCGAGCACGAATGCGTTCAATTGCATCCGCCACCGCTCTTGGACCAATGTTCCACACGGCGTCGTCGATTTGTGCCACCCGGAGTTGTTGATCCCAATCCAACGGGCGACCAACAAGGAACCCCGAGTACCATTCCCGAAACCAATCAGTGCCAAACTCATGAGTGATGATCGTCATCAATCGATTGGCACGCCATGATGCAAATGGGTTTTCTTCAGACCACAATTTCAAGACGAAAGGGTCTTCGGCAGAGAAATCGTCCTTGACCGCGCGATGAAGCAGACGTGTAGCGTCTCCTCGTAATTCGCCATCTGCACCGGCGGCCCCTCGAAAATAACTGTTCAGCCTGTTGATGGACGCTCGGCTGCAGGAATTTAGTTCACGTTCGCCTGTCAGCCCCGAGACCGTTTCCCGCAATACTCCGAACCGAAAGTCGAACTCGCCGGATTCTTCTTTGGCGACACGATCAAATTCGTCGCGCCGCGGCTTCAGGGGAACGAGTGCGTGTGCTTCCGGGGCTCCGACGGCACTGACAAGCAGGTTGAGATAGGCGCATAGGAAAGCGCGTAAGCGTTGCACATTTTTTTTGTCCGCCAGTCGGGTGGCAATACTGGTCGCGGCTGGTACTGATCTCACGGCATTTCGGCGCAGTACATCGCGCAATACGGATTCGCTGGCGTTCAGCTGCCATGCCTCAATTGTTTCTTTGCTCAGGTTCAGGTTGCTGTCGTTCTCCACCTTGACCGCCTTAAAAAACCCGCTAATACGCGGAACATGACAGACCTCGCTCATATCCGCAATTTCTCCATCGTCGCGCATATCGACCATGGCAAATCCACCCTTGCTGACCGGCTCATTCAAGAGACCGGGACAGTGCAGGATCGTGACATGAAGGAACAGCTGCTCGACAGCATGGATATCGAGCGCGAGCGTGGCATCACCATCAAGGCCAACACCGTTCGCATCGACTATACCGCCGATAATGGCGAGACATATGTGCTGAACCTGATCGACACCCCCGGCCACGTGGATTTCGCCTATGAGGTCAGCCGGTCGATGCGCGCGGTCGAAGGCTCGCTGCTGGTTGTGGACAGTACCCAGGGGGTTGAGGCGCAGACGCTGGCCAATGTCTATCAAGCCATCGATGCCGACCATGAGATCGTGCCGGTGCTGAACAAGATCGACTTGCCCGCCTCCGATTGTGACCGCGTGGCCGAACAGATCGAGGACGTGATCGGCATCGACGCAAGCGACGCCATTCAGGTCAGCGCCAAGACCGGGCAGGGCATCCACGAGACGCTGGAAGCGATCGTGCACAAATTGCCCGCGCCACAGGGCACTCTGGACGCGCCGCTCAAGGCGATGCTGGTGGATTCGTGGTACGACGCCTACCTGGGCGTCATCGTTCTGGTCCGCATCATGGACGGCACGCTGAAAAAGGGGATGCGGGTCAAGTTCATGTCGAACGGCACCTTGCACCATGTCGACCGCGTCGGCGTCTTCCGCCCGCAAATGCAGATGATCGACAGCCTCGGCCCGGGTGAGATCGGATTTCTCACCGCCTCGATCAAGCAGGTCCGCGACACCCGCGTCGGCGACACCATCACCAATGACCGCAACGGCACCGAAGTCGCACTGCCGGGCTTCAAACCCGCACAGCCGGTGGTGTTCTGTGGCCTCTTCCCGGTGGATTCCGCCGAATTCGAAGACCTGCGCGACGCGATCGAGAAGCTGGCGCTGAACGACGCCTCATTCTCGTATGAGATGGAAACCTCGGCCGCGCTTGGCTTTGGCTTCCGCTGCGGCTTCCTTGGCCTGCTGCACCTCGAGGTCATCCGCGACCGGATCGAGCGTGAATACGATATCGACCTCATCACCACCGCGCCCAGCGTGATCTATCACGTCTACATGAAAGACGGTGAGATGATCGAGCTGCACAACCCCGCCGACATGCCCGACCTGTCCAAGGTCGACCACCTTGAGGAACCGCGCATCAAGGCGACCATTCTGGTGCCCGACGAATATCTCGGCGACGTGCTGAAACTCTGCCAGGACCGCCGCGGCATCCAGATGGACCTGACCTATGCGGGCCAGCGCGCCATGGTCGTCTATGACCTGCCCCTGAACGAAGTTGTCTTTGACTTCTACGACCGCCTGAAATCGGTGACCAAGGGCTATGCCAGCTTCGACTACCAGATGACCGGCTACCGGCAGGACGCGCTGGTCAAGATGTCGATCCTTGTGAATGACGAACCGGTCGATGCGCTGTCGACCATGGTTCACCGCGACCGGGCCGAGATGCGGGGCCGCGCGATGTGCGAAAAGCTCAAGGACCTGATCCCGCGCCACATGTTCAAAATCCCGATTCAGGCCGCCATCGGAGGCAAGGTCATCGCCCGCGAGACCCTGTCCGCCCTGCGCAAGGACGTGACCGCCAAATGCTACGGCGGCGACGCCACGCGGAAACGCAAACTGCTGGACAAGCAGAAGGCGGGTAAGAAAAAGATGCGCCAGTTCGGGAAGGTCGATATCCCGCAGGAGGCGTTTATTTCAGCACTAAAAATGGACAGCTAAGGCTGTCCATTTTTAGTGACGGTGGGCGAAAGCGGTTGGCGTAGCCAACCTGCGTGCCCACACGGTGGGTTGGGAGAGCGACCGCAGTCGCTCAACCTACTATTTTTCCTTTCGAACACCCTTGAAGGGCTTCTTGTCGGAAGTTTTGACATCCATGAAGCGACCAGTTGATGTGTCGCGTTTCACGTAGTGACCGGATGGAGTCTTGGTTTGCGAACGGCCTTTGACCATTCCGTTTCGACGTCCATCACCTGATGGTGGGTTAGTAGCCATATCATGCTCCCTATCGAGTGTGACAGTATGGTACGCAATAAGCACAACCATCCGACAGGAAGTATTGTTGCCTCGCAGCAGCCACTGCGCTTTGGCAAGTCGAATGCCACCCAAGTGGTATGCGATTTGCGAGAAGAGGAGGGTGTGTGCACGTTCCATCATCAACGTGCACTTCGTGATAGCCGTCAGGCTGTGGGTTTTGGTTAACGTAGTAGTTTGGCATAATGCTGCCTCGTTCAATGTTTCAACGAGGGGCGCCTTGACTGTTTTTTGTGAATCCGTCAGGATTCACGCGTTGCAAACTGACCGCGGCAACCCCCCAAGGTTGGTGCGGTACTACAACGAAGCGCCGTCTTGGTCTGACCACCTTGGCGGCGCGATTCGTTTGTAGCTCATACATCAGCATGGCTCGACACACTACAATATGCAAGATAACAAAAACAGAAACATCACCATTGGCGGTGTATTCGCCCTAGATGTGCCGTTTGGAACATGTTTTGCCCCAATATAGGGGGGTTGTCAACAGATTCCTCCACAGGAAACCCCCAATTTTTCTGTATGTCGATAAATTGTGATGTGCTGCCACTATATGTAGAATCGATGGCCGGGGCAGTTGAAGAAGTATAGAACTTACGTCGTTTCACGTTTCCAGTTTCTCAACCCACCCGCCCGGCGGCACCGCCGGGCCGCGCCGACCCGCCCCCATGGGGCGGCGCGTTTGCGCCTCCCCTCGGGTCGGTCGCGCCCCTCTGTTCTGCTGATCAGCCGTTGCAAAAGCGTTTGCGCCCCGGGGCTCCGCCCGTTCGGCCCTGAAACGGTCCACTGGACCGTTTCCTAGACGGGCCTCACCCCCTCGGGCCGGCGCTGCCCTCTGTTCTGTCGCCCAACCGGGTTTGATATGCCGTAGGGCGGGCTTCAGCCCGCCAATCCACAACTCCCCCATTTCCCCGACCCCAAACCACCGTGCATGGACAGGCTGTATCCGGTGGCGGGCTGAAGCCCGCCCTACGGGGTGGGGTTGGTATCTGCGCTTGCGCCATTGGGGTTCTGGCCGTTTGCGGCCCTCGGGTCTGCGGATCAACCGTCTGACCCACACCTCACCCGCGCGGCACCAGATGCAACCATTGCATCGGAAAACCGCGACCTTCGGACAGGATCGGCCATTTGAAATCATCCCCCAACCGGATAATCTCATCCATCTCGGACGTGTCGCGCACGCTTCCGTCCACATAGGCGACATCAAAATACCCGGCGCAGAACGCTTCGATCGCTTTCAGTTTCGCATCGCCATCCTCCACCATCTGGGGGTGCAGTTCGATCAGGAATTCCGATCTGCGGAAATGCGTCAGAAAATCTTCGGTCAACAGGCTGAATTCGACACCCTCGATATCGATCAGAAAGAAAATGTCCGCCGGGTCAGGGGCCACGCTTGCGATGTTTTCAACCGTGTCCGTCAGCGCATCCCCAAACACCGCCACGCGGTCGCCCACGCCGTTATGTTCCGCCGTTTCCCGGATCACATCCCGGCCTTTTGCCGAAACCTCAAAGCACACGCTTTTTTCGAACTGCCCGGCGGCCACCAGCCCGACGCCCCAAAAGCCGTCCGCCGCCCCGATATCCACCAGCACCGGCTTGTCCGAGTTGCTCAGCACCTTCAGGTTCTGCTGCTCATACAGGCCAAAGATTTTCGTGGCCGTATCCGAATGCCCGCCCCAGAACGCGTTTTCGACAAAGCGAAACCCTTTCATCGGCCCGCACAGCACCTGTCCGCGGCTTTGTTCCAGCACGAACAGCGAAAACTCGTTGCGGAACCTGCGCACAGTGCTCTTGAACTCTCGATGTTGTCGTTTTGGAAATCGCATGTTCTGTCTGGGGCTTTTCAAGTTGGATCGGACGCCCCCGGATGAGGGCAGTTATTTGAAATCCCTGTTTAAGTTGTGGCGCGCGGTGTTGGAAGGAAAAACGCAATGCGCAATACCGGGCAGGGTGGGGTTTTCTTCTTGCCCACCTTTCCCGCGCATAAACCCTTAATGAAGTTTCCCTTAGGTAAGTTGTAACAGCCTCTCGCCCTCCCAATCTGTTCAGCAGGCCAGCAACGGCCGTGAACTCAAAAGGAGAGAGCCTATGACCAGATACATGACTGCCGGAGCAGCCGCTTTGGCCACGACCCTCGCCCTTGGAACGGCCGCGCTGGCCGATACCATGCCCGATCTGCGGGGCACATGGACGGGTAGCTATACCACTGTTCAACCCAGCCATTATCACAAAGGCGATCAACCCCGGATCAATCAGGCCGAATGGATGCTCGATGTCCAGGTGCAGGATGGCAATGTGTTCTGGGGGCCCAGCAAATGGCGCCGCGATGGCGATACCGAATGGTATGAAAACGAGGCCACCGGAACCATCAGCCTCGATGAGTCAGGCAAAATCGGTATGGTCGAAACCGCCCCTCTGCTGATCGGGGCCAATGCGCTGATTGATGCGCGGTACGCGGACGGCAAGATCTATGCCGACTTCCGTAGCCTGCGGAACGGAACGACTTACAGCACCGTTCTGGAACGTCAGGTGAACTGAAGCGTTTCCGGCCCGGTCGGGTTGTTAAGGGGTATAAGCCGCCGTTGCTCACGGATTGCGGCGGAGGGGGTGTTGGTACCACCGCCGGGCCGGAACGCTTCTCAGAAACGGAACCAGCGTCTCCAGAGTGAGGAGACAGGCCGGGCGGCCAGTTCACCGCCTGCGACAGGATCCAGACCGCCCCGCGCAAGAATGCGGCGTTCCTCGGCGCGGGTCATCTGGATCTCGCGGACCTTCAGCGCGGCCTCGCGCGCGGTGACATAGCGGCCGTCCGGTCCCGGTTCCATGCCGGGGATGTTGCGCCCTTTTGACCACATCCCGCGCAGCCCCGACAGCGGGTGTTTCCATCCGATCTCCTCGTCATCCTGCAACTGCCAGATCCGGTTGGCCTCGGTCATCGAGACCAGCGCGGCCAGCGGCTTGCCGTGCCGGGTCAGGATGATCACCTCGCGCGGGTCCTGGGCGCGGGTGATCAGCGGCCCCAGATGGGCGCGGGCGTAGGAAATGGTGCAGCGCATCGGCGAATCTCCGTCTGTACGATTCGTAAGATTGGGGGTCCGAGCGTTGTACAAATCGCACAATTTCGGCCTAACGGTCCGCACGGAGCGTTTTGCACCCGCAGCATCGCAGGAATTTCGGGTGCCGGGGTCACGTCCGGTTTTTTCCGCCCTCAACCCTTCGCGGGATCGGGGATTCTCGGGTTATCCACAAAACTCTCCCGCCGGATATCAACATCTTATCCCCGTCTAATTTTCATGCTGCAGTGCTATTTTCTTGTCGGATGCAGGGCGTGGTGCAACAGTCATCTCACCGCACAGGGTCTTCGGAACCGGGGCGGGGCGCAAAGGCCAAGGGGGCCTGAGCAGAGAAGGGCGGATCTTAGGATTTGCGTTTAGCTGCAAGGGCTTACCGGTAGGTGATCAGCCGGAAATGGGTCGTAGACCCAGGTCGGGTGGCCATCTTCTCAGACGGCCAATGCATGTCGCGATGGACCTTAGGGGACAAAGCGGCGGCTGCAGTCTCTCAGGGGGCTGGGGCGACTGGATCGGAGTGCTCCTCGGGGTACGTCGACCCGGTAAGGCGTCAGGGCGTATCCGAAAGGGTACATGCAAAGACCGCGTCTGCGCACCTGACGCCTTTTCCTTTGCCGAAATTCGGTTTCATACAGGCTACCACTCACCCCTGCCGAACGGGAACGGGGCTCTTCTGCGTGCGCGAAAGAGCCCCGATTTAGTGTCAGATATGCAATGCCGCGTCTATGCACCTGTAGGGCTAGACTACTGCGTGTGGGCGCAATCTTCAACCATATATTGCGTTAATGTCCGGCTCGCCCGCAAGATAAGCGCGCTTACAGGCTTTCCTGCACGTCCGAAGCTGCGTTCTGGATTGCATCCCCGGCCTTTTCGATATCTTTGCCCGCGCCTTTGGCGGTTTCGCAGGCGGTCAGTGCAAACAGGCTCAGGCCAATCAGAATTACGCGGATCATGTGTGTCTCCTCAGTGCTCGATACGGATTCGGTAGCACCTTTCTCGACACCAAGCCAGAGCTAGCCTCTGTCGTCACCGCAGAACAGCTCGTACACCACCTCAAGCATCCGGCGCGGGCGATCATCGGCCAACCGGTAAAAGATGGTTTTGCCCTCTCTGCGCGGTATCACTAGCCCCTCCAGACGCAGGCGGGAAAGCTGTTGCGAAACAGCGGCTTGTCTGGCGGACAGCAGTTCCTCCAGTTCGGTGACAGATTTCTCACCGGACACCAGGTGGCACAGGATCATCAGCCGGCCTTCGTGACTGATTGCCTTGAGGAAGTTGGACGCGCGTGTCGCGTTATCGACCATACGATCCAGGTCGTGTTGCGGCATGTCCTGGGACAGCTGTGGAAGTGCCATCGAATGTGTTCCTTGTGAACCCGTTGACCGGGCATAGTTTCCGTTACGTAAAGCTCGTCGCCTGCGAGCCACCTCAGTACATGTTTCGATCAATTATTGCTATATGTATGAATCAAAAAACCGTGATGAAAAAAGGGGAACCCGCAGCCGTTTTCCCCGCAGCCCATTTGGCAGGGCGTAATCACGGATAGGGTGCTGCTGCGGAACAGCGGCAGGTGTGACAATCCTATTGACGGCGGTCCACATTCATTCCGCGTTCTCACCGACACCCCCTTGCAGCCCCCCGGAGCCAACACTAAGACTCAGGTAACACTTGTTGGGATAATGTCCCGATCCACAGCAAAACAGGCAGGTTACGAATGTTCGATCCCGTAGATACCTACATGAATACGCTTGTCCCCATGGTCGTTGAACAGACCAGCCGGGGCGAGCGCGCGTATGATATTTTCTCCCGCCTGCTGAAAGAGCGGATCATCTTCATCAACGGCCCGATTCACGATGGCATGAGCCATCTGGTCGTGGCGCAGCTGCTGCACCTTGAAGCGGAAAACCCCAACAAGGAAATCTCGATCTACATCAACTCGCCCGGTGGCGTGGTGACCAGCGGTTTGTCGATTTACGATACAATGCAGTATATCAAGCCGAAATGTTCCACGTTGGTGATCGGTCAGGCGGCCTCGATGGGATCGGTTCTGCTGGCCGGCGGCGAGAAAGGGATGCGCTTTTCGCTGCCCAACAGCCGGATCATGGTGCACCAGCCCAGCGGCGGATATCAGGGTCAGGCCAGCGATATCATGATCCACGCGGCCGAGACGCAAAAACTCAAGGATCGCCTTTATGATATCTATGTGCGTCATACCGGGCAGACAAAAAAGGCGGTTGAAAAAGCGCTGGACCGTGACAATTTCATGAGCCCGGAAGAGGCCAAGGAATGGGGCCACATCGACGAAATCGTGGAAAACCGCGCAAAAATGGACGCGGATGAGGTCTGAGTTTCGGAGCCTGCACCACCGGTGCAGGAACCATTTTGAGATTGTAGCGGCCAAAGCGCTGGCCTAAGCTGCACAAACAGGCGAAAACGCATTCCCGCCGGGGGTGCTGGGATGAGGCCCGAAAGGTAGATCATGGCGACGAATTCAGGCGGTGACGGGAAAAACACGCTCTACTGCAGCTTCTGCGGCAAAAGCCAGCATGAGGTGCGCAAGCTGATCGCAGGCCCGACCGTTTTCATCTGTGATGAATGTGTCGAACTTTGCATGGACATCATCCGCGAAGAGACCAAGGCCAGCGGGCTGAAATCTTCGGACGGCGTTCCGACGCCCAAGGATATCTGTGAGGTGCTGGACGATTATGTGATCGGTCAAGCCACCGCAAAACGCGTCCTGTCGGTCGCGGTCCACAACCACTACAAACGTCTGAACCACGCCCAGAAAGCAGGCAATGATATAGAACTGGCGAAATCCAATATTCTGCTGATCGGCCCCACCGGCTGTGGCAAGACGCTGCTTGCGCAGACGCTGGCCCGGATACTGGATGTTCCCTTTACCATGGCCGATGCCACCACGCTGACCGAAGCCGGTTACGTGGGCGAGGATGTTGAAAACATCATTCTCAAGCTTTTGCAGGCCAGCGAATACAATGTCGAACGCGCGCAGCGCGGCATCGTCTATATCGACGAGGTCGACAAGATCACCCGCAAATCCGAGAACCCGTCGATCACACGCGACGTGTCCGGTGAAGGCGTACAGCAGGCGCTGCTGAAACTGATGGAAGGCACCGTGGCCAGCGTTCCGCCGCAGGGCGGCCGCAAACACCCGCAGCAGGAATTCCTGCAGGTGGACACCACGAACATCCTGTTCATCTGTGGCGGCGCTTTTGCGGGTCTGGACAGGATCATTGCGCAACGCGGCAAGGGCTCGGCCATGGGTTTTGGCGCCGATGTGCGCGACAATGACGAGCGCGGCGTAGGCGAGATCTTCAAAGATCTGGAACCCGAGGACCTGCTGAAATTTGGCCTGATCCCGGAATTCGTCGGTCGTCTGCCGGTTCTGGCAACGCTGGAGGATCTGGACGAGGAAGCACTGGTCACCATCCTGACCAAGCCAAAGAACGCCCTGGTCAAGCAATACCAGCGCCTGTTCGAGCTGGAAGATGTTGAGCTGGGCTTTACCGATGACGCGCTGAAGGCAATTGCCAAGAAAGCCATCGAGCGCAAAACCGGTGCACGTGGTTTGCGGTCTATTCTCGAGGATATCCTGCTGGACACCATGTTCGAACTGCCGGGCATGAAAAACGTCAGCGAGGTTGTGGTGAACGAAGAGGCGGTAATGTCCGACGCGCAGCCGCTGTTCATCTATGCCGATGCGGCCAAGGAATCGGCCTCGGCGGGTTGAGGCCGGGCTTTTTACCGCGACGGTGGGACTTCAGTTGAACCGGTTCAGGGGGCTCTGCCCCCGCTGCCCTTCGGGCATCTCCCCGGGATATTTATAGCCAGATGAAGCTGGGGATCCGCCGCTCGCACATCAGGGTCGGTGCGGTCAGGCAGCGGGAGCTTAGTAGTTTTCGAACGACAAAGGTGACGGATTATGACGGTGAAGCGCATTTCTTCGGGCGGTGAGTTTGAGGCGAAAGTCGGCTATTGCCGCGCAGTGGTTGCGGGCGGCTGGGTTCATGTCGCCGGGACCGTCGGGCAGGGCGAGGACGTGGTGGCGCAATGCCGGTCTGCGCTGGACATCATCGGCAAGGTGCTGGCTGAGGCGGGCGCGGGTTTTGAAGATGTGGTTCGGGTCACCTACATGTTGCCGGACCGCAATGAATTCGCGCCGTGCTGGCCGGTTCTGGCCGAGACGTTTGGCGCCAACCCACCGGCTGCGACGATGATCGAATGCGGTTTGATTGATCCGAAGTACCGGATCGAGATCGAAGTGACCGCCTTCCTGCCGCAGTGACGCTGGAAGCCCAAGGGGCACTGGACCTTGGCGAGCCTTTGGTCCATACCTTCTCTCGACCGAAATGCCGGAGGCAGCCGATGGGAATCCTGAACAGTCTTTTACGAGCCGTGACCTGGTGGAACGGGTCAACACTGAACACGCAGCTCTATACGGCGCGCAAGGGTGTGAAAGTGGGCGAAGACAATGAAGGCAATGTGTTTTATCGCACCGCCGACGACAGCAGGCGCTGGGTGATTTTCAATGGCGAGGCCGAAGCCAGCCGGGTTGACCCGGAATGGCACGGCTGGTTGCACCGCACCTGGGACGAACCCCCGACCGACAAACCGCTGCCGCACAAAGCCTGGGAAAAACCGCATCAGGAGAACCTGACAGGTACGGCACTGGCTTATGCACCTGCCGGGTCGCTTCGGCGGGCCCAGCCGGTTGAGCGCAGGGATTACGAGGCCTGGAGCCCGGAATAAACGAGGCGAAGATGTCGACCCATAACTGGACCGAAGTTGTTGTCGGAGGCGTCGTATTGGCCGGTGCCCTTGCTTTTGGTGTTTATGCCAGCCAATCGACCGGCCTGTCGCAAGGTGCTGCGGGCTATGAGCTGGGCGCCTCGTTCCGGTCGCTGGAAGGGGTTGGCGTCGGCACGGATGTCCGTCTTGCCGGTGTGAAAATCGGCACCGTTACCGGGGTCAAGCTGAACCCGGACACCTATCGTGCCGACACGACTTTCTCTGTTGCCGAAGGCGTTCTTGTACCCGATGACAGCGCCATCGTGATCTCGTCCGAAGGGCTGTTGGGTGGGAACTTTGTCGAAGTCATGCCTGGCGGTTCGCCCTTCTTTTTTGAACCTGGAGACGAGATTCAGGATACCCAGGGTGCGGTCAGCCTGATTTCGCTGCTGGTCAAGTTCGTAGCCGGAGATGGCAGCGAATGATGCGCGCCGCCCTGATTGCCCTGTTGCTGGCTGGAACCGGCGCCGTCGCGCAGCAGAAAGTCAACTCTGGCCCCGGCGCCATGCTGCGCGGGCTCGACAAAGTCAGTGGCCAGACGGTTGATATCGAATTGCAGACAGGTCAAACCGAAGCTGTGTTCGGGCTGGATGTGGCGCTGGGGGATTGCCGGTATCCGGTGGATAACCCGACAGGCGATGCCTTCGCCTATCTGACCATTTGGGAAATGGGCAAAGCGGATCAGCTATTTGATGGCTGGATGATCGCGACCTCTCCGGCGCTGAATGCGCTGGATCACGCGCGGTATGACGTTTGGGTCATCCGTTGTATCACGCCTTCTGCGGACTGAGTGATCGGCGCAGCAAAATCGGCGCTCTGGTTCAGGGCTTCTTCCAGTTCTTTCTTGTAAGCCCCACGCGGGATTTCGATCGCCCCAAGGGATGCCAGATGCGCGGTCAGGAACTGCGTGTCAAACAGGTGAAAGCCGGTTTGCCGCAACCGGTCCACAAGATAGGCGAGCGCGATTTTCGAGGCATCCGTGCGGCGCGAAAACATGCTTTCGCCAAAGAACGCGGCCCCCAGCGTCACGCCATAAACGCCGCCCACCAGCGCCGCTCCGTCCCAGACTTCCAGTGAATGCGCATGGCCGGATTGATGCAGCTGGCGATAAAGGGCGTGCAGTTCCGCGTTGATCCAGGTGTCGGACCGGTCAGCGCACCCATCAACAACGCCGGAGAAATCCCGATTGATTGAAATCTCGAACCCGCAGTTCCGGATGCGGCGCGCAAGGCTGCGCGAGATGTGGAACCCGTCCAGCGGAAATATCCCGCGAAACTTGGGATCAACCCAGAACAGTTCAGGATCGTCGCGGTGTTCGGCCATCGGGAAAATGCCGATGGAATACCCGTGCAGCAGCAGTTCTGGGGTCAGGCTCATGCCGGTGATAGGGCGACCAGAGGGCGCGGGCCCTCTGGCACTTGGCCCTTATTTTTCCATGTTCTCCGCAAGCCAGCGCTCCAGCCAGTGGATGTTGTACTCGCCGCTGTGCAGATCGGGCTCCTGCAACAGGGCGTGGAACAGGGGCACGGTGGTGTCGATACCGTCGACGATCAACTCGCCCAACGCGCGTTGCAGACGCGCCAGCGCCTCGGCCCGGTCGCGGCCCTGCACGATCAGCTTGCCAATCAGCGAGTCGTAATAGGGCGGGATCGAATAGCCGTCATAAAGCGCCGAATCCATCCGCACGCCCAGACCGCCCGGCGCGTGATAGGCCGTGATCTTGCCAGGGCAGGGCGAAAAATTCGGCAGCTTTTCTGCGTTGATCCGAACCTCGATGGCGTGACCGTTGATCTTCAGATCGTCCTGACCGAATGACATTGGTTCACCCGCTGCGACAAGGATTTGTTCGCGCACCAGATCGACGCCAAAGATCCCTTCGGTGACCGGGTGTTCCACCTGAAGGCGAGTGTTCATCTCGATGAAATAGAACTCGCCCTTTTCATACAGGAACTCGATGGTGCCTGCGCCGATATAGTTGATCTTGGCCACCGCGTCGGCGCAGATCTTGCCGATCCGGGCGCGCTCTTCGGCGGTGATGCAGGGGCCGGGGGCCTCTTCAAAGACCTTCTGGTGACGGCGCTGCAACGAACAGTCACGTTCGCCCAGATGCACCGCATTGCCCTTGCCGTCGCCAAAGACCTGAATCTCGATATGGCGCGGCGTGGTCAGATATTTCTCGATATAGACCTCGTCATTGCCAAAGGCGGCCTTGCCTTCGGCGCGCGCAGTCATGAAGGCGCTTTCCATCTCTTTCGCGTTCATCGCGACTTTCATGCCGCGCCCACCGCCGCCAGCTGTGGCTTTGATGATGACGGGATAGCCGAATTCCTCACCGATGCGCTTGGCGTCGGCCAGCGTGGGAACGCCACCGTCCGAACCGGGAACACAAGGCACACCCAGCGCCTTCATCGTGTCCTTGGCGGTGATCTTGTCGCCCATGACGCGGATATGTTCCGCGGTGGGGCCAATGAACGTGATGCCATGATCTTCGACGATCTGCACGAACTCGGCGTTTTCGGACAAAAAGCCATAGCCGGGATGGATCGCCTGCGCGCCGGTGATCTCACAGGCCGAAATGATCGCAGGCACCGACAGATAGCTTTGCGGGCTGGGCGGGGGGCCGATGCAGACCGATTCGTCCGCCATGCGCACATGCATCGCGTCGCTGTCGGCGGTGGAGTGGACGGCAACCGTCTTTATCCCCATCTCGCGCGCGGCGCGGATGACGCGCAGGGCGATCTCGCCTCGGTTGGCAATCAGGATCTTGTCGAACATGGGCCCGCCTTACTCGATGATGACCAGAGGGGTGCCGAACTCAACAGCGTCGCCATCGCCCACCAGCACGCGCTTGATGGTGCCCGATTTGGGGGCGTGGATGTGGTTCATGGTCTTCATCGCTTCGACGATCAGCAGCGTGTCGCCTTCAGACACTGTCGCGCCGACGGAAATGAAAGCGGGCGCGCCGGGTTCCGGCTGCATATAGACCGTGCCCACCATGGGCGAGGTGACAGCGCCCGGATGGCTGGCCGGATCTTCGGCGGCAGCAGGGGCCGCCGCGGGGGCCGCAGCCGGTGCCGCAACGGGGGCGGGCGTTGCCGCAGGGACGGCCACCTGAACCGGAGCGGCCACGGTCTGTGTCATACGGCTGACGCGCACGTTCAGGCTGTCTTCTTCGCCATATTCGCGTTTGACCTGCAATTCGGTCAGATCGTTTTCGCGCAGCAACTCGGCCAGAGCCTTGATGAATGCCACATCCGCTTCGTGTTTGGTGTCTGTCATGAGTATCCTCGACGGTTCCCCTTTGGCCCGTCTGTTTCTTGCGGGCTCTGATCAAATTACGCAGGGTTATAGGCTAAGCGGCGGTGCATGAAAAGCGCCGACTCGCACCATCTGTCATGCGTTCCACGCGTATTTCAAAGGGTCGGACAGGTCACAGGGGCATCCCCGATAATTTGGCGACCAGTTCAGACAGCTTTCGCGCGCCGAATTTTTCAAGCAAACGGGCGCGGTAAGCCTCGATTGTGCGGTAACTCAGGCCCAGCTCTGCTCCGATTTCCTTGGCCGACAGGCCACGGCAGGACAGGATGGCCACTTCGCGTTCACGAATGGTCAGCTCAACCAGCGGTCGTTCCTCGGATATGTCGGAAAAGCTCCAGATACCGTGGCGGAACGGGTCGTCGGGCGTCAGCGACCGGCCCCGGGCGCGGCACCAGAACAGATCCCCGCTGCGGCGGCGCATGACGCGCTCATCCGTGTAATACCCGGTGCCGCGCATCACTTGCAGGCTGCGTTCGCCGATCCTCTCCCAATCCGCGACCGAAGGGTAAAGGTGCAACAGCGGCATGTTGCGATAGTCGTTTTCTTCTCCGCCAAAGGTGCGGGCAAATTGCAGGTTACAGCGCCGGATGATCCGGTTTTCCAGCTCAACAAGCCCGATCGGCGCATATTCAAAGGCGGGGTCGCTCATGCGTGTATGGTGCCGGGAAAGCGCGCGGAAATGAAGGGGGATGCGATGTCTTGCGCCAGATTGACGCCCGAAACCGATGCTGTGGTCTGCGCCAAGTTGTTAAAGTTGTAAATGTCAGCTGAAAAGAAATGATTAACCTGCGGAAACAGATGCTATAATCTGAAAACGAACGTGAACTTCGACGGGTCTGAATTCAGGGAAAGTAAGCATGCGCGACACGTTGACAGGCAGTCGCATTCGCGAAAGACGGCAGATTGCCGGGCTGCGGCAGGCGGAACTGGCGCGGCAGGCCGGAGTATCGGCGTCTTATCTGAACCTGATCGAACACAATCGCCGCAGGATCGGAGGCAAATTGCTGGTCGATATCGCGGCGGCGCTGGGCGTTGAACCTTCGGTCCTGACACAGGGGATCGAGGCAACTCTGGTTTCCGCCCTGCGTGAGGCGGCCGAGGATGCGGTCGGACAGAAGGCCGAGGTTGACGGGCTCGAGGAATTCGCCGGTCGCTTTCCCGGCTGGGCCGGTGTTCTGGCGCAAATGCATCGCCGTGTCGTGTCTTTGGAGCGGAACGTCGAAACCCTGTCCGACCGCCTTACGCACGACCCGCAACTGGCCGCGTCGATGCACGAGGTTCTGTCAACCGCCGCCGCGATACGCTCGACCGCCGCGATCCTTGCGGATACCCAAGATATCGAGGCCGAATGGCGCGAGCGTTTTCACAAGAACCTGCATCAGGATGCCGAACGGCTGGCGGGCAGCTCCAAGGCACTGGTGACCTTCCTCGACGAGAGCGACTCGGCGGTTGATCCACGTGCCGTTCCCCTGGAAGAGGTCGAAGCCTTCTTTGAAGCCCGCGCCTATACGATTTCCGAATTGGAAGACGGTGGCGATGTGGACGCGGTTGACCTGAGCGGGCTCAATACCTCGGCGGCGCGCACCGTTGCGCGCGAAGTTCTCAGAATCTATCGCGCAGACGCGCAGGCCCTGCCACCGGATGCTGTCAAAGCGGTTGTTCAGCAGGGTGAACCGGACCCAATTGAATTGGCGCAGCGGCTGTCTGTCGACATTGCGACTGTCCTCCGGCGGCTGGCCTTTCTGCCGGATGGCACCCTGTCACAATCGGTTGGCATGGTGCTGTGCGACGCGTCCGGAAGCATCCTGTTTCTCAAGCCGATTCAGGGGTTTACTTTGCCCCGACACGGGGATGTCTGCCCGCTCTGGCCGCTGTTCACGGCCCTCAGCCGTCCGCTGGTGCCGGTGCGCAAGCAGGTCGTCCTGACCGGCAGGTCCTCGGCCGTGTTCGACTGCGTCGCTTATGCCTGGCCGCATGCGGTGTCGGGATACGATCAGGACCCGGCCTATCGCTCGGTCATGGTGGTGCGCCCGGTCAGGGACCCGTCAGACGGGGTGCCGGTCACTCAGGTCGGGCCAAATTGCCGTGTCTGCCCAAACCGCGATTGCAAGGCCCGGCGCGAGCCGTCGATTTTGAGCGAAGGTTTTTGACACGTTCATGACAGACCGCTTAATCTGGCGGGAACCGGTCTCGGGATGGAAGACCGGTTATGGGAGGAACTGAACATATGAGCCGAAAGGTTCTGCTGATTGAGGACGAACCGAACATCGCCGAGGCTATCCGGTTCCTGCTGTCGCGCGAGGGATGGCAGGTCGAAACGCATGGCGACGGAACGGATGCGGTTCAGGTGATCCAGGGGGCGCGGCCCGATCTGGTCATTCTGGATGTCATGCTGCCGGGCAAGAACGGTATGGATATCCTGCGGGAACTCAGAAAAATGGAGGAACTGGCAGGCTTGCCGGTTCTGATGCTGACCGCACGGGGTCAGTCGCGCGACCGGGAAATGGCCGAAAACGCAGGCGTCAGCCGCTTCATGACCAAACCGTTTTCCAATGCCGAAGTTCTGACAGCCGTGCGTGACCTTCACGCGCAGGCGACGCGCTTATGATGTCCGGCGAGGGCAACAAGACCAAACCACCGGGCACACGCCCCTCGCTTTTTCTAGAACGTCAAAGCTATCGCCGTCACAGGTTGACGGATGCCGCCCGGATTTTGCCCTTTCTGGGTGCGGCGCTGCTGGCGCTTCCTTTGCTGTGGCCAGACCCGTCTGGCGGGGATGCGGCGGTGCCCCTGTCTTCGGCGATGTATTACATATTCCTCTGCTGGGGCGCGCTGATCCTGGCCGGGTTTGTCTTTGGGCTGGCCGCCCGTCGCATGGCCGCGCGCGAGGGATCGGACACGGGCGCTGAGTGATGGCCACCATAAACGTTCTGATTCTGGTTTGCCTTGCCTATGTCGTGTTCCTGTTCGCGGTGGCCTTCGCCGCGGATCGCATGGCTGCGGCCGGGCGCGGCAAATGGCTGCGTTCACCTGTGATCTACACGTTGTCCCTGTCGATCTATTGCACTGCCTGGACATTTTATGGCGCGGTGGGCAACGCCGCGCGGTCGGGGCTGGAATTTGTCACCATCTACCTCGGTCCGACGCTGGTGATGGTCGGCTGGTGGTGGGGGCTGCGCAAGCTGGTGCGCGTCGGGCGCAGCCAGCGGGTCACCTCGATCGCCGACCTGCTGTCGTCCCGGTATGGCAAGTCGAACACGCTGGCGGTCTGCGTGACCATTCTGGCGGTGCTCGGCGGCACGCCCTATATCGCGCTGCAACTGCAATCCATTACCCTGTCATTCTCGATCTTTGCCGAGGCTGACCCGTCAGGCCTCTATCGCGAAGGGTCCAGCGTGTTCTGGGTCGCGGCTGGACTGGCCGTGTTTGCCATCCTGTTCGGCACCCGCAATCTGGACGTGAACGAACGTCATCACGGTGTGGTCACGGCCATCGCAGTCGAGGCCGTTGTCAAACTGTTTGCGCTGATCGCCGTGGGCGTTTTCGTGGTTTGGGGGATCGCGGGCGGCATTGGCCCGATGATGGACCGGATCGACGCCTCGGAAATCGGCCAGTGGAACGTCGATGCCGGGCGCTGGACGACGTTTATCTTTTTGTCCGCCGCCGCCTTTATCTGCCTGCCCCGGATGTTTCAGGTGATGGTGGTGGAAAACGATGACGAGGGCCATCTCAGAACCGCTGCCTGGGCCTTTCCGCTTTACCTGCTGTTCATGAGCCTGTTTGTCGTGCCCATCGCCGTGGTCGGTCTCGACCTGCTGCCCCAGGGCGCCAACCCCGACCTCTTCGTGCTGACCGTGCCGCTGTCTCAGGGCAATGACTGGCTGGCAATGCTGTCTTTCATCGGCGGGTTTTCCTCGGCGACCTCGATGGTCATCGTCAGTGCGATGGCCCTGTCGACGATGGTGTCAAACCACGTGGTCATGCCCATCTGGCTGAACACGCAGGAAGGCACCGGCTCGGTATCGGGCGATGTGCGCAACATTGTCCTGATGGCACGCCGTGTTTCCATTGCCGCCATCATCGCGCTGGGCTTTTTCTACTACCGGCTGTCCGGGGGCGGTGCCGCGCTGGCCTCGATCGGGTTGATCGCCTTTGCCGGTATCTCGCAGATCCTGCCAGCGCTGGTTGGGGGGCTGTTCTGGCGCAGGGCAACCCGGACCGGGGCGCTGGTCGGGCTGACCGTTGGCTTTGTGCTGTGGATTTACACACTGCTGCTGCCGGGGATGGGCGGCGCGTGGATGCCCGAATCCGTGCTGCAAAACGGCTTGTTCGGCCTCGGCTGGCTGCGCCCTCATGCCCTCTTCGGGATCGAGGGGATCGATCCGATGGTGCATACGGTGATGTGGTCTTTGTCCCTGAACACGCTTGCCTTCTGCGTCGCGTCCCTGCTCAGCTTTCCCAGCCCCTTGGAACGGTTGCAGGGGGCACAGTTCGTCAACGTCTTTGATCACTCGGTCGCGCCGCGCGGGTGGTCCGGGTCGGTGGCGCAAAGCGAAGACCTGATGATCATGACGCAGCGCATTCTGGGCACCGGCCCCACGCAGGAGTTCTTTCAGGCCGAGGCGCAAAAACAGGGTGGCCGTTCGCACTTGCCGGAACCGACGCCGGGCTTTCTCAACCGTCTGGAACGCGAGCTCAGCGGCTCGGTCGGCGCGGCCATGGCCCATGCGATGATCGGCCAGATCGTGGGCGGATCGTCGGTCTCGGTCGAGGATCTGCTGGCCGTGGCAGACGAATCCGCGCAGCTGCTGGAATATTCCGGCCAGCTCGAGGAAAAGTCCTCCGAACTCAGCCGAACCGCTCGGCAATTGCGCGAGGCTAACGCCAAGCTCACCCAGATTTCCGAACAGAAGGACAGCTTCCTGAGCCAGGTCAGTCACGAATTGCGCACGCCGATGACCTCGATCCGGGCGTTTTCGGAAATCATGCGTGACACCGATGGCCTCAGCCGCCAGGAGCAGACCCGCTACGCCGCGATCATTCATGACGAAGCCCTGCGCCTGACCCGGCTGCTCGATGATCTGCTGGATCTGAGCGTGCTTGAAAACGGGCAGGTCAGCCTCAATCTCAGCGATGACAGCCTGCGCTCGGTTCTGGACCGCGCCGTGCCCAGCGCTCTGGCCGGGGCGGACCGAAAGATCACCGTCCGCCGGACCCGCACGGCCGAGCGTATTTTCCTGCATACGGATCTGGATCGGTTGGGGCAGGTGTTCATCAACCTGATCTCGAATGCGCAGAAATACTGCGACGCGGACGATCCGGTGCTGGTCATCTCTGCCCATGATGTCGGCGGGCGGGTCATCGTCGATTTCATCGACAATGGCAGTGGCATCCCACCGGGCGCGCGCTCGATGGTGTTTGAGAAATTTGCCCGCGTGGGCGGCGACAAGGCTGGCGGAGCGGGGCTTGGTCTGGCCATCTGCCGCGAAATCATGCAGCGGCTGGGGGGTGAGATCACCTATCTGCCGGGGCAGGGCGGTGCGGCCTTCCGGATCAGCCTGCCACAGGCCTACCAGCAGGCGGCGCAGTGAAGCGGCCATAAAGAACTTGGTAACGCCCGAGGGTGTAAACCGGTTGCCAGGTTCTGGAACAATTGGTGATCGGGCGTCATGTCACAAGATGTCAATGCCGCGTTGGCGCGCAAACTGTCCGTCGGGCAAAAGGATCTGGGGGATCGCCCGCGCTCGGTTCTGCGGGCGCTGCGCCTTGGGTTCGCACGGGCTGCGGGCGACCGGCTGAACCTGCCGCTGGCGGTTATCGGGGCAAAGCAATCCAACCAGTCGCAGGAGGTGCCGGGGGACGCGGCGGGGCAGGATTGGCTGCTGCTGGTGTTTGACGGCCCCGAAGGCCGCGCCGCGACCTGTCTCAACCCGAATGCGGTCTCGGCCATTGTTCAGGCCCAGACCATTGGTCAGGTCCTGTCCGGTGATCCCGGCGCACGCACGTTTACTGATACCGACGCCGCCATCGTGGCCCCCTTGATCGAAGCCGCGTTGACCGGTTCCGCCGCTTTGTTCGACGCCTCAAGCGATCAGATTTGCCTTGAAGGGCTGGAATTTACCTCGCGCGCCAAGGATTTGCGCACCCTGTCGCTGGCGATGACGGAAGATGCGTATCGCATTTTCGAACTGACCGTCGATCTCGCGAACGGAGAGCAGCAGGGCCGCATATCGGTTTTTCTGCCTGAACATCCCGCCACCTCGGATGAAGCAGAAGATAACGGGGACAAGGCTGATCTGCGCATGGATCAGTGTTCGGGCGTGATGCGGGCGGAACTGACTGCCGCGCTGTGCCGCATGTCGTTGCCGCTGTCCGACCTGTCCGGACTGCGGATCGGGGACATTCTGCCGTTGCGCGGGGCGCGTCTGGACCGGACCGAGGTTCTGACGATTGACCGGACACGCGCAGGTATCGGTCGCCTTGGGCAATGCGGTGGTCTCCGCGCCGTGCGGCTGAATGAAACCGCTGCATTGCCAGCCCTGACCGGCGCTGACGCGCAGGACTTCATCGCCAGCAAAAGTGGAACACCACCGCAGGGTCATCCGGTCGAACCAACTGTGCATGATGCGCACGCCCAGACCGTCCCGGCCGGGGTGTCAGATCTGACAGACAGCGATCTGATCGTGAACGATTCCGAACGGATGGTCGCGGAAATCACGCAGCTTGCGGGGCTGGGGCCGACGGACCTTGGCAGCAATACTGAGTGACGCTCAGCCGCTAGTGCCGCGGATCTGGTCCAGCATGGGGCGCAGATTGTCCAGCTGATACCCGGCTTTGCCGGTCGCACTCAGGATGTCGTCTGTGCTCATGTGGTCGCACTGGCCCAGCGCCCAAACCACCGAACACCGCGTGCCTGAGGCGCAATAGGCCAGTACAGGACCACTGCCGTTTTCCGCCATGTCGCGCTGCCGCTTCACGTTCTCAGGCGTCATCGTCTGATGGGTCAGCTCCAGCACCTCGTATTCCATACCGGCAGCCCGCACCGCTTCGCCGATCGCGTCGGATTGCATGGCCGGGGGAACTTCGGCATTGGGCCGGTTGCAGATCACCTTGGCAAAGCCAGCCTCGGCAATGGCCGGAACATCCTCGACCGTGATCTGCGGCGAGACAGCATAGCGGGGGGTGATCTGACGAATCTCCATGCCAATTCCTTAGGCCGCGTTTGCCGCCCTGTCCAGTTGCGCGCCCAGCGGTGGTGCCACGAACATCCCGGCCGCCATTGCAACCAGAAAGACCAGCCCGCCCAGCCCGCCATAGCTCAGCGAGGCCATCGCCGGTCCGGGGCACAGTCCGGCCAATCCCCAACCCATCCCGAACAGAACCGAACCCACGATCAGCCTGCGATCAACCTCGGGCTTGGCAGGGGGTGGAAAGGCTCCGCCGGTCAGGGCGTTCTGGCGACCTGTTGTCATCCGCCATGCCACAAGCATCGGCAGAATGGCACCGCCCATCACAAAGGCCAGCGTCGGGTCCCAGTTGCCAAACACATCCAGCCAGCCCTGAACTTTTGTGGTGTCTGTCATGCCCGAAATCAGCAACCCGGCGCCGAACAGTGACCCGGCAATCAACGCAATGATAAGACGCATCAGATCACTCCCATCACATGACGCAGCAACACAAGGGTGACGCCCCCGGCAAGGATATAGAAAACGGTGGCCACGATGCCGCGCAGCGAGAACCGAGAGATCCCGCACACCCCGTGCCCCGAGGTGCAGCCATTGGCGATCCGTGTGCCGATACCGACCAGCAGACCGGCCAGAATGACAACGCCCAGATTGCTGGTAAGATGCGTCTGGGCCTCGGGCGCGATCAACGGGTGCAGAAGAACGGGCATTCCGACAAGCCCCGCAATAAAGGCCAGCTTTTCAGCCATGCTCCCCTTGGCACTGCCATCGACAAGGCCGCCCAGAATACCGCTTGCGCCCATGATCCGGCCATTGCCCAGCAGGTAGACCGCCCCGGCCAGACCGATCACCAGACCGCCGCACAGCCCCCAGATCCACTCAATATTCATGTGGGAATTCCCTTTGTGATTTGTTGTGCTAGCGTCACAGCTTGTTGACCGGCAGTTTCAGGAAAACATCGCCCTGTTCATCCGCCGGGGGCATCTGACCGGCCCGCATGTTGACCTGCAAAGACGGCAGGATCAGGCGCGGCATGGCCAGCGTGGCGTCCCGCGCGTCGCGCATTTCCACGAAGTCTTCGATGCTGCGCCCCTGTCCGATATGGACGTTCAGCGCCTTCTGCTCACCCACCGTCGTCTCCCACGCGTATTCGTCGCGGCCCGGAGCCTTGTAATCATGCCCGACATAGATGCGGGTATTGTCCGGCAGCGACAGAATCTTTTGGATCGACTGGAACAGCGTGGCCGACGATCCTCCGGGAAAATCACAGCGCGCCGTGCCGAAATCGGGCATGAACAGCGTGTCACCCACAAATGCCGCATCGCCAATCACATAGGTCATGCAGGCCGGTGTATGGCCGGGGGTGTGCAGCACGTCGCCCCGCATCTGGCCGATGTGAAAACTGTCGCCTTCCTTGAACAGCGCGTCAAACTGGCTGCCATCGCGCTGAAACTCGGTTCCTTCGTTGAAAACCTTGCCAAACGTGTCCTGCACGGTGACGATCTGGTCGCCAATCCCGATCTTTCCGCCCAGCTCCTGTTGCAGATAGGGGGCCGCCGACAGGTGGTCGGCATGGACATGGCTTTCCAGAATCCACTCGACCTTAAGGTCCTGCGCGCGCACAAAATCGATGATCTTGTCCGCCGAGGTTGTCGCCGTCCGCCCCGAGGCATGATCGAAATCCAGTACGCTGTCGATGATGGCACAGGCCCGCCCCTGAGGTTCATGAACCACGTAGGAAACCGTAAAGGTCTGCTCGTCAAAAAACGCATTCACTTTCGGTGTCATGATCTTCTCCGTTTCGGTCTCGCATATCATATATGTGAATTGGAATGTGATGCAATATCGAACCTGAATTTGATGCCGGTCAAAGCAACCGCTGAAATCCTGGCTTAATCTTTAACCTATCCGCGTCAGATTGCCGAAACTTCGACCATGGCAGGCAATTTCCCGCACAAGGCTACGATATTATCTGCGGGTCGTAATCCCGTTACGTATATTGGGGATACTGGCGCCACTTGGGAGGATAGTTATGACACCGACTGGTCTTTATTCCGAAGCCGAGCAGCTTGAACGTAAGCTTGTGAACGCGGGTCTGGAAACGCGTTTGGCGCTTCAGCCGAGTGTGAGTAAAATTGTTGACCGGATGCGGCAGCAGGGGATGGAGGTGCCTTCGCGCCTGCGTCGTCTGGATGCGGCCTTGTGCGAAGATGCGATTGAAGCGCAGTTTGATAACTTGCCGGTGTGAACCGGATGGTCATCCAAGGGATATCCCGAGGATGACCAGCATCAATCCAAGCACCGACAGAAACAGCGAGGCCAGGTTCCAGGGCAGGACCCCCTGAACCACCGCGCGCAGCTCGTCATCCGACAGACCGGCCTTGCGCGCCCGCATCACGCGAAGAATGCACCAGACCAGACCGGCAAGCCCGGCCACAGACAGGGCTGCACCGCCCCAGGTGATGAATTCAAACATGGTTCCCCCCATATCCTCGTGACCTGATCACGCGCTTAACGGATCGGTTGGGGTCATACAAGTGCGCCAGCCCATTGGGTGCTTGCGACCCGGGCGGCAGCACTGTATCCGGCATTCCACACCAGGGTTTCAGCCTCTGGGGCAGGCGCGTATCGAAGGTGCTCCCGTTGATCGGGCCACCGCCGTTCACCGCCAGCCGCAGGCTGTCCTCTTCTGGTTGCAGGTCCATAACCGGGAACAAAAAAGATGAGCATGTCTGAAGAAGCAGAAGCAAATTACAAGGTCACCGCGGGCGAGCTGCGCCAGTTTGTGGAACGTATCGAGCGCCTTGAGATGGAAAAGAAAGACATCGCCGACCAGATCAAAGAGGTCTACGCCGAAAGCAAGTCGCGCGGCTATGACGTAAAGGCCTTGCGCAGCATCATCTCGCTCAGAAAAAGGGACAAGGATGACATCGCCGAGCAAGAGGCCGTCATCGAAATGTACAAAGAAGCGCTGGGCATGACCTAAGCCCGACCGTCACGAAACGATCTATGGCTCTGGAATGGGTTCAATGCCCTGAAAGAGCCGCTGGCCCAAGGGATGCAACGGGCGCGCGCAGCGGGTCCCCCTTGCCAAGCTCGTGGTACGACCACGCACAGCGCTCGACGCCTCCGGGCTGTATCGAACCGCCCATAATCCAAACGCGCACCACAAAAGTCTCTGAAACGCCAATGGTCAAAGACGCCGGAACACCCAAACCCTTCCGGATAAAAGCGCGCTTTTTCGCAGGAATATGAAGGATGGTGCTGCTGGAGAGAATTGAACTCTCGACCTCTCCCTTACCAAGGGAGTGCTCTACCTCTGAGCTACAGCAGCGCTGTGGGCGGGTGATTAGACTCAAACGAAACGCGGCGCAAGGGTGTCTGGACGGTTTTTTTCGCCTCCTGTAGAGAAAGATCATGACGGATAAAAATTCACCCAAAAAACAAGGTAAACCCGGCGATGCGCGCGAGGCGCGGCTGAAGGCGGCGCTCAAGGCCAACATGGCGCGTCGCAAGGTGCAGGCCAAGGCGCGCGCGGCCGCGGGGGACAAGCCTGACAAGGACGAGGGATAAGAGCAGATGGATTCGATTCTGGTAACGGGCAACGGCCCGCTGAACGGTCAGATACCGATTGCGGGGGCCAAGAATGCGTGCCTGACGCTGATGCCCGCAACATTGTTAAGCGAAGAACCGCTGACGCTGACCAATGCGCCGCGGCTGAGCGATATCAAGACCATGACCGCGCTGCTGCAATCGCTGGGGGCCGAGGTGTCGTCGCTGCAAGACGGTCAGGTGATTGCAATGTCCAGCCACAGCCTGACCAGCCAGACCGCCGATTATGACATCGTGCGCAAGATGCGTGCGTCTAATCTTGTGCTGGGCCCCTTGCTGGCGCGGTTCGGGCAGGCGGTCGTGTCACTGCCGGGCGGTTGTGCGATCGGCGCCCGTCCGATGGACCTGCATGTCGAAGGGCTCGAGGCGCTGGGCGCCGAGGTTGAGCTGAAGGACGGCTATCTGCACGCCAAGGCTCCGGGTGGTCTGAAAGGGGCCGTGCATCAGATGCGCTTTGCCTCGGTCGGGGCCACCGAAAACATCGTCATGGCCGCCACGCTGGCCAAGGGCACCACGGTGCTCAAGAACGCCGCGCGCGAGCCCGAGATCGTCGATCTGGTTGAATGCCTGCGCAAGATGGGTGCCCAGATTTCCGGCGAAGGTACCCCGACCATCGAAATTCAGGGCGTCGACCGGCTGCACGGGGCCACACATCAGGTTGTCACCGACCGGATCGAGTTGGGCACCTATATGCTGGCCCCGGCGATTTGTGGGGGCGAGGTCGAACTGCTGGGCGGTCGCATGTCACTGGTCGAATCCTTTGCGGCCAAACTGGATGCGGCAGGCGTCAGCGTTTCAGAAACCGAAGGCGGTCTGAAAGTGGCGCGCAAAAACGGGCGCGTGCGCGCGGTGGATGTGGTGACCGAACCTTTCCCCGGCTTCCCGACCGACTTGCAGGCGCAGATGATGGCGCTGATGTGTACGGCCGAAGGCACCTCGGTTCTCGAAGAACGCATTTTCGAAAACCGCTTCATGCACGCCCCCGAACTGGTGCGCATGGGCGCGCAGATCGAGGTGCATGGCGGCACCGCCACGGTGACCGGGGTCGAACGTCTGAAAGGCGCGCCGGTGATGGCGACCGACCTGCGGGCTTCGGTCTCGCTGATCCTTGCCGGATTGGCGGCGGAAGGGGAAACAACGGTCAGCCGGGTCTATCATCTGGACCGCGGATATGAACATGTGGTGCGCAAGCTGGAAGGTGTGGGCGCAAAGATTGAACGGATCAAGGGCCAATGACAGACGCAAGTTTTGAAGACGGGCGCGAGGCGCCGCTAAATCTTGGGGCCGAGGATGCAGATGACCTTCAGGTGATCTCGACCCTCGCGCAGGATGCCGTGTTTCCGGTGACCGAGATGAAGTGGCAACCGTCGCAGCGCCGTTTTGGCCTGCTGCTGAACCGCTTTCGTTGGGAAGACAAGGATGCCGCCGCCCGCCGCGACCGCCCGTTTGAACGGGTGCAGTCGGTGCTGGTCTTCGGTTCGGTTCTCTCGGTGTCCAGTCAGGGCATTGATCGCGGTGACACCGACATGATCATGTCGCTGATGTCGGTCGTTTTCGAACCCGGCGAGGATGGCGCGGGCCATGTCCTGCTGACGCTGGCCGGTGACGGTGCGATCCGCCTGACGGTCGAGGCGCTGGATGCCACCCTCAAGGACGTGACGCGCCCCTATCAGGCCCCCTCCGGTCAGGCCCCGCATCACCCCGAATAGATGCAGAACAAGCGCGGCATATCTCAGGCGTTTTCGAAGGTGCCCGAAGGTGTCACTCTGCGTCGCGCCACCGTTTTCGACGTTTTCGACATCAGTCGGGTTCTGATCCGTTCGATCACGCAGCTCTGCGGGGCCGATCATCAGGGTGACCCGCAGGCCATCGCGCAATGGACCGATAACAAGGACCCGGCCACGATCCGGGGCTGGATCAAACCTGGATCGCAGATCTGGCAGGCTACCGGCCGGTGCTGCGGCCACGGGGATCTGTCCTGCTTTGCCATGCACAAATCGCTGCACCCCGTGGGCTGAGGGTTGAGGCCGCGCGCTCCGGGCGATATGTCCCAATGCGCAACGCCCGGAGTGCCAGATCATGCCCGTTTTCCTTGATACCAAATCGCCCGATTTCGAACCCGCCTTCCGGACCCTGCTCTCGGCCAAGCGCGAGGACAGCCCGGATGTGGATGCGGTTGTGGCGCAGATCATCGACGACGTGCGCAACCGGGGCGATGCGGCGGTTATCGAACTGACGGCGAAATTCGACCGGCTGACGCTGACACCCGAAACGCTGGCCTTCAGCGCACAGGATATCGCGGATGCGGTAGCGCTGGTCGGGGCCGAAGATCGCACGGCGCTGGAACTGGCTGCTTCCCGTATCCGGGCCTATCACGAAAGGCAATTGCCCGAGGATCAGGAATGGACGGATGAGGCCGGGGCCACCCTTGGCTGGCGCTGGTCTGCCGTCTCGGCCGCAGGGCTTTACGTGCCGGGTGGGCTGGCCTCGTACCCGTCATCGGTGCTGATGAACGCCATCCCGGCCAAAGTGGCCGGTGTGGAACGGCTGGCCATCGTGGTGCCCACGCCCGAAGGGCAGGTGAACCCGCTGGTGCTGCTGGCGGCACAGCTGTCGGGTGTGGACGAGGTCTATCGCATCGGCGGCGCGCAGGCCGTGGCGGCGCTGGCCTACGGCACCGACACCATCGCGCCCGTCGACAAGATCACCGGACCGGGCAACGCCTTTGTCGCCGCCGCCAAGCGGCGCGTCTTTGGCAAGGTCGGCATCGACATGATTGCCGGCCCCTCGGAAATTCTGGTCATCGCCGACAAGGACAATGACCCCGACTGGATCGCGCTGGACCTGCTCAGCCAGGCCGAACATGACGAAAGCGCGCAGTCGATCCTGATCACCGACGACGCCGCATTCGGCCAATCTGTCGCGCAGGCGGTCGAAAAACGCCTCGAAACCCTGCAACGCCGCGCCATCGCCGGGGTCAGCTGGCGCGACTACGGCGCGGTGATCACCGTGCGCAACCTGGACGAGGCCGCGGCCCTGTCCAACCGCATTGCCCCGGAACATCTGGAACTTTGCGTGGCCGACCCGCGCGCGCTGAGCGAAAAAACCATCCACGCCGGAGCCATCTTTCTGGGTCAGTACACACCCGAAGCCATCGGCGACTATGTGGGCGGCCCCAACCACGTGTTGCCCACCGCCCGCTCGGCACGGTTTTCGTCGGGCCTCAGCGTGATGGACTTCCTCAAGCGCACCACGCTCAGCCAGATGACCCCCGAAGCCCTGCGTGCGATCGGCCCTGCCGCCGAACAGCTGGCGCGCTCGGAAAGCCTCGAGGCGCATGGCCTCTCGGTCACCGCGCGCCTGAACCGCCTGAATGGCTGAAATGACGCAAAGACCGGGCGCATATGGCGTTTCTGTGCGTTGCCCGTTGAATATCATTGTTATAGGTCTGTGCTGACGCAAGGAATGTGACTGTAAAGATGACCCGCATCTCGCATATCGAACTGGATGATAGAAATCTGCCGCCGCCCACGCCCGAGATCGAGCAGGAGCGCAAGGTCGCCATCTATGATCTGCTTGAAGAAAACAGCTTCTCGCTGCCCAAACGCGACGACCGCGTTGTGCCCGAAGGCCCCTATCGCCTTCAGCTTTCGATCCGCGACAAACGGCTTGTCTTCGACATTGAAACCGAGGCCAACGAAAAAGCGGCCGAGTTTCACCTGTCGCTCGGTCCCTTCCGGCAGGTGGTCAAGGATTACTTCCAGATCTGCGAAAGCTATTTTGACGCGGTGAAATCGCTGCCACCCAGCCAGATCGAAACCATCGACATGGCCCGCCGGGGTATCCACAACGAAGGCAGCCGCGTGTTGCAGGAACGGCTGGAAGGCAAGGCAGATGTCGACACCGACACCGCCCGCCGCCTGTTCACGCTGATCTGCGTTCTGCATTTTGGGGGCTGACGCGTGAAGCCTCTGCCGCAGTCGGTCTTGTTCTGTTGCGACCACAACGCGGTTCGGTCCCCAATGGCCGAGGGGCTGATGAAGAAATTCTATGGCACCGGCACCTATGTCCAGTCCGCCGGTGTGCATAACGATCTGGAAATCGACGGCTTCAGCATCGCGGTCTGCCACGAGGTCGGCGTGGAACTGTCCCGCCACCGCTCGCGCTCCTTTGACGAGATGCAGGAATGGGGCGATGACCTCAGCTCGTTCGATCTGGTCGTGGCGCTGTCGCCCGCCAGCCAGCGGCAGGCGCTGGAACTGACCCGTGTTTTTCACCTCGATGTCGATTATTGGCCAATAATGGACCCTACCGGGATGGGCGAGACCCGCGAACAAAAGCTACATCACTACCGACAGACCCGCGACCAGATCATTCAGCATCTGAAAGACCGCTGGGGCGAACCAACGGAGGGGACATGAACCAGACCGTCAAAACCTATTTCGATGCCTTCAACGCCGGTGACGTCGATGGCATGCTGGCCTGCCTGTCCGATGACGTGGCCCATCACGTGAACGAAGGCCAGATTCGCTTCGGCAAGGACAAGTTCGCGGCCTTTTGCGCCCATATGAACCGCTGCTACCGCGAAAACCTGACCGACATCGTCGTGTTCGAAGCCCAAGGCGGCACCCGCGCCGCGGCCGAGTTCATCGTCAACGGCACCTATCTGGAAACCGACGAGGGCCTGCCCGACGCGCACGGCCAGACCTATCGCCTGCCTGCCGGATCGTTCTTTGATCTCAGGGACGGCAAGATCACCCGCGTCACCACCTTCTACAACCTTGCAGACTGGACCAAACAGGTCTCGAATGGCTGACGTCACCGACGTCCGCCCCCTGACCGGAGCGGCACTCGGGGCCGCTCTGGACGATGTTGCCCGCCTGCGGATCAGGGTGTTTCACGCCTGGCCCTACCTCTATGACGGTGATCTGGAATACGAGCGCAAATACCTGCAATCCTACCGAGACAGCGACAAGGCCATCGTGGTCGGTGCCTTCGACGGCGACCGCCTGATCGGCGCCTCGACCGGTGCGCCGCTGACCGACCACGCCGACGATTTCGCCGCGGCCTTTGCAGACACCGGGCTGGACCTGTCCCAGATCTTCTATTGCGCCGAATCCGTCCTGCTGCCGGACTATCGCGGGCAGGGCGTCGGCCACAAATTCTTCGACAGGCGCGAGGGGCACGCCCGCGATCTGGGCTTTACCAAATGCGCCTTTTGCAGCGTGCAACGCCCCACCGACCACCCCCTGCGCCCCGACCTCTACCGCCCGCTGGATACCTTCTGGCGCGCCCGCGGATACAAGCCCTTACCCGGCGCAATCGCCCAATTCTCGTGGAAGGATATCGGGGAGGAGGGAGAAACGCTGAAGCCGTTGCAGTTCTGGATCAGGGATTTGTAGGGTTCGGGTTGGGGGCGGTGCAGCAAGGCTTTTCTGTGTGTTGCCGGAAGTGAGTGGAGGCCAGCAAAGCTGCCATTCGCTGCAGGTGCAGTGTTGATCATTTTAAATGGCAGCAGTGCGGACCGAGCGGTCGTCTGCCTCGGTTGAGTTTATAACCGCAGTTAGCCGGAAGCGGACGTGACCAACGGGAATTTTCGTTTGAGGGAGCGTATGCAGGCTAGCCGGAGAGCGGTCGTTCGAAGCGCAATTCGAAGACAGTCGGTTTGCGGGTGAAAACGCAATCGGTGTGATTAACCGCCCCAATTCACTATTCCGGTTTCACGGGAAGCTTCTACCTGAAAATGGCAGCATAGCGGGGCGCGAAGAATTTCGCGAAGGCCTTTACTTCGGGGCGACTATAAGCCTCTGGCGCAATCAGCATCAAATGCTCCGAGTTCATCTCCTCGAGCGGCGCAAAGCATTGAATGAGCGTGTCATCGCTTTCGGCAAGTTTCACGTTTATGATGCCAAGGCCATGACCCGACCGGATGGCGGCATGCATCAGGTCCAGCTCGGAATAGGTTTGCCTGATCTGATCAGGTTCCGCATAGCGGATCAGCCAATCGTGAAAGGCTGACGGCACACCTTCACGTAGGAAGCTGACAAACGTATGGTTGAACAAGTCTTCTACCGAGGTCGGCAACCCGTGTTTTTCGGCGTATGAATGGGATCCGAAAAGCGCGTAACGCGCGGTGCTTATCTTGCGGCAGATGAGGTCCGGATGGGGAGGGCTTCTTGTCACGCGCAGTGCTATGTCCGCTTCGCCAGCCGATAAATCCAGGACTTCGACGCTGGGCAGGAATTCGAAGCTGACATCGGGGCGGAGCAAAGAGAACTCGTTGAAGATCGTTGCGATCCGGGGCGAGAAGTTGCCGGAATAGGCCGTGATCCGGATCGGCCTGGTGCTGCGCAGCGTTTCAACCGTCTGGGCCAGGCAGGTTGCCGCCGCTTCGATTTCTTCCGCGTTCCGCAGGATCGCTCGTGCTGTTTCGGTCGGCCGGAAGCCGCGCGTGTCCCGCTCGAACAGGGTTACGCCTAGCTCATGCTCAAGCGCCTCAATGCGGCGCGCAACGGTTGGCTGGGCCATGCCGAGCTGGCGCGAGGCAGCCAAGGTGGACCCCGCGCGCACGACGGCAAGAAAGACCCTGATTTCTGACCAGCTCCGGAGTACGCTCTTCATTTTTGTAGAATAGCACATCGCCGCAGCCGATACCGGGAAAATCGTGCAGCCGCTACAGTGGGAGCACCTTCACAGCAGCAGGAAAGGCCCGAGAGATGAACGCATTCATGACCAGCGCCCGCACAGTCCCGCCGCTTCAAAAGGCTCTTGGCTTCATCCAGCGTGTATTCCACTTCGCCCCGCGCCCCCGCCCTGAGGAAACGCAGCCCGATGACGCCCGGGCCCGGCGGGAATTCATCTGGGAGGTTCTTTCCCGCAACCCGGACGCCTTCTCCAGCGATGCCGATGTCCAAAGTATGATGAGTATGTATCCCGGCAGGTTCTGACTAGTTCGGGGCCGACCTTGAGCGCTAATCCCCGTCCGCTCTAGACCGTCGAATGGCCGCTATCGGGCCGGTCGCGCCGATCCGTAATGCCCAACCGCCTTCGCCTCGCAAAGTCAGAAAGCTACGGGTCGCTGCCACCCGAGCCGAACGCAGCATCATGCACTTCGGGCTCGGTGCTGTCAAACGCACTAGCAGCATCCTGTTCTAGTGGCGACGGCTGCCTAGGGCTCTTCCACCCCCCTTCACCCCGTCACCACCAGATTGAACTGTACACGCAGCGGCTCTCACGGTTTAGTGCCTCGACACATCGGCTCAGGGGATACCACCAATGAAAGTCGCAACCGCAGCGTATAATCTCGACTGGCTCGACAGCTGGGCGCAGTACGAGGACAAGCTGGACCGTTGGGTTGCCGACGCCGCCGGGCAGGGGGCCGGGCTGCTGGTGTTCCCCGAATACGGCGCGATGGAGGTGTCGACGCTCGATGGTGCCGAGGTGGCGGGTGATCTTGAACGCTCGATCCGCGCGGTTTCGGACCGGTTCGAGAATGTACAAAATTTGCACTCGCACCTCGCAAGTGCGTACAAAACGTACATTTTGGGTGCATCTGCCCCGGTTGTGGATGGGTCCGGCCGCCCGGTGAACCGCGCCGCGTTCTACGCCCCGGACGGTGGCCGCGACCATCAGGACAAGCAGATCATGACCCGCTTTGAACGCGAGGACTGGGACATTGCGCCGGGCGGTCCGCTCAAGCTGTTCGACACCGCGCTGGGTAAAATCGGTGTTCTGATCTGCTATGACAGCGAGTTTCCCCTGCTGGGCCGCGCACTCAGCCAAGCGGATATGATCCTTGTTCCGTCCTGCACCGAAGCGCTGTCAGGGTATTGGCGTGTTCGCATCGGGGCAATGTCAAGAGCTTTGGAAAATCAATGCGTTACGGTTATGTCGTCACTGGTCGGAGCCAACGACTGGTCCGTAGCTGTGGACATGAACACCGGCATGGGCGGCGTTTTCGGCCCGCCGGACAAGGGGTTTCCTGCCACCGGGGTGCTGGCCGAGGGCACTCTGAACCAGCCCGGCTGGACCTATGCGGATGTCGACCTGTCCGCCATCGCCGCGGTTCGCGCCGATGGGCACGTGCTGAACCGGACCCATTGGCCAGAGCAGGACGCCCGAGTCGAAACGGTCACATTATCCACCCTTTAGATGAATCCGCCCTTGAAATAAGGGAAAAATAGGCTCATTTAAGCGCACATCCCCGCAGATTCTGCGGGCGCAACCTAATGATGGAGACAACATGGCCAAGGAAGATACGCTCGAATTTCCCGGTGTCGTGAAGGAACTCCTGCCTAATGCGACGTTTCGGGTCGAGCTGGAAAACGGCCATGAAATCATCGCACATACGGCAGGAAAGATGCGCAAGAACCGCATCCGTGTTCTGGCCGGCGACAAGGTTCAGGTCGAGATGACCCCCTATGATCTGACCAAGGGTCGGATCAACTACCGCTTCAAATAACGCCTGCCGAGATGGCGTTTATCCTGGGATCGGGCAGCCCAAGGCGGCTGGACCTGCTGGCGCAGCTTGGCGTGCAGCCCGACGCCATCCGCCCCCCTGACATCGACGAAACACCGCTGAAGGGTGAGCTTCCTGTTCCCTATTGCAGCCGCATTACGCGTGAAAAAGTAATGGCAGTTCAATCGGATAGAGGTGACATCACGCTTTGCGCGGACACGACAGTTGCACTGGGGCGGCGTATTCTGGGCAAGCCCGAGGATGAGGGTCAGGCCGCAGAGTTCCTGTACGCTCTGTCCGGTCGCCGCCACCGGGTGATCACCTCGGTCGCCGTTCGGCGCGGGGATCGCATCCTGCAACGTGATGTCGTCTCGCAGGTCAAGGTCAAACGCCTGTCTGACGTTGAAATCAACGCCTACCTTGCGACCGGTGATTGGCAGGGCAAAGCTGGGGCCTACGCGATTCAGGGCCCTGCTGGTGCGTTCATCCCATGGATTTCGGGCTCGTTCACTGGCATCGTGGGGCTGCCCCTGTCCGAGACGGCCGCCTTGCTGCAAGGGATCGGCTACCCACTATATCGCGAGGCATCATGAAAGGTCGCACCATCGTTCTGGACCATATCCAAGGCCGCGAGGCCGCGGCATTGATGGTCGACGGAAAGCTTGATGATCTCCTGATTGCCGCCGACGCGCCGGCACCCGGCACCATCTATCGCGCCCGCGCCGATCGACCGGTCAAGGGGCAGGGCGGCATGTTCCTGACGACACCCGACGGCCCGGCTTTTCTTCGACAGGTCAAAGGGTTAGCGCCGGGTGCCTCGCTTCTGGTGCAGGTGGGCGGATATGCCGAGCCCGGCAAGGCCATCCCTGTAACCAACCGCATCCTGTTCAAAAGCCGCTTTGCCATTGTCACACCCGACGCGCCGGGCCTGAACATCTCGCGCAGCATCAAGGATGACGACAAGCGCGATCAACTGCTTGAAATCGCGCATGAACAAATGGGCGACAGCCCCTACGGGTTGATCCTCCGCTCCTGCTGCATGGATGCGGATGCCGGTGACATTGCCGACGACATTTCGGCCATGCTTGCGCAAGCTGAACAAGTGATGACGGACGAGGGCTCCGACGTCGAACTGCTCATCGAAGGTGACAGCCCGCATATCCTCGCATGGCGCGACTGGACCGATCCTGCCGAGGTTGTGACGAAAACCGGCAGTTTTGAAACCCATGGTGTGTTGGATGCGCTGGATGTTGCCCGTGGTGTTTCCGAACCTCTCCCCGGAGGCGGATACCTCTATATCGAACCGACCCGCGCATTGGTGGCCGTTGACGTGAACACAGGCGCGGATACGTCGCTGGCGGCCGGAACAAAAGCCAACTTCGCTTGTGCCAAAGCTTTGCCACGTGCATTGCGTGTGCGCGGGCTGGCAGGGCAGATCACACTGGATCTGGCTCCGATGCCCAAGAAAGACCGCCGAGGGTTCGAATCCGCCCTGCGTGCGGCCTTCAAGTCGGATCCGGATGAGACGATATTGGCGGGATGGACACCTCTGGGTCATTTCGAATTGCAGCGCAAACGCAGCCGGTTACCTGTCGCTGAGGTCCTGAAATGAGCTGCCCGATCTGCGGAGAAGAAACGCAAAAGAAGTTCCGCCCGTTCTGTTCGAAACGCTGCGCAGACATTGATCTGGCCAAGTGGCTGAACGGCTCTTACGCGGTCCCGTCTCAGCGCGAAGACGACCCTGAGTCCGAGGCCGATGCGGACGAACACAATACAATGCGACCGCACTGAAAAAATGTAAAAAAGCCTCTGGACACTGCCGGTAGCAAGTCATAGAACGCCTCCACCCAACGACAAATGTCGTTCCCGTGCCCGGGTAGCTCAGGGGTAGAGCAGTGGATTGAAAATCCTCGTGTCGGTGGTTCGATTCCGCCCCCGGGCACCACTATATCATCATAAATCTCTTAAAATCATATATTTAGGCATTCTTGCCTAAAATTTATCCACCTATCTGTCCACCTATGATGTTTGGCACTTCTCTTGCCGAAGCCAGTGTTCGGTTTAATCAATTTGTTTTGTCGAGGGTCGGTCGCAAAAGCGGACGTTCGAACGAATGGACACCAACGACGGGTGTGCGGGACAATCCTGCCGTTCGAGAAATCGAACTTGCGATAACCAATTCCGCTTGATCTGGCACCCTCTATTGCCCCAAAACTTCGAGCAGAACCTCTCCAGTCGCTCCAGAAGGCGGCCGAGTGCCCGCAACAATGGACAGGGTCAATGCAACGTCAATCGTATGCACGCGACGCGATACTTTCTGCGGCGAGATACCTGAACCAGCAAACAGGATCGGAACAAAAGTATCGTAGCGCCACGGTGAGCCATGGGTCACCGTTACCGACAAACCATCCATATCGTTGATGAACCATTCTGGTTGGAAAACGAGGTAAATATCTCCTGACCGGTCAGGGTGATAGTTATTCAATACCGCTTGCATCAAAGCGTTGTCCGGCAGTGATCCCTCGCGAAGGCGCGAACTTGGCACGGCGTAGGCTACACCTTCGAAGGATACCAGTTCATCTGCGATTGCGGTCTCAAGCGCGACCCGGTCAATATTTGGGTTATTACGCACGCCCGCGGCCAAGGTCAAATAGGGGTGGTCATACCCTTCAAACAACTCACCGGTTATCCCGAAGCGATCTTTGATCCTCTCAACAGCGGGTGCTGTATTCCACTGATCTGGAGTCACGTACCCCCCCGGTATGCCGATGGAAGCAAGATACCCAGGCGCTTCAGGAGCGCCATGATCTGAAGACAAAACGATTAGAGTATTCTCAAGTCCTACCTCAGTATCGACGTAGGCAAAGAAATCGGCCAGCGTTCGATCAAGCTGCAGCAGATTGTCTTCGGCCTCAAGGCTTGAGGGACCGAAGAAATGGCCCACGTAATCGGTGACCGAAAAGCTCACTGCAAGGAAATCGGTAACGTCGTCGTCGCCCAAGTCTTCGGCATCAATCAAGGTCTTGGCGAAATCAGCTGTCATCTTGTCCCCGAAAGGGCTAAGCGTAAGAAAAGTCGTGTAATATCTACCTTCCACATCCCCAAGAGGATGAGGGAACGTGCTCCCGAAACCGGCAAAATCCGGCTTGTATCCTCCTTCGTTACTATTGGCAAAAAGATAGGTGTCAATGGGGTTCAGCAAGTCCCACGACCGGCCGCTAAAACTCTGCGGCAGACCTCTATCATTCCACACATCGACCCATTTGGGATAGGCATCGTAATAGTAGCTGCTTGTCACGAATTCCCCGGCAGCCTTGGAAAACCAGAATGCCTTGCCTGCATGTCCCGCCATCGCAACTGCGCCACGATCTTTGATAGAGACACCAAAAACTTTTGCCCGACCGGCTGTGTTTACTGACAGTTCATCGCCAAACGTCGATGTCAGAATGGTGCGTGGCGAGCGGCCATCGCTGGTTGCGGCGCGTTGTGTGGGGTCGATTTCGGTTTCGTCGTCAACGTCGGCACCACTTGTGAGGATCGAATAATCCGGGTCTTCAATGTTGTAGACGGTGCGTCCGGCTTCACGATCATACCACAGGTTTCCTACCATACCGTGCGCTGCGGGATTGGCACCGGTTGCCAACGTCGTATGCCCTACAATCGTTTCAGTGTTGGCATGTGTGTGGTGAGCATTGTTGTAGTGAATGCCTTCCTCCAGAAGATAACGGAACCCGCCCTCTCCAAATTGCGTCAGGTGTCTGATTGGCATATCGCCGCGTAGCTGATCGACGGTTATTTGGAGGATCAGTTTCGGTTGGCTCTGGGCACTGGCTGCAAACGGCAAGGCGCCCATTGCGGACAACAGGAGGCCAGTGGCCCTGGATAAAATATGCATTTGGTATCCTATCTTCACACAGATGAATGGCGCAGAGCATGCGGGCAACCCTTCGTGCAAAGCAACCCCAGTCAGAAAGGAACTCAGCGACTTCTTTGGGCTCGGAGCGGACATTTCGTGAAATCTGCTCAATATCTGCTTTGCGGGACTAAGCAGACTTTACCAAACGAGAAACAGAGCTCAGACACTCAGGCACCTAACGGACTAGGAACATCACCATCGTAAACCCTCCTGATCGGTTCGGTTAGGGAGGGCCACAAGGTTCCTTCGGGACGGGGGCGAAAAATATTCTTGATCGCGTCCCCGGATCCGAAATCAATAATTCTTTTCAATTGGAGCTGAGCATCTTCGGTGCGGCCTTCTTTTTCAAAGATCGCGGCAAGAAACATTCGGGGAAACATAAGATCGGGCTTTAGCCGAAGAGAATGTTCAAGAGCACGTTGGGCGGCGCGGAGGTCGTCTGTGAAGAAGAGCGCAGAGCCTTCATAGAGATGAAACATGTATTCCAGCGGATCTCTCGGGCTCAAAAGGAAAGCCTTTCGAGTCAACTTGATGCCCTCGTCCTTTCGGCCAACGATTGCTAGAACGTGGCCGCAGACAGAACAGTTGAATGCCGAGTTCGGATTGAGCTCTACCGCGCGTTCGGCGATGGGTTCAGCTTTCAGAAAAAGACCCAACCAGATGTAGGCAAATGCCGCGTCGGTCAGAACGGTCGGATTGTCACTGACAATGGGACGGAGTTCACCAGTCGCGCGATCCTGAAATGGGCCAACGACAACGAAGTCGAATGGCACTACATCGATCCTGGTAAGCCTCAGCAGAATGCTTCATCGAGTCATTCAATAGCAGCCTGCGCGATGAACTTCTGAACAAGGAGATGTTCGACAGTCTGGATGACTCCCGCCGCAAATTGGCGCTCTGGCGACACGACTACAACAACGTCAGACCGCACTCATCTCTCGGAAACCAAACGCCCGCAGAAGCGCGCCGGACACTTGAGCAATTTGAGCGTGCTGAGAATAATTGCATCCTAACCCTTCGCAAATCTCAAGGCCACGCTCGAAGCCATCGCAACTGGTCACCCCAAAAACAAGATCGACGATCTGCTCTCGTGGATCTTTAAGCCGTCAAGCTGAAAACACAATGACCTGCAGTCGCCGCTTACGGTTCTACGGACTCTTTGCGAAAACTCTATGTTTGCCCTTCGGACCAGTACTAAGCCCACCATGCAATCGGCAGCGCCGTTTGCCAGGAACGACTAGGGCCTGACATTGGCCGCCGTTACGTGTTTTTGCGCCGCACGTTGGACGCTCTGACTTAGGCAGTGGTTCTCCACTATCGTTCAAGCCCAGTTCAGCCATCCGCTTGCAGTCTACGCCTTGGCACTGTGAGCAATCCCTCTGGTAGTTTCTGTGTTTGTGCGCTTCCGCAGGGCAAGGCCGCCAACGTGACAGAAGCGCGCGCCAGTCTATGGGGTCGCCTTGACAGCGCACACGGAATTTCTTCTCAAAATTGGTCGGTCGCCCCATCAAAAAACCACAGCAATTGTTAACATACTCTGCAAACCCCATGATGCGCGTGAGGCGACGGGTTTACCGCCCATCGCCTTGCTTCCCACAATGGCAGGTGTTTCCACTGAGTTCATTCTGAACTATCCCAATCGTATCGAATTGACTGCAGTGAATTGGTGGAGGGGAGAGTTTGGGGCTTAGATTCCGCGTGCGCTGCCTTCTCAGCGGCTTCTTGACGTTTGATCATTTCTGTCTCCATCTGGTTTGCCTTTTGCTCGCCATAGACCTCTTTGACGTTTGAGTACCAAGCCATACGAAGGTTGCGGAGCGTGTCCGGCTTCATCAGTCCGCGAGACTTCATTTCAACACAAATGGCGCCAAACAGGCAGCCTTCATCAACAGCTTCGCCTGCCTTGATTCGGTCGGCGTAAACCTTAAGAGTGTCAATCTCGTCGCCCTGCGCGGGGCGGTGGGTCGTGGTCCCCTGCACCAACTGAGCCGCAGACTTTATTTCGAAGGCCGTGGGCCAAGCGCGTGTTTTGGCGTCCTCGTCCAACTGCTGTTGGAACTTCGGCCACCAATCCTCGTAACCACTGCGAGGCGCAAACTTACCAACTGTGATTGCCAGCGACTTCATTTCTTCGCTCTGGGCCTTTCCATTCCCGGCCAGATGCCGGGGCATAGAGCGCCGTTCAAGCAGATCCTTGAGCTTGGATTTCAAGAAATTCTCACGATGGTTCATTTGTGGCCTCCAAAACTGACACCGTTCATGAGCGCATCAAGGTCGGGCTTGGTTGAGGTATTGGTTTTAAGGGCGGCGGTGATCCAAGAGACTGGCTCTGTCACACCCATTCGGCTTGCGTCCCGAAGCGCATTAAATGTGGCCGCGTCGCCGGATTGCTTGCGCCACATCCCAATAAGAGTGCGCGCTTTCGGCTCAGGAGTTCCGTATTTGCCAAGGAAGGCAACACCTCTGTCGAAGACTTCTTTTGTGAAATCGACTGTGTCGGCAAACGCCGATACGTAAGTATCGGAATTATTTGGGTTGTTGGGTTGTTGGGTAGGTTGCTCCGCGGAAGGATCCACGGTTGCTATCGTATCTTTACTTTTCAGAGGCTTATCTGGATTCTGACCCTTTTTTCGGTTTGACTGTCGCGCAACCTGTTGTTCAACGTAAGCGGCTTCTTTCCGTAACCTCCGGGAAACCAGCATGCCGCCGTCGACTTTAAGGAACTCCCTGATGACCGATCCGATACGCGATTTCCAGAGGCGGGAAGACACCCTGGAGACCGCCGCAAGGCGGCGGTCATCATCAGGGAAATCACATGTTTCGCGAACCCACATCGCCATGAGAATAAGCATGTAGGCGCCAACTTCATCGGCTGCGAGGTGTTGTGTATCACGTTGGAATGCGTCTACCCAAAGTGGGCAGGGACGTTTTGTGCGGGCACGTTTGGCGTTGAAATTACTCATCTTAAGTAACCTTCCGCAGCTTTCCAAGTTCCCCTGGGCTTACAGCGTCACAAGTGATGTTAGCTATTGTCGATGTATCGAAGCGATCGACCATAATGGATCCTCCACTGCGCGCGATTAGCATATGTCGCCATCGCGTAGAGCGCGGAGGTGGGAATCGATTTCTTCCTCGATCCACAACAAACGGCCACCGAGTTTGACGGGTTTGGGAAGCCGCTCTGCAGCTAGGTCGGCATAAATGGATGAACGAGAACGGTTCCCGAGCTTCTCGCGAAGTTCCATTAGGGTCAGGTATTTTGCGGAAGTCGCCGTGAATGTGCTCATTGTGACAGTCGTCCTTTCTTACTCGGGACGAAAGCCAGAATGATCGCAAACGGCCGCTCGTCCCACCAATGGGTGCCCCCGTGTCGGGGAAGACGAGCTGCACATCTTGCGCAGCAACAGTTCCAATGTTAGCGGACTAATTGGTGCAATTCAATATGTAGCTGTTTAGATTTGCTCAGCCACTGTATTTAGAGTGGTCCAGGCTAGCGTTAATTACTGTGTTGAGACGCAAGACACGACTTCCCTAGTTCCACCGCACACGTAGCTCGCCCATTGGTCGCTCAACAACCCACGCTGCTCAAGAAAATCTGTGCGTCTGTAAGCTCGAACGACACCAGAGTCAGTTACGTGTCCCAGCATTGCTTCCGCTACTTCGTGAGGTGCGTCGGTGGCTTCAGCCAGCCAGTCGCGAAGACTGCTGCGGAAGCCATGCGGGCGGGCGTCCAATTTGCGACGCTCCATCATCCTTGAGAGCGTCATATCGGAGATCACGCCCTGCCGTGTATTCGGAAAAAGGAAACCATTTCTGGAATGCGGTAGGGCAAGGTCGATAACGCGTTGCGCTTCCTGCGAAAGCGGCACACGGAAATCACTTGTTGCCCCTTTTCGACCTTTCATGGCCTCACCGGGTATAGTCCAAACGTCTCCCTTAATCTGTTCGAGCTTGAGAAACCGCAAAGGTTTTGAACGAACGCCTGTCAAGATCAGCAGCCTCATTGCAAAGTTCGAGATAGACGGTTCCGCTAAGCTTGAGTAGAAAGCAGGGACATCGCTCCACAGCATTGCTGGGATATGTTTCGGCTTGTGACGTGACTTTCCCAACAACGCTTTGGCTTTTTCTGTTGCCTGAAGGTCAACGTCCAATCCAAGCGCGGCCGCGTGGCGAAAGACAATGTTTAGCCGGTTCATTGCTTTGCGCGCTGTGTCGGCTTTTGTGTGCCAGATTGGGGCCAGGGTGTCGCGAATGTCACCACTAGTATTCATTATCTTTATGATTTTTATAAAAAATCCATATAGAAGTTTGATTTTGTCCACCTAAATATCCACCCATTCGGCCACGGGTGCGCACAATTCCTCGTTCGGTTCAACAGTCGATCCCCTGCTGAGGGGGGCTTACGGCAGATGGCTACAGTGAAGCCCACAAACACACCGGTCTAGCTGACGCTGCCGTCGAAGCGCGGACCACCACAGGAAAAATTCTACGTCAGGAGCGGAAATTCGTCTCCTGAATTGCCGCTCAGTGACAATCAAGACGAAGAAAGAGGCCATTCGATCAAGATCTCTCACCGCAAGGTTTGGTTCAGCGAATTACGTGAACCGAGCACCTGGCGTGATGCACGACTCTGTTCGCAGTGGAACCTAAAAATATGTCCTCAAAACCAGGCTTGTGCGAAACCAAGACGATGCAATCCGCGTCGCTCTCATTTGCGAAGTCTACAATAGCCCTACCCGCGTGCCCAGAGATGAGCCGAGCCTTCGCGCCTGGAATTTCAGAAGCAGTTTGATGCAGGTTTTCCAGGATTTCATGCCGCGTATTGGCAAGTACTTCGCTGGGAATCTGAGACCCTACATACGCCGGAATTGGCTCTTGGACGTGTATCACAGTGAATACAGCGTCCGCATCAGCCAATTGGCGCGCGGCTTCAAACGACGCTTGTGTGTCGTATTCTTGGTCCAGAGCAACCGGGATCAGGATATTCTTGTACATTTGACCTCCTATCTACTGCTCCAATGATTCCAGTTTGGTTCCTCGGCAGCAGGAAACCTACACAGGCTCAGACTTTGAAGATTTCCCCGCGCCCTTTGTAGCGGCTACAACATCATCAACTGTTTTCTCAACAGCTTCAGCTTCGGTTTCAGCGACATAAGATGCACAACGGGACACGGTTTCGAACCATTCCTGAGCGTCAGCAACCAACCGCTCCGCCGAATGGCGCTGCCACTCCGCCATGCTCTGAAAGGCTTTAGAAGGATCGGACGGGTTCGCGGAAGACACATTGCGTGCAGCTTTTAGAGCCGTCCGGACCGCCTCATGACGCCGTTCGAACCAATGCTGCGCAAAGGCCTCGGTTTCTTCGAGCAATTTCTCTTGCGCGTCCCAAAATTGTTCGATCTGGGCACCAAAGGCCGGATTGCCAGAAATGGGCGGCTGCATTTGCTTGAAAACATCCAAAAGTGAGGTCGGGCTATTTGTGTTAGATTTCTTTGTCGGCATCGAAAATTCCTCCTCATTCCCTGAATGGGTTATTGTGCCACCTGCGGCGCGCTTTCGCCTTAATACAGATCAATATCCCTTATTTTTAGGACCTTCGGCTAAAGATGCGACGGGACACTCGCAATCTCTCCGACATCGGTTCCTAGCAGGCCGGGTTGGAGTTAGAGTAGTCTAGACAAGAACTTAACGCGCGGTTTTCTATGCACATTGCCGGCTTTCTGATTACCCTTGGTGTCCTTTTCCTTGCCGGATTGGCGGCCGATCAACTTGGCCGAGCCACGCATCTTCCTCGTGTTACAACCTTACTGTTCCTCGGCCTGATTGCCGGGAACGCAGGATTCGGGGTGATCCCGGTCGACGTTGCCAAGTGGTTCGATGAGATCTCCATTGTTGCCTTGACGATGGTCGCGTTTCTTCTTGGAGGATCTTTGACCCGCAAAAACCTGGTTCGGCATGGCCGAGCCATTCTGACGATTTCGATTTCAATCGTGGTTGCAACCCTTGTTATTGTGTCGGTTGGACTGACCTCAATTGGCGTACCGTTCGGGTTGGCGTTGGTGCTGGCGGCAATTGGCACGGCTACAGCTCCGGCCGCCATTGCAGACGTGATCAAACAATCTGGGGTGTCCAACAGCTTTACCGAAACATTAAAGGGCGTAGTCGCAATTGATGACGCTTGGGGTCTGATCGTTTTCAGCATCGCCTTGGTTCTGGCCGGTCATTCGGTTGGTTGGGCCACCGTCACGACCACAGCGATGTGGGACTTCGGAGGGGCGATACTATTGGGTACCGCACTGGGCGTGCCATCCGCTTACCTGACAGGCCGCTTGAAACCCGGAGAACCCATGCAGGCAGAAGCAGTGGGCATAGTCTTTCTGACAGCGGGCCTCGCGCTTTGGCTGGAGGTTTCATTCTTGGTAGCAGGCATGGTTGCGGGCGCGGTTATCGGAAATCTTGCGCGCCATCACGACCGTGCTTTTCATGAGATCGAGCACATTCAGTGGCCGTTCATGATTCTGTTCTTTCTGCTGGCTGGCGCCACGTTGGACATTGAAGCCTTCGGCTTGATGGGCTGGGCTGGTGCACTTTTTCTGTTTTTGCGCGCCGTGGCCCGCCTTGTCGGAGGTTACTGCGGAGCAAAACTGGGCGGCCTGCCTCGCCGTCAGACCCGCTGGTACGGTCCCGCTTTGTTGCCACAGGCCGGTGTTGCGGTCGGAATGGCCCTTGTAGCTGGAGAGCAATTTCCGCATTGGGCCGCGTCGATCATGGCCTTTACTCTGGCCAGTACTGTGGCCTTCGAGGTGTTGGGGCCGCCGTTGACTCTCATGTCGATCAGACGCACGGCGGATACCGACTAGCGGATTGGTCAGCGGCTATTCAGACTGGATCGATTCAAGAAAAGCGAGCAAATTCGCCAACGGCAGGCCAACCATCATAGGTTGCCCATTGGGCAAAGCCACCGCGATTTGCTGGTCTGTCTCAAACACCGCGCCAAAGATTGGCATTTCGCCCCCATGAGCGAGCAATTGTGAACGACCATCAATCTGTTCAGCTATGCGAACTATCGGAAACACACCGTCGTTTTCGCCCGCCAATTTGGTAAGGTCGGGTGTTCGAATAGCCAACATTTCGGCCATTGGCCCGTCTCCGGTCGCTTCGAAACCGTGACATTGCCAGCAATACGTCCGGTACAAATCACTTCCCTCACTGAGGCGGACCTCCTGCGCTAGTGCAGGCCCCGTGACTAACAGTGCCAGTAAAATGCCTCGATAAACCTGCATATTCTCCTCCTGTCCGTCGTCAGGGATTTTGGGACAGATGGCCGGCTGAGCTAAGAGAGGATCTGGCGCATCTGTTTGGTTTGATTATGCGGCGGATTTGCGGTGAAGCAAGCGCCGGGTTTCGATTGTCTTCCGTTTGATCCTTTCTCGTTGTTTCAGAATGGTGTGGCCGCGCTCGAAGTAGACATCGGCCGGGGTGAGGTTTTGCAGGCTCTCATGATAGCGCCGGTGGTTGTAGTGATCGACGAAAGCATCGATCTGCTGCCTGAGATCACCGGGCAGGTAGTAGTTTTCCAGCAAGATACGGTTCTTCAAGGTCTGGTGCCAGCGCTCGATCTTTCCCTGAGTTTGCGGATAGTATGGCGCCCCTCGGACATGACCCGTGATGGCTTGGGACTACGATCCTCAAGCGCCTCAGGACCACCCGACAGATACCGGTCATACCAGCGATAGAAGGTGGACTTCGGGATGCTCAGCTTTTCCAAAGTGCGCTTGGTCGGGAGATGCGAACCTTCGACGAGGCGGATGATCTCCAGTTTTCGGATGCAGCCCTCTCATCGCTGCAAGCAGCGACTGCCGGGTGACAGATACCTCATTCGTCGTCGCCCCCATCCGCGATCATGCTTTTTTTGAGCAACCGCAGTTCAAGAGCCTGTTCGGCAACCACTTCCTTCAGATCGCGTGCCTCGCGGCGCAGATCTTTGACCTCGGTCGATGTCGCTGCACGGGCCGTATCACCCGCCAGGCGCTTCTTCCCAGCTTCGAGGAACTCCTTGGACCAACTGTAAAACAGGCTCTGGGCAATACCCTCGCGACGGCATAGCTCCGCAATGCTGTCCTCCCCCTTCAGGCCGTCCAGCACGATCCTAAACTTCTCTTCTGCTGAATACTGTTTGCGCGTCGCGCGGCGGATGTCCTTGACGATCTTTTCGCCATGGCTCTTGCGTGTTCCGGGTTTCTGTCTCATCTCCACTCCTTGGCGGTTACGAAGAGCCAGAAACCCTCTCTTATCAAATCGACCTAAACTGTCCCATTGGTGCTGACGTCAGACAGCAACGAAGCCAGTTCATCAGGCGTAAGTGCATCTTCTCGCGTCTGGGCGAGCATAACCGCGACCGCTTCGATCTTACGGGACTCCTGTTCGATAATATCCGCCAAGCGCCGGTCGTTCTAGTAAAGCAGGTACCCAATCCCCGCGATCACAAGAAGCGTTGCAAGAACTGTTATCCTGAACAGTATCGTGGTCTGAGACGCAAGCCGCCGTCCACTATCGCGCAGGGCACCAGACATCTTTTTAGCAAAAGGTCGGCGGCTCGCTCGGGCGTAGGCATATGCGTCACTAAAGATATCTTCGACCGTATGGTGCGCGGGAAATGAGTGATCGCACAACCTGTATCGAGACATAGGGCTCGTTTCGCCAAACTCGATCATGTCGCCATGATTAAGAGACGCCGATGAGGCTTTTTGTCCGTATACCCATATATTGCGCCCTGCTGACGTGGTTATTGTGTAACCCTCGTCAACCCACTGTAGGGTCGCAATATCGTTATCATGCGGAGGCAGGTTGCCTTTAGGTCGAAGGCTTAACACCCTGCCATCGTCAACAGAAACGGTCTGAGCTTTATCGACCAGCCAATTCACGTTTCTGCGCGATGGTCCGGTCAGGCTCTCCAGAAAGGCCCGAACCTCACCTTCACCAGCGTGTCCTGAGGGTGTAATGCTACTCGCTTCTGGTTTTGCATTAAGGCCCCCTATCCAAACGCGTGAGGGCATTCTACCACGCTGCAACACCAAACCCATGGCCTGGTGCGAATGTACAAAAAACGCATTTATATAAACACTTGCAATGTCTGCCCGGATTCAACCGAAAAACATCTTTCAGGCCGCAGCTCAAAGAAGGCCAATCAATGATCGACCCTCTGCTTTGGCATTTTCAAGCTTCGTATCGAGCCAGCTGACCGTCTATTTCGACGATACCTTGATCTTACGGCTTGGATCCTGAGGCTCAGTCTTCGGCATTTCGATATGTAGAACGCCTTTGTCGAATGTTGCTGAAATCTTGTCGATTTCCACAGTGTCTGGTAGCGACATGGCTCTGGAAAAGCTGCCATAGCTTCTTTCGCTGACACGCAGGTCGCCCGTTTCATCATGCGCAATCTTCTTCTGACCGCGCAGGATTAGTCTACGATCCTTGATTTCAATTTCCACGTCATCCTCTTCCAGCCCTGGCAATTCAGCCGTCAGGACAATCGCAGAATCCGTTTCTTGGACATCGATTGCCGGTGAAATCGCCCCCGTCATATCGAGAGACGGAAAACCCGTGCGTTGCGCAGCCGTTTCCATCGGCAGGAAGGGTGATCCTCCCCCCAAAAAACGCGACATCAACGTTTCCATTTCACGCCGAAAGTTGTCGGAGAGCGGATGCGTTCCAGTGAAAAGTTGCGGGGACTTTTTGTCTTCTAGCATTTTTTGAGCCTCCTCCTTTGGTCTGATTTCGCGCGCAACATTATGGCAGAAAACGCGGTCAAGGACCTTGATCTTGCGCAAGCATACAACCTCATCCGTCGCCAGATCGCTCGCACCGGTTGAACGAACAGAAACGGGAACCGTCGTCCAACAGACTTGCCAGGTCGTGCTGGAGTTAACACCAATCTCAGTAGTCTTGATCGGAACCCCAGGTCAGCTTAGCGTTTATTCTAAGTGAGCCCGAGTTGCCTACCTTTAGCGCAGTGGAGCAAAACCGTATGAAATGGCCTTATCTGGCGCTGATTTACGTTTTGCTGATCTTGGCTCCCTTGGGTTTTTCTTGGTCTCTGGGATGGCCACCGCGATCATTTCATCAAGAGCTCGCGTCTGGGCTTGGAATGCTTGCGTTTTCAATAATCTTAGTCGAGTTCCTACTGTCTGGCCGGTTCAGGTTCATCTCTTCCAGCTTAGGTATGGATGTGACTATGCGGGTGCATCAGTTTTACAATTTTCACCGCTGCCTTGACCTTTTCCTTAAGATAGCAAAACGGACCATTTGGCCTTGCTAGTTTCAAAATTGTCAGCCGAAACAAGCAAGTTCTCTTGGAAATAGCTGTCGTCGCGAACTTCCTCAAAATCATTCTCCGCTTGGACAGCAATTACGTACCACAACTATCCCGATATGTTGCCAAGAAACGCCTTTGATGGAGATCAAGGGCAACGCTCGCCACTTTCTCATAATAAAAAATCTATTCAGGCCGATTTTGGGAGGATCGGAATGACCGTACTCATCGCCTTCGCTACCGTCGAAGGCCACACAGCAAAGATTGCGCGTTTCATCTGTAATGTCGCGAAGAATGCCGGTTTCAAAACAAACCTGATCAATACCGATGATTTCTCTGGCCACGTATCGCTTGACGGTGTGGTCAAGGTTGTTCTTCTGGCCCCTGTCCACGAACGTAGGCACCCCGAGTCATTCGAGGCTTTTGTCACTTCAAATAGAGATGCCCTAACTAAACGAAAGTCTCTCGTGCTTTCCGTTGGTCTAAAAGCTTCTTTCGCGTCAGGTCGAGAAGAAGCACGCGACTATCTCAACGAAATGTTTATGCGAACAGGTTTTGAACCGAATGCGACGGCGTTGATCGCAGGCGCGGTGAGGCCCGAGAACTACGGGTATTTTGAGAGGGAGGTCCTTAAGCACGTTGTCTTGCTCGGTCGAAAAATCGATCCACAAGATGGGGCTCGGGAATTTACTGACTGGGACGAACTGACGTCAATTGTAATAGATTTCCTTGGCTGAAACAGTCGGGCAAACCAGCATCAATCTCAAGCGATTCCCTAATAACAACTGGCTGCTCCCGCATTTGCAGGTGAACATTTTTAGCTATGGCTCCCAGCAAATCACAGTCGCCGGTTCGTTTAATCAGTGTCCGAAAAGCACTGGCAACCTCGTCTGCTCTAACATTGCTTGCGTCGTTCCCCCAAAAACTGACTCACGCAAATGAGAATGCCCATAAGCGCCCATAGCAACGAGGTCGGCCCCCAATTCTCTTGCGCGTTCTTGAATGCAGTGTTCGATCGAAGCCCCACTACATGGGAACTGCGACACGGTCGCGTTGCAACCGTGATGGCTGAGCCATCCAGCAATGTCAGTTCCGGGCACTTGATCTTTTACGTCATCAGGCGACGGCAAATCAAAACACCCAATCACAACTTCGTTGGCCGCCAGAAAATAGGGTAAAGCTAAATGCGCAGCCCTAGACGAAGGCAGGCTATCATTCCATGCCAAAAAAATGCAGTCGCGTTGGGCAAACGGATCTCCATTGATCATCAGGGGGACCGGCGAATGAAACAACACTCCGCACGCGATCTTGTGAAATAAATCGGGGTCTTTTCGCAACTCAGCGTCTAGAAAAGCGATATCAGAGCAATTTGCTTGTCCTGCCACAAGATGCTGTAACTCTGCTCCAGATCCCATAAAGGCGATCACATTTGCCGGTACGCCCTGCTCGACCAGAAACGCTTCAACTTCAGTGGCGCGGGACATCAAGGCGGCATTTTGCGCGTTAAGAACATCCAACCAGTTTGAGGGAAGACCCCCCTCAACGAACCTGTTTGATCCATACTTTAAGTAAGGCAGGTTAGGTAAAGCCGCGATCATTACACAAATCAAGTGGCCGTTCTGAATACGGGCAGTTTCAGCGCATTCCAAAATCGACGCGTCGTCAGCATCAACTCCTACATAATATGCCACTGTTCTGTGTTGCATTCCCGACCTCCGTCCGGAATTTCAATTCGCCCAAGAGCCATGCGCACTGATTAAACCAACAAATAGACGATGTTGTTAATCGCTCTTCTTACTTAGGCAGCATGAAGAACTCTTCCAGCACAATCTTGCCTTCTGCCACCGAATACACTGCGGTCCTGCGCAACGTGATACGGTCACCGGTAGTCTTCTCAAGCGCTTCAGCCCTGAATTACCATTGACTGTACCATTCCTTGCTCGTTCAAATCTTGACAAGGATCAATAAGCGTATCGATGGATACTGTGCAGCCGGTTCGAACCAGTCTCGGCTAGGCTCGTAGACTTGCCTTTTAGGCCGCACCAAATTCGCTCCACTCGGCGAGAGTGACGGTGCATATTAGCCAGAAGGCATCTCTGCTGGCTAGCAATCTTTCCTGGTTGAAGTGATTGGAGCCTCCGGCTAACCCGGTGCGGTTCAGAGTAAGCAGCGACAACTTTCTAAGTTATTGCTAGGGTCTCTTTGCAACGAGTGCCGTGAGCGCGAGTTAAAGGTTTTTGAGGGGCGCCGATGGTAGATCTGACTGAGTTTCTCGAGAGCTTGGCCCTTGGGCAGTATCTGAGTGTTTTCAACGATAACGATGTGGATTTCGAGACTCTGCACCATCTGACTGATGATGATCTGATCTCGTTGGGCCTTTCCCTTGGTCACCGGCGAAAATTGATTGCCGCGCTCAATTTCTTGGAAACGAACGAAACCTCTGAAAAGAAACAGCCAAGAACTGAGCAGGAAGACGTGCTGGCCGAACGGCGGCAATTGACCGTTATGTTCTGCGATTTAGTGGGGTCGACCAAACTGTCTGCCCAACTCGACCCGGAAGATCTCCGTCGCCTCATGCAGCAGTATCATCACGCAGTTTCCCAAACGATAGTCGATCATGGTGGCCATGTGGCCAAGTTGCTGGGCGACGGGGTCCTCGCCTACTTCGGGTTTCCGGACGCGAAAGAAAATGACAGTGAAAACGCTGTTCGGGCGGCGCGAAATGTCGTCTCGAGTGTAAGCCAAGTCTCACCCGTCGGACCTGGCGCCCCGGACAGTCTGGAAGTCAGAATTGGGATTGCAACAGGCACGGTCGTGATCGGTGATATGACGGGTGCGTCAGTGACTGATTTTGACTCGGTCGTCGGTGAGACACCCAATTTGGCGGCCCGCCTCCAAACCCTGGCCGACCCCGGTTCAATCGTCATCTCGGCAGAAACTCACGCGTTGGTCGGAGATGTCTTCGATTACGAAGCGTTGGGCGCGCAACAAATCTCCGGTTTTTCCGATCCTCTGCCCGCATGGCGCGTTTTACACGAGAAGACAGGCACCAACCGGTTCGATGTGCTGCGCGGCGCCGACATTACTGACTTGGTGGGCAGATCAGAGGAAGCCGACCTGCTTCGGCGCCGATGGGCTTCGGTGGAGCAGGGAACCGGTTCCGTTGTTTTCATTTCGGGAGAAGCTGGAATTGGCAAATCAAGGCTTCTCAAAAGCCTGCGACGCGAAATTGTGAATGACGACATCACCCGACTGCAATTCCAGTGTTCGAATTTTCACAGGGGAACTGCTTTTGCGCCCGTTATCGGGTATTTTGAGCACGTGGCAGGGCTTGCCCACGACGACAACCCTGAAAGACGCTTGTCCAAGTTCAAGTCCGCGCTTGGTGAAAATCCAAACGAGATAATCGCGTCTCTCCTCCGTCTGAAAAACGCTCGCACGATGTCGGACATCGAACCTGATCCGGAATTGCGCCGGGAACATGTTCTGGTTGAGCTAATGGAAATGGTTGAGTTACGCAGCGCGAAGGGGCCCATGCTCATCGTGTTCGAAGATCTGCATTGGAGCGATGATTCAACACTGGAATTCGTCAATCGAGTTGTCGACGCTGCGTCCAGACTGCCGATTTTACTGGTCGTCACAGCACGTCCAGGTGTCGAAGTGGCTTGGACCAACGATCCGCATGTTTCATTCATGATGCTGAAGCGACTGGACCGGAAGGCGGTGCGAGCTCTTATTCAAGCGGTTACGCAAGATCGTTCGTTGCCCGCCGGCGTGCAAGACCAGATCGCGCAACGTACGGACGGTGTGCCTTTATTTATTGAGGAATTGACACGCTCGATACTTCATTCGGACTATCTGCGAGAGGATGGGGACCGCCTTGTGGTCGCGGGTGACATCCCTCAGCAAGCCATTCCCATGACGTTGCAAGAGACACTGATGGCGCGGCTGGACAGATTGTCGCCTGTCAAAGACGTTGCACAGCTTGGCGCAGTCATTGGTCGTCGTTTCACAGCCGATCTTATTCTGGTTGCTTATCAAGCCGATCAAGAAACACTTTTTTCGTCGCTAAGAACACTTGAACTGGAAGGGCTTCTGTCACGGCGCGGTTCGGGGTCCGAAGCCGTCTACGAATTTCGGCACGCCTTGATCCAGGAAGCCGCCTATGGGTCGCTTCTCAAGTCGCGACGGTCCGATTTGCACGAGCGTATCGGACGCCATCTCATGGAACATGCCGAATACAGTGATCCTGCGATGATCGCCTATCATTTGACGGAGGCTGGTCTGCGCCCGGAGGCGATCGATTTTTGGATAGCGGCGGGTGATCGATCCAATGAAACTGCTGGATTTGCCGAAGCACTTGAGAACTATTCGCGTGCTTTGGAACACTTGCGGGAGATTTCGGCGAGTGAAGCGCGCCACGCAAAGGAAATCGACGTCCTGCTTTCAATTGGACCGTGCCAGGTACAGGTGCTCGGCCCCGCCAGTGATGAAGTGTATGAAACTTACTTTACCGCCCTGCAGCTTGGCGATGATCACGGGGCGCCGGAGCAACGGTTCAAAGCACTCTGGGGCCTTTGGTTCTACTATTTCATGCTCGGCGCAGTGCCAAAGATGCACGACCTCGCAAATCGACTTATTCCACTGGCAAAGGAAATCGGGGACGAAGCGCTCGAATTGGAAGGTCACCACTGCGAGTGGGCTGCTCTGTCCTTGCTGGGCGATTTTGCCGGTGCGCTGACGTCTACGGAAAAAGGCATTGAGGCTTATGAAGAGGAAAAACATCATTGGATGACATTTCACTACGGTGGTCACGATCCGGGGCTTTGTGCCCACAGTCTGAAGGCAGTGAACTTGTGTGTTTTAGGGTATCCGGATCGCGCCAAGGAGATTGCGGATAAAGCGATCGGGCAGGCAATTCGCCTGAACCACGGCTATTCGCTTCTCGAAACGCTCTTCTGTTCGTTGATCGTCATGATGCTCAGATCGGAGTATGATGCGATCAATTCACAAGCCGGTCGCCTTATCGCGTTGACGGATGCCGGACGTTTACCGCCGGAGGCACGCGATCTGGCAAGTGGTTTTGTCGGCTGGGTGGAAACCGAAACTGGCTCCGAAACCGAGGGCCTGGCTCGTATGGAAAGGTCGATTTCCGGATGGCAGGGTTTCTGGGGAGCTTGGTGTTTTCCGTTGGACGCCGCCTTTGCGTTGGCGCTCGCCCAAAAGGGCAATGCCGAGGCTGCGCTGCAGATCGTTGAGACTGCGTCCGAGATGGGTGGAAATACGGGTGGTCATTGGTGGGATGCGGAATTTAACCGGATCCGCGGAAACATTCTTCTTTGCAAAGACGCGTCGGAGCATCACGCCGCGAAGGAGTGCTTCGAGAGAGCCAAGGCAGCAGCCCAAGCGCGGCAAGCGCGGCTTTTCGAGCTGCGGGCGGCGGTGGATCTCACGAAGTTGCGCCTGCAGTCCGGGGATCTGCAAGCTGCGCGCGACCATCTGGAGCCAATCCTGACAAAGTTCACGGAGGGAAGAGATTTGCCGGATTTTCTCAGAGCGAGAGAAATTCTGGATCGATGCAATTTGGAGTAAGGAAGTTGCAAACACATTTCGGCTCATTCACCTCCGAATGAGCGACCGGTTTGTCCCGCATTGCAGCCGTTCAATAAATTTGGCTGAAAGACCGCATTGAGCCCAAAGCCGAAGTCATGATCTTACTGTGTCTGTTTGCGCTAGATTAGGACCCGACATTTGCATTTTCGGCGCGAGTGTCCGCTTTTGATGCCAGATCCGAGTCAAAGGAATACAAAAAAATCACACTTCACTTAGCCTGGTGCGGGCATCCTGTGGTAAGCTTGATGCGGACCGAATGTGGGGGACACTATGAGATTACTTCTTTCGATAACGACAGCACTTTCCGTCTGCGGTACAGCAGCTCTGCCGTTCGAACCAACACCTGAGGGATCGAGCCTTAGCAAGGCTTTCCCCGGCAAGTCGTATTCTCCTTACGCCCAACGAGGCATACCCGACCGCCCGTTGTGGGGAGATACCCACCTGCACACTTCTACTTCTTTTGATGCGGGTGCCTTTGGCAACAGATTGGACGCCCGAGCCGCTTATCGCTTCGCCAAAGGACAGGAAGTGGAAGCCACGACAGGCTTCATGGCAAGGTTGTCGCGGCCGCTTGACTGGCTGGTGGTCGCCGACCATTCCGACAACATGGGTCTCTTCGATATGATCTACGCGCAGGACCCGGCCATCATGTCGGATCCCGAGGGCAACCGTATTGCTACCATGGTGGCGAATGGCGGGAATGAAGCAGTGGCTGCGGCGCTGGAACTGATCGACGCCTATTCGCGTGGTGAGGCCATTTCCCCGGTTCTTGCAGTCGAAGCGGGTTCAAAGCCTTTCCGCTCAGTCTGGCAGCGCCAGATCGAGGCTGCCGAAGAGGCTTATGAACCTGGCCTGTTTACCAGCTTCATAGGCTATGAATGGACCTCGCTCATTCAGGGCGGGAATATGCATCGCGTAGTGATCTACCGCGACGGAGGCGAAAAGGCCGGCATGGTCGACCCATTTACAACTGAAGCGCCAATGGGCTCTATCAACCCCCGAGACCTCTGGTCTTGGATGGCCAATTACGAAGAGCGCACGCGCGGCGACGTGCTGGCGCTGGCGCACAACGGGAATCTATCGAACGGCATCATGTTCCCCGAAACCGTTCAGTATGACGGCACCGAACTCGACGAGGAATATGTTGCGACCCGCGCGCTCCGGGAACCAATGTACGAGGCGACGCAGATCAAGGGGGACGGGGAAACACATCCCTTCCTCAGCCCCAACGACGAATTCGCAGACTACGAGACCTGGGACAAGGGCAACTTGAACCTGTCGGAACTGAAAACTGACGACATGCTGGCGGGCGAGTACGCGCGCGAGGCGCTGAAGACCGGCCTGAAGCTCGAAGCCCGGCTCGGCACCAACCCCTACAAGTTCGGCATGGTCGGATCGACCGACAGCCATACATCGCTCGCCACCGCACAGGAAGACAACTTCTTCGGCAAACACTCCGGTGCCGAACCGAACCCGCAACGGCCTGAGCACATCGTTGGCCAGTTCGGTGATGTGGCGATCCTTGGCTGGGAGATGGTCGCTTCGGGTCTAGCAGCGGTCTGGGCGACCGATAACACGCGAGAAGCGATTTTCGACGCGATGGAACGAAAGGAGGTCTACGCCACCACAGGTTCACGTATTGGCGTGCGTTTCTTCGGTGGATGGAACTATACGACGGATGATCTGACCTCGCGGACCCCCGCGACGGCGGGCTACGCAAAGGGTACGCCAATGGGAGGTGATCTGTCCGCGGCACCGGAAGGCGCGCAAGCGCCTACTTTCATGGTCTATGCCTTGAAGGACCCCATTGGTGGTAACCTCGATCGCATTCAGATCGTCAAGGGCTGGCTCGATGCCGATGGCGAGACACAGGAGAAAGTTTATGACGTTGTCTGGGCGGGGGACCGCGAGCCCGATGCGAACGGCAAGTTGCCCGCCATCGGATCGACCGTCGACGTGGAGCGCGCCACGTGGACGAACTCGATTGGTCAGGCAGAGATGGGTACGGTCTGGACTGACCCCGACTTCGATCCCTCGCAATCGGCTTTCTACTACGCCCGGGTCATTGAAATCCCGACACCACGATGGACGGTCTACGATGCCTTCCGAATGGGCGCGTCGCTGCCCGAAGAAGCGCCGACAGAGACGCAGGAGCGAGCTTATACGTCGCCAATCTGGTATACGCCCGGCTGATGACACTTGTTTTGCTCAGTTGGTTTCCTTGGGCCGTTTTTCTGTTACTTGAAGCGTCATCAGAGGGCTTGTAACGAGAGGTAACTTGTAACGACAGGTAAGTTGCAGTTTCCGCAGGTGGGTCGGTCCTCTCAGAGGAGTCGGGCACTCTAATTCAAGAGCGGTCATTCGCTTTCTTTCGTTGAAAGACCGCTCATGCGCGGGTTGCGTCGATTGTCGTTCGGCCGGTTTGTCCCGCATAGCGGTTATTTGGGGAAAATCGATCGATGTCCGAATTGCGGGACAAAGCGGCCACTCTTTGCAAGAAATGAAATTGACGACTAGTTGTGATATTAAGGCTCCCACAACCGGGGGGATGCCGCAATGAACAGAACTTGGAAAACATTTCTCGCGGGGGTGGCTGCGCTATGCGCCACCATGTCGACAAGTTCCGCTGAAATGATCCACTTGATGGCTCGAAAAGGCGATGTCGCAAAAGTTATGTCAGAAATCGAAAAAGGAGTGCCGGTGGATCTGCCGAGCACCACAGGCGCTCGTTTTGAAGGTTCGTCACCACTCGTAGTAGCATCTCGGTTCGGTCGTACGGACGTGGTCGCGGCCCTGTTGGAGGCTGGGGCCGACCCAAACTACTCTCTTCCCAATGCTGAGTACGAAAAAACTTTTGCATACCCAATCCATGTTGCGTCAAGCAACGGACACACAGAAGTTGTTCGATTGCTTTTGGAAGCCGGTGCTGATCCAACTGTCGTGGATCCTTGGCTTGGGACAGCACTGCATTTCGCCTCGTTGCGTGGGCACGACGAAATCGTGACCATGCTATTGGATGCTGGCGTACCTACAAGTGCAAGTATCCCTAGTGTGAAGCACTTGATTGGTAATGCCGACAGGGGCCGAGGAAAAACTCTGGCAGGTGCCTGCAAAGCCTGTCACAGCCTGGAGAACAATGGGCAAGTTCAAGCCAATGAAGGTCCGCCACTTTGGGGAGTTCTCGGGCGCACCATTGGCTCGTACGATGGCTACGAGTACTCGACGGCTTTCTCAGCGACTTCAGGTGTCTGGGACTACGACAATCTCAACTCGTTTCTTGGGCGTCCACGAGAATACATTCCGGGAACAAAGATGGACTTAGATGGAGTTTGGTTTGATCAGGATCGCGCAGACTTGATTTCTTACCTCCGGACACTCGATGAAAACCCGGTCGCATTGCCTTAACAACCAATCGAAATAAAGCGTAGGATACGCGTTGGTGAGGTCAGAAGCAGCCATCAGAAAGAGCTCGTTGGGCGTCTGCTTTGCGGGTCTAGCAGACATTGTGGCCGTTTGAGCGGAAAGACTACGCCTTGATCCCTATCAGGCGTCGGTTCAATCCCATATCGGTTGAATTGCCCGTTCGGGATTGGATCGCGAGGGTCGGTGTCAAGACGGCCTTTATCGAGCCGGGATCACTTTGGGAGAACGGTTATATCGAGAGTTTCAGCGCGCGGTTCCTCGACGTGCTGTTGAACCGTGAAATTCTCTAATCGCTCACAGAAGCTCAGATCATCATTGAAGGCTGAAGGAAACACTACAACACCAAGCGGCCACATAGCGCATTGGGATACCAGCCGCCTGCTCCGGAAATCGTCGTTCACATAGACCAGAGGCCCGTCATGCACTAACACTCAATATGGACTGATCGGATCAGGCTGCCATTGCCGCTTGGTCAATCTAAGAAAAATTAAGTATAAACAAAGAGAAGCTTACACCTACCGGCTGCCCGTCGAACCTGCCGTTCGCTGCGAGCGCAAAACAAAGGCTGTCTGAACTCGCTACATGCGGGACTTTCCGGGCCTTGGACTCAGAATTGCGAACGGCGGCTTCCCCTGCTGAAGCGCCCAACTTTCCAAACGTCCGGACACCCCCGTTGCAAGGGGTGACGCGACGCTTTCCCAAGTGCCGAGTTGTTCAAGACCGGAAACTCCAGTTTCGCAGTCAATGCGCCACCATGATGTGTCTGACCGCAGTGTAATCCTCGAGCGCATACATGGACATGTCCTTGCCATAGCCCGATTGCTTGAGCCCACCATGCGGCATTTCCGTTGTCAGCATGAAATGTGTGTTCACCCAGGTGCAGCCGTATTGCAGCCTGGCGGCGACATCCATCGCTCGGCCGATATTTCCGGTCCAGACCGACGAGGCCAGGCCGTATTGGCTGTCATTGGCCCAATCGACGACCGGGTCGTCCTCGGTGAACCGGGTGACCGAGACCACGGGGCCGAACACTTCGCGCTGGACGATTTCGTCTTCCTGGCGGGCGCCTGCGACGACGGTGGGTTTGTAGTAGAAGCCCGGCCCGTCCACCGTTGCGCCACCGGTGGCGATCTCGACATGCGAGAGGTCAGCGGCGCGCTGGACAAAGCTGGCGACCCGGTCGCGCTGGCGCGGCGAGATCAGCGGCGGGATCTCGTTCAGGCTGTCATCGGCATTGTTATAGACGATGCTGGCCGCTGCGGCGGACAGCTCGGCCACAAGGTTTTCATAGATCCCTGCGCCCGCATAGATCCGGCAGGCTGCGGTGCAGTCCTGCCCGGCATTGTAATAGCCAAAGGCCTTGAGCCCTTCGACCACCGCTGACAGGTCGGCATCGTCATAGACGATGACCGGAGCCTTGCCGCCCAGCTCCAGATGGGTGCGCTTGACGGTGCGCGAGGCGGCCTGAAGCACCTTTTTCCCCGTCGCCACATCCCCGGTGATCGAGACCATATCGACGCCGTCATGGTTGATCAGCGCGTTCCCGACCGAGCCGCCCTTGCCGGCGATCACGTTCACCACGCCTTCCGGCAGGATATCGGCTAGGATCTTGGCGAAAGCCAGTGCGGTCAGGGGCGTCTGCTCGGACGGTTTCATGACAACGGTGTTGCCGCCTGCAAGGGCCGGAGCCAGTTTCCAGGCCATCATCATGATCGGATAGTTCCACGGCGCAATCGAGGCGACGACGCCGATCGGGTCGCGGCGGATCATGCTGGTATGGCCCGGCAGGTAATTCCCGGCAATCGGCCCATGCATGTTGCGCACCGCGCCCGCGAAGAAGCGGAAACAATCCGCGACCGCCGGAATTTCGTCATTGCGCACACCGTCGATCGGCTTGCCGCAGTTCAGTGCCTCTAGCTGGGCGAGCATCTCCAGATTAGCCTCGACCGCATCCGCGATCCGCAGCAGATAGCCCGCGCGCTCGCCGGGGGTGGTCAGCGCCCAGCCGGTGAAGGCCGCGCGCGCCGCCGTGACGGCGCGGTCGATCTGCGCCGGGTCGGCCTCGGGGATCTGGATAATCACCTCGCCCGTGCGGGGGTTCAGGACCATTTCTTCCTGATCCGTGCCTGCTTCGAAAGAATTGCCAATCAGCATGTTGGTTTCCATCAGGGAGCCCTTTCTACTTTATTTGCCTTGCCCGGCCACGCTCTCCGTGCCGCGGGTCAGATAATATGCGCCGAGGATCGGCAGGAAGGTCACCAGCACCACGACCATGGCAACGACATTCGTCACGGGGCGCTGACGGGGGCGCACCAGCTCTTCCAACATCCAGATTGGGAGCGTCTGCTGCTGCCCGGCGGTAAAGGTGGTCACGATCACCTCGTCAAAGCTTAGGGCGAAGGCCAGCATGCCGCCCGCCAGAAGCGCCGTGGCGGTATTGGGCAGGATGACATAGCGGAAGGTCTGGAAGGTATTCGCGCCCAGATCCATAGAGGCCTCGACCAGGCTGCCCGAAGTCCGCCGGAACCGCGCCACCGCGTTGTTGTAGACAACCACGATGCAGAAAGTCGCGTGGCCCAGGACGATAGTCCAGAAGCTGAACGGGATGTCCCCCAGGTTAAAGGCCGCCCGCAGCGAGATGCCGGTGATGATGCCGGGAAGTGCAATCGGCAGGATCACAAGCAGCGAGATCGTCTCGCGACCAAAGAACTTGGCGCGTGCCACGGCCGCCGCGCAGAGCGTGCCCAACAGAAGCGCGATCACGGTCGAGATGCTGGCAACCCGCACCGACAGGGAGAGAGCCTCCCAGACGTCCGGACGCTCCCAGGTCACGGCGAACCATTTCAGTGTCAGGCCGGGGGGCGGCCATTGATAGGATTTGTCCTCGGTCGTGAAGGCATAGACGAAGATCAACAGGATCGGCAGGTGCATGAAAGTCAGCCCCGCCCCTGCTGCGAGTTTCAGGCCGAAGGAGGCGCGGTCAGAGTGCATCGAAAGCCCCCTTTCGTTGTGCGACATAGAGATAGACGCCCATGATCAGGATCGGAACGATGGCAAAGGCGGCGGCAAGCGGAATATTCCCGGCCGTGCCCTGGAACTGATAGACCGCCTGACCGATCATCCTGGCCGAGGTGCCAACGATCTGCGGAATGATGTAGTCACCCAGCGTCAGCGAGAAGGTAAAGATCGACCCCGCAATGACACCCGGCAGCGCGAGCGGCAGCAACACATGGCGAAAGGTCTGGCCCGGCCGGGCGCCCAGGTCTCCGCTGGCCTCGAGCATCGAGGCCGGAACGCGCTCGAGCGCCGCCTGGATTGGCAGGATCATGAAGGGGATCCACACATAGAGGAACACAAGGAAGGTGCCCGTCCAGCTGACCGAAAGCGAGTTACCGCCCAGCACCGGGATCGAGAGGTAGGCCTCGAGCAGCCAGGTCAGGTGCAGCTCTGCAAAGACCCAGCTCAGGATGCCCTCCTTCGCAAGGATCAGCTTCCAGCTATAGACCTTGACCAGATAGCTGGACCAAAGCGGCAGCATCACGCCCAGATAAAACAGCGCCTTCCAGCGCCCACGCGCGAAACGCGCGGCGTAATAGGCGACCGGAAAGCCGATCACCGCGGCCGCGATGGTCACGCTGGTCGCCATCACCACGGTGCGCAGGATGATATCCAGATTGGCCGGGCGGAATAGCTCGCCATAAGTGCGCAGGGTGAATTCGTAATTGATCAGGCCCGAGAACTCGTCAATCGAGAAGAAGCTTTGCGCAAGCAGCGCAAAGAGCGACCCCAGATAGATCACGCCAAGCCACAAGGCGGGCGGGCCGATCAGCAGCAGAAGCAGAACCCGCGGCCTGCGCCAGAGCAGATCCGACAGGCGTCCGAACGCGCCGTTTGGGCGTGCGTCAGCCATTAGCGCCCTCCATCAGGTAAAGCGCATCGGCCTCCCAGGACAGGTGAACAGTCTGACCCGGCACCGGTATCTCTGCGCCTTTGGGCAGAAGAACGGCGACCTGTTCGCCATCCCAGTCCAGCGAAACACGGGTCGCCGAGCCCAGAAAGGCGCAGGACTGCACCGTGGCCGCCGGGCCTTCACTGGTCAGGCGGATCGCCTCGGGGCGCAGGCTGGCATGGGCCGATTTGCCGGTCAGTTTGCGGACCAGCTCTGGGTGGAGCACGTTGGAAGAGCCCACGAAATCCGCCACGAACGGCGTGTCGGGGCGGTCATAGATATCCTCGGGCGAGCCGATTTGCTGGATCTTGCCCTGATCGAAAACGGCAACCCGATCGGCCATCGACAAGGCTTCGCCCTGATCATGGGTGACAAAGACAAAGGTGATGCCCAGCTGCCGTTGAAGGGTTTTCAGCTCTTCCTGCATGGCCTCGCGCAGCTTGAGGTCCAGCGCGCCCAGCGGCTCGTCCAGCAGCAGAACCTTGGGCTTGTTGACCAGCGCACGGGCCAGCGCGACACGCTGACGCTGCCCGCCGGACAGGTCCGAGGGCTTGCGGCCGCCATAACCCGGCAGTGCGACAAGCTCCAGCGCCTCTTCGGCGGCGCGGCGGCGCTCGGCTTTGCCCAGCCCCTTGATCATCAACCCGTAGGCGACGTTTTCGGTCACGCTGAGATGGGGAAACAGCGCATAATCCTGAAAGACGGTGTTTACAGGGCGGCGATAGGGCGGCACGCGCGAGGATTCCGCGCCAAAAATCTCGATCTCGCCAGAGGTCGGCTGTTCGAACCCGGCGATCAGCCGCAGGCAGGTCGTCTTGCCCGAGCCCGACGGGCCAAGCATGGCAAAGAACTCACTAGGCGCGACCTCAAGGTCTACGCGGTCAACAGCTTTCACATTTCCGAAATGGCGGGAAACGCCGCGGAATCGGACTGCAGTAGTCATGGTGTCTCTCTAGGATAGCAGCCTGCCGCCCCGCAGGACCGGGACGGCAGAGGTTTCAGGTCAAATCAACGGCCGCCAATGACGCCGATATAATCCGAGACCCAACGATAGTAGGGCACACATTCGCCCTGGCTTTCACATTTGCTGACCGGGGTCTGCCAGAACGCGATACGCTCGAAATCGTCAAAGCCGTTCTTGGTGCAGCCCTCGGCATTCTGCATGCCGCGGCCATCGGTACAGGCGGCGGGCACAGCCGGGTTGGCACCGAACCAGACCGACAGGTCGCTCATCAGGTTCGAGCTCAGCGTGTGTTCCATCCACATATAGGCACAGTTCGGATGCTCGGCATCGGCATGCATCATGGTGGTGTCGGCCCAGCCCGTTGCGCCCTCGACCGGGATGACCGAGGCGATCGGTGCGCCATCACCCTGCAGCAGGTTCACCTGGAACGGCCACGAGCCCGAGGCCGCCATGCCTTCGTTCTTGAAGTCGTCGATCTGGATGAAGGCGTCATGCCAGTAGCGGCCGACCAGCTTGCGCTGACCGCGCAGCAAATCCAGCGCAACCGCATATTGCTCTTCGTTCAGCTCGTAGGGCGATGTAATGCCCAGCTCCGGCTGGTGATGCATCAGGTAGAGCGCGGCATCGGCGATGTGGATCGGTCCGTCATAGGCCTGCACGCGGCCCGAGTTGCTCTGCCCGTCCGGCAGGATCTGCTCTTCAAAGACCACATTCCACGAGGTCGGCGCGTTGCCGCCAAAGGCCTCGGTGTTATACATCAGCACGTTCGGGCCCCACATATAGGGCGTGCCGTAATGCTTGCCGTCGACGGTATGCCAGGGTGCGCTTTCCAGACGCGGGTCCAAAGTGCCCCAGGACGGGATCAGCGCCGGGTTGATTTCCTGAACCCGACGACCGGCAATCATGCGCAGCGACGCGTCGCCCGACGCGGTGACAAGGTCAAACCCGCCTTCGTTCATCAGCGCGACCATCTCGTCCGAGGTGTTCGCGGTTTTGACATTGACGATACAGCCAGTGGCGGCCTCAAAGCCGGTCACCCAGTCGAAGGCCTCCATCGTTTCGCCACGCTCGATATAACCCGGCCAGGCGACGATGCTGACTTGGCCTTCGCCCGCGCCGAGCGAGGTCATCATCTCGGCATAAACCGGCTGAACTGCGATACCGACCGCAAAGGTCAATATGGTGCAGGATTTCAGATAGCGTTTCATGTCACTCCTCCCAAGGTTCGATATGTTTTTTTGAGAGGATGCGCCCGGCGACCAGATATCGCAAATTCAAAAATCAGATGGTTTTGTATCGGCTTTTCCGATAGGGAGCACCATCATCGGACCCCGGACGCGGTTAGTGTTTGCATCATCGTGATAAATTCCTGCGTGGCTTCGGACATCCCCGCACCCTTGCGCCAGACCAGCCCGACCTGAACCACCGGAAGCGCCCCGGAGACATCCCGGCTGACGATCCGATCGCCCTCCAGCGACCAAGGCCGATAGACCAGATCGGGCAGAATCGCGACGCCCGCCCCGGTTGCCACAAGCGACCGAACAGCCTCGACGCTGCGGGTGCGGAAGGCCAGCTTGGGCCGTTTACCAAAGGCCGAGAGTAGCTTGACCGCCTCCTGCTCCATCTCGTCGACATCCAGAACGATCAGGGGTTCATCCGCCACATCCGGCAGCGCGATGCTTTGCTGCTTGGCCAGCGGGTGGTCGATCGGCAGCCAGAGGCGGAAGGGCGACACCTCGAAAATTTCGGACTGAAGCGCGTGAACATTGCGCAGGTTGGTCGTCACCATGACAGCGACGTCCAACTCCCCGCCGACCAGAAGATGCTCCAGATATTCCCCGGTATCTTCGATGGCGGTCACCTCGACATCCGGATGAAGGCGCCGGAATTTCGACAGCATCTCGGACAAAACATAGCCCGCCGTCAGAGAGGTCACGCCAAGGTTCAACTGCCCGCCAACGCGCTTTGAACCCTCGGCCAGCACGCGGGTCGCATTCGCAACCTCCGCCAGGATCGCGGTGACGCTGCGCTGAAACCGCCGCCCCTCCGGCGTGATGTGTAGGCCGCGGGGGTGGCGCTCGAACAGCTTCACGCCCAAGATCGCCTCAAGATCCTTGATCGCCTCAGTCACCGCGCTCTGCGAGATCGACAGCGAATGCGACGCGGCGCTGATCGAGCCCATCTCGGCAGCCGCAGCGAAATACCTGATCTGTTTCAGCGTGAAAGACATGGCCCCAACCATGCACATTGCGGGACACAATTAGAATAGGAAACCATTTAGCCAATGGTTATTGCAAGTGGTGGCCACATCCCCTTTTGTGGCGGACGTTCTGGCCGAGAGTTCACGATTTTCGTATCCGGGATCGGCGGAGATGCACGATGGAACCAACTTCCCTATTGCCGTGAAATCGCAAAGCGGATGTTCGATCGCTACGCAACATCCGATGTTTTGGGCTCAGCCCCGACCTCGGATGCGACGCAGCATCCCGTGATATGGTGGCATCGTCAACGTCAGGTTGTCGTTGTGGGAGGGCATGGCGGATCGGAGGATCA